>JAGRLJ010000045.1:0-11043 GCA_020441805.1 Rhizobiaceae bacterium
CTCGGCCAGCAGGCCATCGATCTGGGCGAGAATGTCGCGGGCCTGGGTGGCGGCGTCAGCGCCGTCGCCGGTAATGCCGGCGGTGGTGACGATATTGTTGACGACGACAGCTTCGCAGAAGCGGGCGCCGGGCTTGATACGCTTGATCATCAGTCTCTCCTGTTGTTGTGATCAGAGAATGGTCTTGCCGAAGGCCGAGAGAATGAAATTGGCGCATTCCGCGACGATCGGCGAGGGCAGGGTCGCGTCGATGCCGGAAATGCTGAGCGAGCGCAGCTTGCCGCTCAGCGCCGCCATCTCCATGGCCGAATGGGTTTCGCGCACGGTGATGCCGCCGATACCGCCGCTCCAGCCCGACATATCCGTCGCCGTCGGCGAATAGCAGAGATGGAAGCCCCGCGTGCCGGCCGAGGCGATGGCGATCGCCTCGCGCATGGCCTGGCGCAGGCCGACAGCGTCGATCTCCGACATGGGAAAGACGCGCATGCGTGTCGCCTTCAGCGCCGTCACCTCTTGAGGCGCCGCATTGCGCAGGCCGATCAGCACGATGTTTTCCGGCGCGACATGCGGCGGCAAGCGGGTCAGCATGCGACGCAAGGTGGCGTTATCCGCTGGCGGCGCGGCCCCGTCGGCGTCGGGCATCATCGCGGCGTCGGAATCGATCCAGATAAGGCCAAGCGCGTCATGCTGCCGTCCGGCGGCCTCCACATGCGGCAGGAGGTCGCGGCGGCGACCGCAGATGGAGAGGGAAACCGCCCGTTCGCCCTCGCCGCGCACGAAGCCGAGCTGCTCGATGCGCTCGGCAACGCCCTGCACGACCATCAGCGCGCCGCCGACCACGTCCGCGGCGATCGCATATGTCTTGCCTTCGCCCGTTTCCCGCACATCCCGCATCGGAACCTTCTCCACATATTCTGACGTCATCACCGTCAGCATCGCCCCGTAGTTCATTCGGAAGCTGACATTCTCACCGACCGTCAAGGGCGGGTCCGCATCGGTCAGGTCGAGCACCAGATGGTCGCTGGAGGCGCCGAGCACGCGCACGCCCGGCCGCGTCGGGATCAGCCCGTCGGCGATGACGTCCTCGCGGCCGATATTGGCGATGCCGCGCAGCCGGTCGCCCTCGTCGACGAAGACGGGGACATTGCCGAAAGCGTCGATACCCGACTGGCCGATCGGCATGGAGGGTTTGATCTTCACCTCCAGAAGCTCGCCGGTCAGCTCGAAGACATCCCGGTCGAGGGCGTGCCAGGGCTCGGTGAGAAAGGTCTCGCGCCCGCCCTGCAAGATCGCCTCGCCGATGCGCAGATTGTTCACCCCGGCCGGCATGCCGCCGGCCCGCAGCAGCGGCAGCGAGGAGGAGTTGCCACCGGACACCCAGTCGAGCGGCCGGCCGGTGATGCTCTCCACCTTGTAGGCATGAGCGACCAGTTGGGTCAGGTTCTCCTGCGTCGGAATGATCGCGCCGAAGCAGGTGAGGTTGGTGCCGACGCCGGCGATACGCACGCCGGGCAGCTCCATCACCGCCTCGACGGTCGGCACGAGATCGCTCGGCCAGATGCCTTCGCGCAGGTCCCCGAGGTCGATCATCAGGATGACATCGTGCACCCGGCCGAGCCGTTCGGCGATGCTGGATATTTCCCGCATCAGTTGCAGCTCGGATTGCAGGCTGATATCGACCGTGCGCACCAGTTCCTCGACGCGCGTCAGCGGCGGGCTGCGCAGCAGCATGATCGGGCAGTCGATACCGGCGTCGCGCAGGCGGCGGATATTCTCGAAGCGGGATTCGGCGATGCCGGCGACGCCACCGCGCAGCATGGCGCGCGCCACCTGCGGCATGCCGCAGGTGCCCTTGGTCACGCCGAAGGGCGTGATTCCGGATTGGCGGCAGACATCGACGATCGTGCGGGCATTGTGTTCGATGCGGGCGAGATCGATGGAGACTTGCGGATCGGACATGGCAATCCTTCGTGTCGTTTTCTGGAAATGGTCAGTTTCTGTAGAGCAGGCCCGCGGTGTCGATATCGGGCTTCCGGCCGGAAACCAGGTCCGCGACGAGCTTTCCCGAGCCGCAGGCCATGGTCCAGCCGACATGGCCGTGGCCGGTATCGAGGAAAAGGTTTTCGTAGCGCGCCCGCCCATGCACCGGCACCGAGCCCGGCATCATCGGCCGCAGCCCCGACCAGAGCACGGCCTTCGTCTCGTCGATGGCGCCGGGGAAGAGATCATGCGCCGTTCGGAACATGGTCTTGAAATCGGCGGGCTTGAAGGAGCGGTCATAGCCGGCGAACTCGGCCGTGGAGGCAAGCCGCAGGCGGTCGCCGAGCCGGGAATAGGCGATCAGCCGGTCCTCGTCGACACCGCCCATGGTCGGTCCCTTGTCCGCGTCGATGGGCAGCGTCGCCGTATAGCCCTTCACGGGATAGACGGGCACGTCGATGCCGATCTTGCGGGCCAGCAGCGAACTTTCCGGCCCGAGCGACAGCACGACGGCGTCGCAGGCGACAGGCCCCCCGTCGGTCAGCACCGCCCGGACGCGGTTGCCTTCGATGTCCAGGCCGGTCACGGTCGTCTTGAAACGGAATTCGGCGCCGTGGCGCATGCGCGCCTGTTCGGCAAGGCTGCGGGTGAAGAGGGAGGAGTCGCCTGTCTGGTCCATCGACGAGTAGACGCCGCCGGCAAGCTGATGTTTCACCGCCGCGAGGCCCGGCTCCAGGGCCACCAGCCGCTCGCGATCCACCACCTCGATGGCGAGCCCCCGGTCGGCGATATACTGCATGTGCTTTGCGCCGGCATCCATGCTCTGCTGCGAGCGGTAGAAATAGAGGATGCCCTTGCGCCGGTCGTCATAGGAAATGCCGGTCTCTTCCTGCAAGGCATTGATGCATTGGCGCGCATAGAAGGCGAGCCGGAGCTTCACCTCGGTATTGGCATCCGCGCGCGATTGCGTGCATTGCATCAGGAAGCGCAGGCACCAGGAGATGAACTGCGGATCGAGGCTGAAGCGCACCTTGATGCCGAGGTCGGAGCGGAACAGCGACTTGACGAAGGTGGTGAGGGCGGCCGGCGAGGCCCAGGCGGTGGAATCGCCGGGCGAGACGAGGCCGGCATTGCTCTGGCTGGTGCCCAGCGCCACGTCCTCATGGCGCTCCAGCACCGTCACGTCATGGCCATCCTTGGACAGGTACCATGCCGCCGCCGTGCCGACGACGCCGGCCCCCAGAACGACTATCTTCATTTCAAGCCTCCCCTTGCCCTGAAAACCGCACGCTGCGCATCCGGCTTCCAGCCTCTCTGCCTGTATTTCTTCCTTTCAGCGGCGATGCGCCGATGCCGGAACCGGTCAGCGGCTCACCGCGCCCTGCTTGAAGGTTGGCGCGAAGCCGCCCGAATCCCCGTCGTTGAAGCGGATGGTGCGAACCTCGTCCTCGAAGGTCGTGCAGGATTGCCGCCAGACCGCGCCCGGCCACACGAGCTCCACCGATGCGTCGAGCGGCTTGTAGACGGCCGTGTAGAGCGTGCCGTAGCCGCGCCCGTAGGAGGTCTGGTAGACCGGCGGATGCATGAAGCTCGACAGGACCTTCTTGCCGTCGGCCGATCCGGCCAGCGCCTTTTCCAGTGCCTTTTCCCGCTCCACGGACTTGGTGGTCTCGGCATGTCGCGTCCATTCCACGCCGTGCTGGTGATTGGTGCTGACACATCGCTCCACCACCTCGGCCGGCCGGTCCGGGTTGACATAGACGGTCGCATGGCGGCCCGCCCGGTCGATGACGGCGACGGTATAGGACATGTGCACCGGAACGCGCTGAAGCATCGCCACCGCCTCCGGGGTATTGCCGGCGAATTCCAGCACATAGCGCAGCACCACCGGAATGCCGAAGCCCTGTCCCGCGACGGTGCGTCCGCCGAAGGACAGCGAAACGGCAAGGCCGTCCTCGTTGATGCCGTCCAGCACGCCCCACAGGCAGTCGATCACCGCAACCACCCGCTTGCCGTTGAAGCGGGAGGCGAGCCAGGTGCCTTCGAGAAGGCGCGGGCTGTAGTCGTAATTGCGGATCAGCGCCGGCTCCGGCCCCGCGACGATCGCCTGCGAGCATCCGCCCACATAAAAGGGCGGCCGCCACATGGAGAGGAAACGGGCTTCCAGATCGCCATCGCCGGCCGCCGCGACGATGGCCTCGTATGTCGGCAGCAGTTCCGGCATATGCGCGCGTAAGGCCTTCAGGCTCTCCAGATACGTGGCGCGGGTGCGCACCCCGTCTCGGACGAACCATCGGCTATAGGCGTGCCAGTGGCGATCGAACACCCGGCGCCATTTGGGGCCGGGCATGTCTTCGCTGATAGCTTCAAACAGGAGATCCATGATACCCCACTACAGGATCTTGAACGAACCGGCATCGGGCGCCTCCTCGCGCTGGATTTCCGTCAGCGGCTTGCTGGCATAGAGGCGCTTGATGCCCTTGATCCAGTTGCTGGCGCGTTCGTTCAGCTCGAATTCGTCGTCCATCACCCGGCCGCGCGTGATCAGGATGCCGAGATCGGCGCCTTCGTAGCGATAGTCGCCGGGACCGGTGATGCGCAGGAAGAAGGCCTCCTGCTCGTTCTCGATCGCCTGGCGGTGATAGTCGAAGCGATCGTAGGAGACGCTGCCGTCGGGCGCCATGCGGTAGATGCCGGTCGCCGGCGCATGGGTGACGATATCGACGATATCGTCGGTGGACTTGATGACGACCTGCGACCAGGAATCGATGAATTCCTTTCGCGCCCAACGGTCGTTCAGCTCCTCCACGTCGATCTTGTAGTCAATACCGGAGAATTCCATGAGATGGAAGAGGAAGAGCGGCGCATCGGCATAAGCGAAGGCGGCGTGGTTGGTCATGGAGCTGGCGCCGCAGATACGCGGGTTGAGCTCGCCGAGATAGACCTGGTTGTCCTCGACGTCGATGAGGAAATCGAGGTCGAAATAGCCGCGATAGCCTTCCTCGCGCAGCTGGTTGCCGAAGTGGTAGGCCATGTCGCGCGCCTTGGCGCGGATTTTTTCCGAGAAGGCGCCCGGAAAGATCTCGTTGCCGCACCAGCCGCCCTTGTAGGGCGTCAGCGCAGGCTGGCCGACGACTTCGGTCAGAAGCGGGCCGACGAGCGTGCCCGACGCCGTGGTGCAGGCCTCCATGGTCGCGCCGCGGCACTTGATGCGCTTCATGATCTTGACTTCGTCTTCGGCGGAAATCTCGTCGGCGTGACGGTTGTAGTCCTCCTCGCTGGCGATGAAGAAGGTGGTGTGGCCGCTGTCGCCGAAGGCGGTCTGCACCACGAGGTCGGTGCCGATGCCGGCTTCCTTAGCCGAGGCCAGCAGTTCCTCGTAGGTGCGGGCGGGAGCGAGCGTGTTCGGCACGGAGGGCACGTTCGCCTTGTTGCCGATGCGCACGGTCTCCATCTTGTTGTCGCAGCGCTGGCGCAGCTTCGCCGCCGGAAACCAGACCTCGATGCCGAGGTCGTTGCAGATCTCCTCGGTCTTCTCGTCGAACATCAGGAAGGTAGCGACGGCGCGGCCGCCGCGCTTGTGGATGTAATCGATGACTTCCTTGTGCTGCAACAGGTAATTGTTGATGTCCTCGATGCTCTCGAACTCGGCATGGGGGATTTCGGAAGGGACGAAGACGTTCGGATGGCGGCCGTCGAAGCAGTCGATATAGCTGACGAACTTGAAGTTCCGTACCCATTCGTCGATGCCGATCAGGTTGAAATTCGTCGCCGAAATGAAATAGATCGGGCGCTCGTTGCGGTGCATGACGACGCGCAGGTCGGCTACGTTGCGAATGGTTTCCATGATGTACCCCTGATGTTTCTTCGATTGCGTCTTGCGCTTTTCGTATTTCTTGTCTTTCTTCTTATTTTTCTTCTTGTCTTTTTTCTTTTTCTTCGACATGCCCCCGGTCCGTCAAGTTCGTTAGCGTTTCAGGCGCGATGTAACGTGTTTCACTTCCAGATAGGACGACATGCCCCACGGTCCGAGTTCCCGGCCGATGCCGCTTGCCTTGAAGCCGCCCCAGGACGTCTGCACGAAAATCGCCTGCGGGCTGTTGATCCAGATATGGCCGGCCTCGATGGCGTCGGCGACGCGGTTGGCCTGCGCATCGTCGCCACAGACGACGGTGGCGACGAGGCCGAAATCGCAATCGTTGGCGAGCGCGATCGCCTCGTCCTCGGTGCCGAAAGTGCGCATGCAGAGCACCGGCCCGAAAATTTCCTCGCGCCAGAGCGCGCTGGATGTGGGCACGTCGGCGAAGATGGTCGGTTCGACGAACCAGCCGTCGCCGGCATGGGCCGGCTTGCCGCCGCCGGTCAGCAGCGTGAGGCCCTCCGCCCTGCCGCGCTCGATATAGGCGAGCACCTTGTCGTGCTGCGCCTTCATGGTGATCGGCCCGATTTCGGTCGCCTCGTCCAGGGGATCGCCGGCCTTCAGCGCGCGTGCCTTGGCGATCACGGCTTCCATCAGCCGTGGGGCGAGCGATTTTTCCACCAGCAGCCGCGAGGTGGCCGAGCACATCTGCCCGGCATTGAAGAAGATGCCGCCGAGCACGCATTCCACCGCTTCGTCGAAATCGGCGTTCGCGAAGACGACGATCGGCGACTTGCCGCCGAGCTCCAGGCTCACCGATTTGACGCCGGGCGCCCCGGCCGCCATCACCCGCGCGCCAACGGCGTTCGAGCCGGTGAAGGAAACCTTGGCGACATCGGGATGGGTCGTCATCGGCGCGCCGACGCGGTCGCCCGTGCCGGTGACGATGTTGAGCACGCCGGCGGGCAGGCCGACCTCCTCGGCGATCGCGCCGAGTTCGAGCTCCACGACCGGGGTGATTTCCGACGGTTTCAGGACCACCGTGCAGCCAGCCGCCAGCGCCGGTGCCACCTTCCACGAGGTCGTCACCAGCGGAAAGTTCCATGGCACGATCAGGCTCGCCACGCCCGCCGGCTCCTGACGCAGCCGGGCATGGAAACCGTCGTCGGGCAGCGCGACCTCGGCGTCCTGCCGGTTCTGCAAGGCGATGGCCTGCTCGGCGTAATAGGCGAAGGACGCGGTGGCATCGGCGATGTCGATGCGCGCTTCGGCGATGGGCTTGCCGTTGTTGCGGGAAGAGAGGCGCGCCAGTTCCTCGGCGCGCTCCTGTAGCTTTTCGGCGATTGCCCGGAGGTAGCGCGCGCGTTCGCGCCCTCCGGCGTCGCGCCAGCCGGGGAAGGCGGCCTTGGCGGCGGCAACCGCCCTTTCCACATCGGCGGGGCCGCCCGCCGCGACGGCGTGATAGGCGGTGCCGCGATAGGGGTCGAAGACAGGGATGCTGCCGGGCTCAACCGGGTCCTGCCAGCGGCCGTCGATAAAAAGCTGGTTTCGCATCGCTGCCTCACGCCGCCAGGGTTTCGGCAAGCGGAGAGCCTGCCCGGATCTCGATGACGGTCGGCACCTTGCGGGTGGCCGATGCCTTCAGTTCGGCTTCCAGCTCCGCGACGGAGGCGGGCAGCGATGCCTCGCATCCGAGCGAACGCGCCAGCCCCACGAAATCGGGCGTGAAGATATCGACGCCGATCTGCGGAATGTCGCGCTCGGCCATGAACGCCTTGATCTCGCCATAGCTGCGGTTGTTCCAGATGATCACCACGGTCGCGATGCCTGCTTCCGCCGCGCTGGCCAGTTCCTGGAGCGAGAATTGCAGTCCGCCGTCGCCGATCAGGCAGACGGAGGGCCTGTTCGGTGCGCCGAGCTTCGCGCCGAAGGCGGCCGGAAGGCCATAACCGAGCGTGCCGTAGCCTGTGGAGGAATTGAAGAACGAGCGCGGCTGCGGAGCCTGGTAAAACTGGTTGACGGCATAGACCGGCTCGGTCTGGTCGCCGGCGAGCGTGGCGTCGGGCAGCGTGCGTGTGACGATTTCCATCAGTGAGCCATGCGTGCGGCAGGCGGGCCACAATCCGGCCTCGACCTGCCGGCGGACGGTCGCGGCGCGCGCCGCGCCCTCGCCAGCCCCGCCGATGTCGCCGAGGGCCGGCAGGAGGGCCGCGGCGGCGAGCTTCGCGTCGGCTGCGATCGGCACGTCCGCGCGCAGGCCGGTGACGATCTGCGCCGGATCGATGTCGATGCGGATCAACGGGCCGCCGAAGGAAATCGGCCTGGGTTCGGGATACATCTCCGTCTCGCCGAATTCCGTGCCGATGGCGAGAATGGCGTCGCTCGCGGCCAGTTCGTCGAGCAGCGGCTGCATGCTGAGATTGCCGGTCATGGTCAGTTCATGGCCGGGCTTCAGGATGCCACGGCCGTTGATGGTCATGAACACCGGCGCGTCGAGCTTTTCGGCGATGGCGGCGATCTCGGCCGAAGCATCGGCGGCGCCGCCGCCGGCAACAATCATCGGTCGCTTCGCCGCCTTGAGGATCGCGGCGGCCCTGGCGATGGCGGCCGGGTCCGGCGCGGCGCGGCCGGGCAGCGGCCAGGCTTCGGCGGAAAGGTGGCCGGCCGGCGCGACGATGACGTCGAGCGGGATTTCGATATGGACCGGGCGCGGGCGCGCCGAATTGAAGACGGTGAAGGCACGGGCCATCACCTCGGGCAGCTGCGCGGGATCGAGCAGCGTGTGGCTGAAAGCGGCGACGCCCGCCACGAGGTTGCGTTGCGAGGGCAGCTCATGCAGGCGACCCTGGCCCATGGCGAGCTGTTCCCGCGAATTGACGGCCGAAATGACCAGCATCGGCACGGAATCCGCATAGGCCTGGCCCATGGCGGTGGAGATATTGGTCATGCCGGGACCGGTGACGATGAAGCAGACGCCGGGCTTGCCGGTGACGCGCGCATAACCGTCGGCCATGAAGCCCGCACCCTGTTCGTGGCGCGGCGTGACGTGGCGGATTTTGGTGGCCGGCAGGCCGCGATAGAGTTCGACCGTATGGACGCCGGGAATGCCGAAGATCAGCTCGACACCATAGGATTCCAGAAGACGGACGAGATATTCGCCGGTGGTGAGGGAGGTCGCTGCCATTGTCTTATCGCCTCTGGACGCCGGGAAGGACGCAAAGCATTTCATAAAGGAGGTTCGCGGCCGTGATCGCCGTGTTGCCGGACGGATCGTAGGGCGGGGAGACCTCGACGAGGTCGCAGCCGACGAGGTTGAGGCCCCAGCAGCCGCGGATGATCTCGAGCGCCTGTATCGTGTTGAGGCCGGCGATCTCGGGCGTGCCCGTGCCGGGCGCGATCGACGGGTCGAGACTGTCGATATCGAAGGAGAGATAGACCGGACGGTCGCTCATCTGCGCGCGGACTTCTTCCATCAGCGGCGTCAGCGACCTGTGCCAGCACTCCTCCACCTGCACGACCCGGAAGCCCTGTTCGCGCGACCAGTCGAAGTCGTCGGCGGCATAACCCGTGCCGCGCACGCCGATCTGGACGCAGCGCCCGGTATCGAGCACGCCGGCCTCGACCGCGCGGCGGAACGGCGTGCCGTGGGCGATCGGTTCGCCGAACATATGCTCGTTGATGTCGGCATGGGCATCGACATGGATCAGGCCGACGGGACCGTGTTTTTCCGCCATCGCGCGCAGGATCGGGAAGGAGAGCGTGTGGTCGCCGCCGAGCGTCAGCGGAATGCAGCCGTTCCCGATGATGTCGCGATAGGCGTTCGTGATGATGTCGACGCATTTCGGCAGGTTGAAGGTATCGATGGCGATGTCGCCGATATCCGCCACCTGAAGGCTCTCGAAGGGCGCGGCGCGGGTCGCCATGTTGTAGGGGCGGATCATGCAGCTTTCGGTGCGGATCTGGCGCGGCCCGAAGCGCGTGCCTGGCCGGTTGGAGGTGCCGATATCCATGGGGATGCCAACAAAGCAGGCATCGAGCCCTTCGGTGGTCGGCTGCGTCGGCAGGCGCATCATGGTGGCGGGGCCGCCGAACCGGGGCATTTCGTTGCCGCCGAGCGGCTGGTTGAACGTTCTCGTTGTCATGCGATCTCCCTCGGGCACGATATCTGCGATTTTGTTATTCTTCGCTACGCGGCAGGATCAGGCAAGGCACCGGCGCGTTGTGGACGATCTTTCGCGCGTTGGAACCGAGGAAGACGCGCAGCAGCGGCCCGAGCTTGCTCGACCCGAGAACCAGCAATTCGCCCTCCTGCCAGTTCAACGAATCGAAGGCCTCCTTCCATGTCGCCCCGTCCGCGATCTCGCCGGTAAGACCCGGCCTGCCCGCGAGGAAGGCTGTCTGCGCATCCCGCGCCTGCTCGCGCAGCACGTTGGAGACGAACTGCTCCGCATCGTAGCCGGCGCCCGTCGGATACATCTGCTTGTCGCGCACCACGAAGGTCACGAGGCGCAGCGCCACG
Source organism: Rhizobiaceae bacterium (assembly GCA_020441805.1). Taxonomy (GTDB): domain Bacteria; phylum Pseudomonadota; class Alphaproteobacteria; order Rhizobiales; family Rhizobiaceae; genus Rhizobium_E. The sequence goes on from JAGRLJ010000045.1 coordinate 10,359, forward strand.
GAATATTCCTTGGCGAGCGCGATGCTGCGCGCGATGATGGCCGGCGAGGAGGAAGAGCCGCTGAAGGCGGCGCTCAGCCGGTGCACGCGGGTCTCCGGCCCCGCCGAATAACCGTGCGGCGCCACCGCGATCGGCAGGTCCGCCGAGCGCAGAAGCTCGGTCGTCACACCACCTTCGCCGAAGCGGCCGAGCGGCGCATCCCGCGACGAGCCGAGCACGAGGCAGTCCGCGCCCGCATCAGCGGCGGCCTTGATCAGGCCCTCTCGGGCGGACGGCGCGGAGACAGCGATGAATTCCGCCGTCACGTCAGCGGGAAGCGAGGCCTTCGCCTCGGCCTGGACGGCCGAAGTATGCTGGGCGAGGAAGTCGCCATATTCGCCGTCGACGCGCGCCGGCGAAGGGTGGCCCCAGGTATCGGGCGTCACCGTGCAGGCGACGAGCGAGGCCTGGCAGGAGCGGGCAAGCACAGCGGCCAGCGCCAGCGCTTCCTGCCCGCCCTGGTCGGCGGAAAGTCCGACAAGAAGCTTCATCACGCCACCTCGCCGACGGCATCCGGCCGTTCGAGGCGCGAGTGGCGCGCCGAATAGGCGAAGTAGACGAGCGCGGCGATGCTGACCCAGACGACGGTGACGAGATAGACCATCCAGCTCAGCTTGAGGATGAGATAGACGCAGCCCAGGATGCT
>JAGRLJ010000045.1:11159-26867 GCA_020441805.1 Rhizobiaceae bacterium
CTCGTCAGATCCCAGAGCAGGCCGGACGGCACGAAGGCGGCGATCAGCGACACGAAGACCGCGACGATGATGGTGCAGGCGACCGGGGTCATGCTGCGCGGATCGACCCTGTGGAAGATCGAGGGCAGCAGGCCGTCGCGCGAGACCGCGAAGAGAATGCGCGACTGGCCGTAGAGCACGATCAGCGTGACGGAGAAGATCGAGATGACGGCGCCGGCGGCGAGCAGATTGGCCGGCCAGGCCGAGCCCGTGATGTTCTGAAGGATGGTGGCGAGACCCGCCTCCTGCCCCTCGAAGGCGCCGGCCGGCTGCACGCCGAGCGCGGCGAGCGCGACCAGCACATAGAAGCCGGTGACGATGACCAGCGCCGAGATGATGGCGAGCGGCAGGTTACGCCGCGGGTTGACGACTTCCTCGCCCGCCGTCGAGACGGCATCGAGACCGACGAAGGTGAAGAAGATCGAGGCCGCCGCCGCCTGGACGCCGTTAAAGCCGCTTTCGTTGAAGAACGGCGTGAAATTGGCGCTGTTGAAGGCACTGCCGGCGATCACGATGAAAAGGGTGAGAACGGCGAGCTTGACCATGACCATGATGGCATTGGCGCGGGCCGATTCCTTCGCGCCGCGCAAAAGCAGCACGCAGCAGAGCGTGACCAGGATGACGGCCGGCAGGTTGATGAGGCCGGAGCCTTCCTCGAAGAAGGCCATGGCGAAAGGATTGTCGCCGCCGGCAAGCGTGATCGGCCCCTTGGTCATCCAGCCCGGCAGCACGATGCCGGTGATGTTGAAGAGCAGCTTTTCGACATATTCGGCCCAGCCGACGGCGACCGCCGCGGCGGAAATGCCGTATTCGAGCACCAGGCAGGCCGCGACGAAGAAGGCGATACCTTCGCCGAGCGTCGCATAGGCGTAGGAATAGGAGGAGCCCGAAACCGGGATCATCGAACTCATCTCGGCGTAGCAGAGCGCCGACAGGCCCGCCGCGATGGCCGCGATGACGAAGGAAATGACAACCGCGGGCCCGGCGACCGGCACCTGCTCGCTCAGCACGAAGAAGATACCCGTGCCGATAGTCGCGCCGACGCCGAACATGATCAGCTGGAACAGCGTGATCGAACGGCCGAGATGCGCGTGCCCGTCACCGGTATCCGATGTGTCGGCCACCAGCCGGTCGACCGGTTTCTTGCGCGTGATCTGCTCTAAGATAGACGATGCCATCGTTCCTCCCCCCGGATGTCTCCCTATGGGCGAACTGTAACGTCGGGTTCGGCAAAGGTGCTGACAATTTTCGGCCCCGTTTCCACATTTATTGCCGCATGGATGCATCTTTACGGTAGCTTATGTCGGGGGCGCATGAAGGCCCGCCATCGGCGGAATAGTCGGCCCGGACGGCCTGCTTGACAGCAATCCGCCGTGTCCTTATGCGCCGTTCATTGTGGGGTATCAGCTTAGCGCGCACTGCGCCCGGGCACATCTGCCGGGCGGCGTCGCGGACCGGTCGGTTTGAAAGGGATAAGCGAATGAAGGATATCGAGGGAGAGATCCGGCTGGATTCTATGGACGTGCGTATCCTGGTTTATCTGCAAGCCAATTCGCGCAGCACCAATCAGGAGCTGGCCGAGGCTGTCGGTCTCTCGCCGAGTCCCTGCCTGCAACGTGTCAAGCAGCTCGAGAAGGCAGGCGTCATTACCTGCTATCATATGAGCATCGACCTGACGAAAGTCTGCCGGCATGTCGATGTCATCGCCGCCATAACGTTGAACAGCCACGGCTTCGAGGACTTCGAAATCTTCGAGAGCATGGTCGAGAACATGCGCTATGTGGTGGAATGCACCAAGGTCAGCGGCCCGATAGATTATCTCGTGCGCTTCGTGTGCCCCGACATATCGTCCTATCAGATGCTTTCCGACGAACTGCTGAGGCTTGGTCCGAGAATCGGCAATCTTTCCAGCTATATCGTGCTCAAATCGAGCAAGCCCTACCGTGGTGTCGCATTGGACGACCTCGTATCCGCCCTGCCGGCGAGCGTGCCGGCGAGATCCGGCGTGCGTCCAGGCAAATAGCTATAGGATATTGCAAATTCATGTCAGGCTCTTTTACCTATTCCCAGGCGATGCCGGCGTCCACCGCTCCGCGAGACAGCACCCGGTTCATGATCGCCGGCATCCAGATGTCGGTACCGATCGGCGGCCGCAATATCGCGGCCATGACGATCCAGGTCGAAAAGACCATGGCGCTCTATCCCGGCACCGACATGATCGTCTTTTCCGAACTCGCCATGCACGGCCCCCTGCATTCCTGCGCCGCCGAGGACCCGGAGGCGGATATCGCCGTCTTTCAGGCCCTGGCCGCCAAACACCGCGTCTGGATCGTTCCCGGCAGCTTTTTCGTGCATCGGGGGGGCGAGACCTATAACCATGCCGTCGTCATCAATCCGCAGGGCGAGGTCGCCGGCCGTTACGACAAGATGTTTCCTTTCAGGCCTTTCGAGGCCGGGGTTGCGGGCGGCACCGAGTTTCTGATCTTCGATGTCCCGGATGTCGGCCGTTTCGGCCTTTCGATCTGCTACGATATCTGGTTCCCCGAGACGACGCGCACGCTGACCTCGGCCGGCGTCGAGGTGCTCATCCATCCTGTGCTGACCGGCACGACGGATCGCAGGGCGGAGCTGGCGATCGTGCAGGCGACGGCGGTGATGTTCTCGTGCTACGTGGTGGACGTGAACGGACTCGATGCCGGCGGCGTCGGCCGTTCGCTCGTCGCGGACCCGACCGGCAATGTCGTGCATCAATGCGGACAGGTGACGGAAATATTTCCGATCGTCGTCGATCTCGGCCTGGTGCGGCAGGTCCGTATGGAAGGCGCCAACGGTCTCGGCCAGGTGCTGAAATCCTACCGCGACCGCGATGTCGTGTTGTCGACCTATGAGAACAACGGCGCATCCGCCTATCTCGACAGCCTCGGCCCGCTCGCGCCGATGTCCAAACGGTGACGCCGCAGGCACCCGCCAATCGATCGGTGAAACCCGTCCTGTCCATTCCGCATGGATCACCGCGCACCGTAAGGGTGGGCACGCCCTATCGCTCGAACCGACGATGGGGCCTGCAATGCCGGAACGGGCCTCATGCCGGTGCCGCCGAGAGTCCTTTCATGACGAAGCGCGGCGCGGTATCCGGCCGGTCAAACACGATCCAGTCGATCGACCGGGCGCCAATGCGGAAGACGGCTGTCGCGAGGGTGTTTTCGTGATCGGGATCGTCCGGCTGTCCACGATAAATGGGCAGCGGCGATATGGCCTTGTCCCACAGGATACCGATCGGGTCCGGCGGCGCCCCGTCCAGCCGGCCGAGAAGGGCATCGCCCCGCTGCTGGCGGGCGAGGGAGGAACCGGTGACGACCTGCGGTTCACCTCTCGTGCCGTCATGGATCAGATGGTTGGCATGGCATTGCGGGCGGTCGATCGCGGCCACGCTACAGGCCGCATGGGTATATTCGACACTGAGCAGGCGCGGGCTGCCCTGCTGGGCCAGCGTCATGTGGAAGGCCCCGGCGCGCTCGGCGGTTCTCAGCAGATGGACGGCTTCGTCGAGCGAACGGCAGTCGAACAGCGCGCGTCCGAGAACCATGCGCGGCAGCCCGGCGCCGACGGCGCGGGAGCGGATATTGTTGACGGCCTGGACGAGGCCGGCTTCGGTCACGGCAAAGGTATGGCCGGGGATCGAGGCCGGATAAACGAAACTCGTGAAGGCGATTCCGTTTGCCGGACGGATATGGGCGAGCGCGCAATGGCCCCGGAAGCCGGGATCGCCGTCCTCGTTATGGGCGAGAATGGGTTCCTCGCCCGGTATCTGCACCGTCGTGCAGCCGTCGGGCGCGAAGGCCCGGACATCGCCGCGGCTGTTCCAGAGAAAGACGTCGTCGAAAGGCAGGTCGAGGCCGTCGGCAAGACCTCGCAGTTCCGCCCAATAGGCGGGAAAGCGCGTTTCGACCAGCTCCCGCATGACCGCGACGCGCGGATCGCCGCGAAAGGCCATGACGGAGGCCCAGGCATGGCTGGCGACTAGGTGGCGATGAACGATGTCACGGCCGAAGCGGCCGAGCTGGACGCCGATCTCATGCGATGAGCCGGCGATCTCGACGAAGCCGAGCCGGTTGTCAATGGACATGCTGCAAGAACTCCCGCAGGCGTGGATTTTCCGGATCGGCGAGCAGGGCGGCGGGGTTGCCGTCGACGGAGATCTTGCCGTCCTCCATGAAGATCAGCCGCGTGCCGACCTGACGGGCGAAGGCCATTTCATGCGTCACGACGATCATCGTCATGCCTTCCTCGGCGAGCGACTGCATGACGCGCAGCACCTCGTGGCGCAACTCCGGATCGAGCGCCGAGGTCGGCTCGTCGAACAGCATCAGCTTCGGCTTGACGGCGAGAGCCCGCGCGATCGCCACACGTTGCTGCTGACCGCCGGAAAGCTCGGAGGGGTAATGATGGCCGCGTTCGGCAAGGCCGACCTTCGTCAGCAGCGCCCTTGCCTGCTCGAGCGCCTCGGCCCGGCCGGCGCCGCGCACGCGGCGGGGGCCGAAGGCGACGTTTTCGAGCGCGGTCATCTGCGGGAACAGGTTGAACTGCTGGAAAACCATGCCCGCCTCCTGACGGATATGGCGCACCTGCGAGCGGCCGGCCTTGACGCTGATGCCGTCGACGACAAGGTCGCCGCCATCGATCTCCTCCAATGCGTTGATGCAGCGCAGCAGCGTCGATTTGCCCGAGCCGGACGGGCCGATCAGAACGACCACTTCGCCCCTGTCGATGTCGAGATCGACCTCGCGCAGCACCACGACGGAACCGAAGCGCTTGGTGACATTGCGGAATTCCACGATGCTCATAGGATTCGCATCCTCTTTTCGGTGACGCGCAGGATCAGCGTCAATGTTCCGGTCATCAGCAGATAGAGGATCGCCACGGCGCTCCAGATCTCGACGGCGCGGAAGTTCGCGGCCATGATTTCCTGGCCCTGGCGGGTGAGCTCGCCGACGCCGATGACGATGAACAGCGAGGTATCCTTGAGGCTGACGATGAACTGGTTGCCGAGCGGCGGGATCATGCGCCGGAAGGCGACCGGGCCGATAATATAGACCAGCACCTTCCACATCGGCAGGCCGAGCGCCAGCCCGGCCTCCTTCAGTCCCTTGTGGACGGACAGGAAGGACCCGCGCACGATCTCGGCGATATAGGCGCCGGCATTGACGACGATCGCGGTGACGGCGGCGGTCATCGGGTTGACGCGGATATCGGCCAGCACCGGCAGCGCGAAATAGATGAACATCACCTGGACGACGATCGGCGTGCCGCGGATCAGTTCGATATAGGTGAAGGCGATGGCGTTGAGCAATGCATTGCCATAGGCGCGCATCAGCCCCGCCACGAAGCCGACGACCAGGCCGCCCACGAGGCCGGCGATGGTGATGAGGATGGTGAGGCGTGCGCCGCTCAAGAGGGCGGGCATGGCCTCGCCGATGACGGACCAGTCGAATTCCATGGATTGGCTCCCCCGGCGTGAGGAGGGCGCGCCAGCGACGCCGGCGCACCCGGCTAAGGCGTCAGAGCTTCGGATCGGTTCCGAACCACTTCCTGTAGATCTCGGTGTAGCGGCCGTCCTTCTTCATATTGGCCAGCGCGGCATTGACCTTGGCGACGAGCTCGCTGCCCTTCGGGAAGCCGATGCCGTACTGATGCGCCATCATCTGCTCGCCGACGGCCTTCACCTTGCCGTCGCCGGCGGTCTTCACATAGTAGAGGACATTCGGCGTGTCGTGCATGGCGGCGTCGACACGGCCGGTCCGGAGCTCCAGATAGGCGTTGTCGATATTGGGGAACTGGCGCAGCTCCGTATCCTTGAAATGCTCCTTGGCGTAGTCCGTCGCGGATGTGCCGGTCTTGGTGGCGAGGATCTTGCCCTTGAGGTCGTCCGCGCCCTTGATATCGCTGTCGGCAGGCACCATCAGCAGGAAGCCGCTGTCGTAATAGCCGTCGGAAAAGTCGATCGCCTTCTTGCGCTCGTCCTTGATGGTGATGCCGGCGAGCGCGACATCGACCTGCTTGGTCTGGAGCGCCGGGATGATGCCGTTGAAATCCATCGGCTGGAGCGTGTAGGTGACGCCGATCTCCTTGGCGATGGCATCCCACATGTCGATGTCGAAGCCGACATATTTGTCGCCTTCCTTGAACTCGAACGGCACGAAGGCCGTATCGGTGGCGACCACCAGATCGGCGGCGCGGGCGCCCGGCGCGAAAGCGATCGCCGTGGCGAAAGCGGCAAACAGAATAGAACGCAGTTTCATGGTCATTCCCCTTTTCTTGGTCATGCGTGTGGAAGAGCGCTTGTCGCGGCATCGACGGCGTCGCCCAACCGGTCGACAATGCGGGTGATATCGGTGCGATCGACGATGAAGGGCGGGGCGAGCAGGACGTGATCGCCGGTCCGGCCATCGACGGTGCCGCCCATCGGATAGACCATCAGGCCGCGCGCCATCGCTTCCTTGCGGATCAGGCCGTTGAGCCTGAGCGCCGGATCGAAGGGCTGCTTGCTTGCCCGATCCGCGACCAGCTCGACGCCGCGGAACAGGCCACGGCCGCGGATGTCGCCGACATGGTGATGATTGCCGAGACGGTCGGTGAGCCGGCGTTCGAGCTCGTCGCCCATCGCCACGACATTGGCGAGCAAATTCTCGCGCCGGATGACCTGCTGCACGGCGAGGCCGGCGGCGGCGGCCATCGGGTGGCCCATATAGGTGTGGCCGTGCTGAAAGAAGCCGGATCCGCCTGCGAAGGCATCGAAGATCCTGTCCGACAGCAACACGGCGCCGACCGGCTGATAGCCGCCGCCGAGGCCCTTGGCGATGGTCATCAGGTCGGGCGCGACGCCATCCTGCTCGCAGGCATGCAGCGTGCCGGTGCGTCCCATGCCGCACATCACCTCGTCGAGGATCAGCAGCACGCCGTAACGGTCGCAGATGGCGCGGATGCGCTTGAGATAATCGGCGACGGGCGGCACGGCACCGGCGGTGGCCCCCACCACGGTCTCGGCGACGAAGGCGATGACCTCGTCCGCGCCGAGTTCGAGAATCTTGTCCTCCAGCTGGCGGGCGGCGCGGTCGGCATAGGCTTCGTCGCTCTCGCCGGGTTCCCGCAGGCGATAGGCGTAGCAGGGATCGATATGGTGGGTTTCGATCAGCAGCGGCTTGAACTGCGCGCGCCGCCATTCGTTGCCGCCGGCCGCCAGCGCGCCGAGCGTATTGCCATGATAGCTCTGCCGGCGCGCAATGATATGGCGGCGCTTCGGTTCGCCCTTCTCGACGAAATATTGCCGCGCCATCTTCAGCGCGGCCTCGACGGCCTCCGAGCCGCCACTGACGAGATAGACATGGCCGAGCCCTTCCGGCGCGTCCTCGACCAGCAGGTCGGCCAGCGTCTCCGCCGCCTCCGACGTGAAGAAACCGGTATGGGCGTAGGCGAGCCGGTCGAGCTGCGCATGCAGGGCCTCGATGACGGCGGGATGGCCATGGCCGAGGCAGGAAACGGCCGCCCCGCCCGAGGCATCGATATAGGCTTTTCCTTCCGCGTCGAACAATTCGATACCCTTGCCGCCGATGGCGACGGGCATGCGGGAATGGATGGCGCGATGCAGAAGGTGGGTCACGGACGCTTCATCCTCGTCTTGAGATGGGTATTGAGGGCGGCGGACTGGCGATCGACGCTCGCGAGCGCCGCGCCCGCCGTGTCCTCGGCCTGTCCCGCGACCAGCGCGCCCAGCACTTCAGCGGCGACGAAGGCGGGCGACATGGTATGCAGGAACGACGGGCTCTCCGTGGGCACGACGACGGTGCAGGCGGCGAGCTGTGCGAGCGGGGCGACGGGGCTGTCGGTGATCGCGACGAGCGGCACGCCCGTCTCGCCGGCATAGTCGGCGATCTCGATCGTCTGACGCGTATAGGGCAGCACGCTGACGGCGACCATCACGTCATCCGCCGTCGCGCTGCCGAGCGCGTCGGCGCCGATGCCGCCGACGGCGTCCAGCATGACCGAATGTTTTCCCGCCAGCGAGAGGATGTAATGCAGATGCCAGGCCGGCGAATGGCTGGATCGGAGGCCGAGGCAATAGATGCGCCGCGCCGCGCTCAGCCGCCGGGCGGCCTCGACCAGCGCGGTCAGCGATTCCGGCTCGGAAAGCTGGCCGACCTGCGCGGCGATGCCGACCAGGATGTCGGATGCCAGCGCGGGGTCGCCTTTCAGCTTCTGGCTTTTCGCCTGCGCTCCGACACGGCCGGCGAAGCCCGTCACCTCGCCCCGCATCGCATCGGCATATTGCTGGCGGATATCCTCATAGCCGGCAAGGCCGAGATGCTTGGCGAGCCGCGTCATGGTGGCGGGCTGGACTCCGGCCTGCCGCGCCTGCTCGCGCATGGACAGCAGCGCAACCTCGCGCGGCCGGTTGAGAATATAGCGCGCGGCGGCCTGGAGCTGCTCCGACATCATGTCGAAGGCCTGGACGATCGTATCTGCGAGTGGGCCGGTTTGCATGGGAGTCGATTACACCTTTCATCGGCTTATTGCAACATGTGTTTCATTAATATAGATTATTGATCCATATGAATCATAAAGGAACAGCGGATGACCGACTCCCATAGACCGCATCGGGTCGCGATCGCAGTGGCGCCGAATGGCGGGCGCCGAACCAAGGCCGACCATCCGGCCATTCCGCTGACGCCGGGCGAACTCGCGCGCACCGCTGCCGAATGCCTGGAGGCGGGCGCCGCCATGATCCATATCCATGTGCGCCGCGACGATGGCCGCCACCTGCTGGATGCGGACGCTTACCGGCGGGCGATCGACGCCATCCGCGCGGCCGCGGGCGACCGGCTGGTGATCCAGATCACGACGGAGGCGCTCGGCCTCTACGCCCCGGCCGAGCAGATCGCCGTGCTGAAGGCGGTGCGGCCGGAGGCCGCCTCGCTGGCGCTGCGCGAACTCGCACCGGACGAAGCGGCCGAGACGGCCTTCGCCGAGGCGCTCGACTGGATGCGGCGGGAAAATGTCTTCCCGCAGATCATTCTCTACGATCCCATGGAAGCGGCGCGCCTCGCCGCGATGATCCGGCGCGGCCTGGTGCCCTGGCCGGATATTCCCGTTCTTTACGTGCTGGGCCGCTATACCGTTTCCCAGACCTCGCAGCCCGTCGACCTGCTGCCCTTCCTCGCGCCGGACGCGCCGCGTTTTTCCCATTGGAGCGCTTGCGCCTTCGGGCCGCGCGAGGCCGCCTGCGTCGCGACGGCGGCGCTGCTCGGCGGCCATGTCCGCGTCGGCTTCGAGAACAATCTCCATCTGCCGGACGGCGCGCCGGCGCGGTCCAACGCGGACCTGGTGGCAATAGCCGCCAGGTCCGCGCAGGATCTTGGCTTCGGGACATGCGATGCGGCCGGGCTCCGCGCCGGCCTTGCCTCATCCCTCCAGTGCCCCTGAGCGAGGAGTGGCGGCAAGACCCCGGCCTGTCCGGGACCTGTCATTCATGGGGACGTGTTGACGAAACCCGTTCCCGACCGGGCGGCTCTCGATACCACGCCGCCACGTTCCAGGTCTTTCGGTCTCAATGTCCGCCCGGCGCCGAGAAGGCCGCATGCTCCTTGTCGTGCAATGCGAAGCGGTCGAGCATATTGGCGCTTGCCGCGTTGATGCCATCGACGGACACCTCGACGCCCTGGCGGCGGAACTTGAGGACGACCTTGTCGAGCGCGCCGACGGCCGTGATGTCCCACAGATGCGCTTCGCTCACGTCGATCTTCACCCTGCGCAGCGTCTCGGCGAAATCGAAGGCGGCGACGAAGCTTTCGGCCGAGGCGAAGAAGACCTGCCCGTCGACATGATAGGTGCGTTCGGAGCCGTCGCCGTTCAGCGAGGAGCGGACATGGAAGAGCTGCGCCACCTTGCCCGCGAAGAAGACGCCCGACAGGAGCACGCCGACCAGCACACCCTTGGCCAGATCGTGCGTGCCCACCGTCGTGACCACGGTGGCCAGCATGACGATGGAGGATGACGGCGGATTGCGGCGGAGATCGAGGATCGAGCGCCAGGAGAAGGTTCCCACCGAGACCATGATCATGACGGCGACGAGGGCCGCCATCGGGATGATGCGGACGAGATCGTCCAGCACGAGGATGAGGAACAGCAGAAAGGCGCCGGCCACGAAGGTGGAGAGCCGGCCGCGGCCGCCCGAGGTGACATTGATCACCGACTGGCCGATCATGGCGCAGCCGCCCATGCCGCCGATGAGGCCGGAGGCGATATTGCTGGCGCCCTGGCCGATGCATTCCTGGCTTTTCGAGCTCGTCGTGTCGGTCATGTCGTCGACGATCTGCGCCGTCAGCAGCGATTCGAGCAGTCCGACCGCCGCCAGCGCCACCGAATAGGGGAAGATGATCCCGAGCGTCTCGAAGGTGAGCGGCACCTGCGGCAGCGCGAAGACCGGCAAGGCCGAGGGCAGCTCGCCGAGATCGCCGACGGCGCGCAGGTCCATGCCGCTCCACCAGACGATGCCGGTCAGGACGAGGATGGCGACGAGCGGCGAGGGGATCGCCCTGGTGACATAGGGGAAGAGATAGATGATCGCGAGACCGGCGGCGATCATGACATAGGTCAAGCCCGGAACGCCGATCAGTTCGGGCAGCTGGGCCATGAAGATGAGGATCGCCAGCGCGTTGACGAAGCCGGTAATGACCGAGCGCGAGACGAAGCGCATGACACGGCCGAGCTTGAGGAAGCCGGCGGCGATCTGGATGAGGCCCATCAGCAGCGTGGCGGCGAACAGATATTCGAGGCCATGCTCCTTGACGAGCGTCACCATCAGGACGGCGGTGGCCGCCGTCGCGGCCGAGATCATCCCCGGCCGTCCGCCGGTGAAGGCCGAAACGCAGGCGATGGCGAAGGAGGCGAAGAGGCCGACCTTCGGGTCGACGCCGGCGATGACCGAAAAGCCGATCGCTTCAGGAATGAGGGCAAGCGCGACAACGATGCCGGAAAGGATGTCGGCGCGGATGTTGGAGAACCATTCGCGTTTGTAGGTCGTCAGATTGAGCATGAAAAAGTCCGCAAGAGTAGTGCATCCAGATCGGAGGGCATCCGATATGTGAACTGGTTTGATGCTTTTGCGTTGTCTGGCGGATCGGCGGCCAGAAGAGCCACCCGGGATTTCACCGGGTCCGGGGCGAATGGGCCCGTTATATAAAAGGCTGCGTGCGGGTCAATGGCTATTCTGCCTTTCCGTGTCGTCGAAATCCCTTCCGGCGGCCCGGATGCCGGCGGCGACGCGATGACGACGCGGACGGTCGCCCGCCCGGTGTGGAAGCGGCCATTGGCGGCTCCGCCGCCGCCGGTCACATCGGGAAACGAAGCTCGACGTCGTCGGCGGGATCGAAGTCCTTCAGGCGCACGTCCAGCAGGAGGATCGTGTCGCCGTCGTCGAACTTGAGGAGGATATCCGAGCCGGCTTTCTTCACCCGGAACGTATCGTCTCCATGGATCGAGAGATGATCCTGACGGTCGCCGACGGCGTCGAAGTCGGTGATCACGACCTTGTTGCTGGCGGTCTCGGAGAAGTAGAAGAGGTCGGCCCCCTTGCCGCCGGTCAGGCGGTCGTTTCCGCCGTTTCCATAGATCGAATCGTCGCCCTTGTCGCCGAACAGCCGGTCGGCGCGCCTGCCGCCGAAAATCCAGTCAGCCCCATCCTCGCCGTGAATCCTGTTCTTGCCGCCATAGCCATTGATCCAGTCCCCCACGTCCGACCCAGTGATCGTATCCTTTCCGCGCAGGAGATATTCGTGCAGCGCGTAGGCGCCGTTGTCGGCGGCGTCATTGAAGCCGGAGGCATTCGCCTTGAGCTTGGCGATCGAGATCAGCTTGCCGCCGTCGGCATCCATGAAGGTCACGGACGTAATCTTGCCCGCGACCATCTCGCCGTCGGCGTAATCGAGCCCCTTGCCCTTGATGACGATCCTGTTGTCGGCCAGGTCGTCCACCAGCACGGCCCGCTTTTTCGTCGCGCCGTCCTGGAGCTCGAGGCCGTCGCCGAGGCTGTAAAAACGATTCAGATACCCCTCCGTGCCAAAAAGCTCGAAGTACCTTTCCTTTGCCATCTTGCCGCTCTCCCTGATCCTGAAAAGCCCGACGCCGCGGCGGCGTGAAGCCGTGTCGATTTTCCGTTCGATTTCCCGTGGGCGCCAACCGGCGCCGGGCGCGCGTTAAAGGATGATATCGGCCTTGACGATGTCGATCTCACCCTCGAAGCGGATGGCGAAGTCGGCGACGGAGTCGCCGTTCCTGTCGGCTTCGAGATAGGTCGTGCCGCCATCGACTCGGTAATGGAGCTCACCCGCCTTGCCCGAGAACTCGGCATCGCCGATGAACCTGAAGTCCTGATTGCCCTTCTTCACGCTGTTCGCATCGACCTTCTTGAGGTCGATGCGGTCGCCCTCGGCCTGGCTGAAGTCGTGGATCCAGTCGCTGGCGGCGCCGGCATATGAATCATAATATGCGAAATACATGAAGCGGTCGGCCCCGGCGCCGCCGTAAAGATGGTCCATGTCGGCATTTCCGTAGATCCTGTCCCTGCCTTCGTCGCCGTAGATCGTGTCGTTGCCGGTCTCGCCCCAGATGATATCGTTGCCGCGTCCGCCGTGGACGATGTCGTTTCCATCCCAGGCGTCGATCTTGTCGGCCCGCCTGCTGCCATGGACGGTGTCGTTGCCTTCGTCCGACCAGAAATACTTCTTGTGGTCATATCCCTTGATCCTGGCGTCCGGCAGGTAGACGACGTCGTCGCCGTTGCCCGCGAAGCGGGTTTGGACACCGTTCTTTATGGCCTTGGCCTGCATGGCCGTGAGATCGTTGAAATCGACCCGGTTCGGGCCCTCCGAAAACAGGCCGGGCGCCAGCACCAGCCTGAAGTCCCTGTTGGGGTCGGTGTTGCCGCCGATCGTCGGGTCCTGGTTGACGAAGGTCAGCTCAAGCCCGGCATTCAGGACGACCTCCCATTTGCCGGACGTCAGCGGAGCGGAATATCCTCCATATTCGGCACTGACCTCCCAATGGTTGTCCTTGCCCTTGCCGTCGTCCCGATAGCCGCCCTTGATCGAGAAGATCAGGACGTCGCCGGCAACATAACCGAGCGCCTCCAGATCGACGGTGCGCTCCGTGAAATTCGGATCGAGCTTGATCGACTTCGCCATATGGCTCCTCTTTCCCTGGCTTTCCCGGCCTCCCTGCCGGACGGCCGACTGGTTTTCACAATCCGGCAGAGTCCCTGCCGGCGGTCTTAGACGAAGCTGAAATCCGATTTGCCGATATCGGCCGCATCGACGCCGGCAAGGATGATCTGTCCTTCGCCGGTGGTGATGTGAACGTCGTCACCCTGCTGTTCTATGGTGAGGTCGTGGAAGCGGTGGGCTCCTGCCTGGCGTGTGAATTCGATCCGGTCCAGGCCGTCCTGCCAGTCGGTGATCGTGTCGGTTCCGAAGTCGCCGGTCTCGAAGACGAAGGTATCGCGACCTTCGCCGCCGGTCAGCATGTCGTTCCGCGATCCGCCGATCAGGCGGTCGTTGCCCGCGCCGCCGTCCAGCACGTCCTCCCCGCCCTCGGCGCCCAGCGTGATGTGCAGGTCGTAGCGCAATCCCGTGGGATCGCCGCTGGTGAACTGGTTCTTCGCCACCCGGATATAATAGGTTCCCGCCTCGGCGAAGCCGAAGCTGAACTGCCCGTCCTGCCTGCCCTCCGATCCGGGATCCTCTGGCCAGTTGAAGCCGCTATTGCCCAGCTCGGCCTGTTTTTTGCTGTAGACATAGATCGTGCTGGTGAAGGCGCCGTCATAATCCGCGCGATCGACGTCGAAGGTGACGATCTGCCCGTCCTTCTTGATATCCAGCCGGAACCAGTCGCCCTGGCCGCCGGCATGTTTCTTGGTCACGGTCAAATGCGGGATCGCCGCCGATTCGACGACATCGGGGTCGTCCTTGAGCGCGAAGAGCTTGTTCTTCAGGCTGATGGCCGTCTCCATCGCGCTTCCGTCGGCCTGCTTGGGCTTGAGAATGCCCTTGCCGCCCGGATCGGCGACCCTTGGGCTGTCGCCCCACAGGATGTCGTCGCCGTCGCCGCCCGCGATCGTGTCGTCGCCGGTCCCGCCGTAGATCTTGTCCTTGCCTTCGTCGCCGGCAAGCTGGTCGTCGCCGGCATAGCCGTTGACGATATCGTTGCCGAGGCCGCCGCTGACGGTATCGTCCCATCGGCTCGCGTGAATGGTGTCGTTGCCGGCCCGGCCCTCGACCACGCTATTGACGCCGTTGACGGAAATGACGTTGTCGAGCTCGTTGCCGATCGCGCGGTTGCCGTCGACGATCAGTCTTTCGATGCCGTCCCCGGTCCTGAGTTCGAAGGAGAAATCGGCATAGACGGTATCGAAGCCGCCGCTGTCGCTGACGGTATCGTTGTTGTCGACATAGTAGACGTCGTCGCCTCCTCCGCCCGCCAGCGTGTCCGTGCCCAGGCCTCCGTCGAGAATATCGTTGCCGGCGCCTCCGGCGAGCCGGTCGTCGCCGCTATCGCCATACAGCCTGTCATTGCCGCTGTCCCCGAACAGGATGTCGTTTCCCGATCCGCCGAACAGATCGTCATTGCCGCCACCGGCGTTCAAAAGGTCGTTGCCGCCCCATCCGCTCAGATGGTCGCTGCCGCCCCGCCCGGTGAACTGGTCGTTGCCGCCGCCGCCGATAGCCGACAGAATTTCGAAATCGGAAATCTTTGCCGTCTTTCCATTGGGAAGGCTGAAGGATCTCGCCCCGACATCGACGGCGAAGCCGAAGGTGCTGTCGAGATTGAAGCTCACGGAGAGCGTGTCGAGGCCCGACCCTCCGGACAGCGTCACATCCTCGAACTGGTTGTCCTCGAGGTCGCGGTAGAGCAGACCGATCTGGTCGTTGCCCTTCCCGCCCTCGAGGAGGTCGCGCCCTCCCGTCGATTCGATGATATCGTTGTTGGGGCTGCCCGACAGCGTGTCGGCGCCCATGCCGGTCCGCAGCACCACCCGCTCGAAATTCACCAGCAGCGCCGTCGCCTTGCCCGCGGCGACGATATGGAACTGGCCGGGCTGATAGATGATGGTTATGGGTTTCGGCGTGATGGAGCCGCCGCCCGCATAGACGAAGGTGTCGAAGCCGCGGCCGCCATCGGCCAGGTCGCCGGTCTGGGAGCCGCCGAGCAGGATCGTGTCGTTTCCGTCCTCGCCATAGATCTTGTCGCGATCCTGAAGATGGTCGCCCTGGTAGGAGACGATATAATCGTTGCCGGCGCCGCCATGGATGACGTCGTTGTCGGGCGCGGGATCGACGATCATATTGCCGACGAGGTAGGAATCGCTGTCATAGATGACATCGTCGCCGCCATTGCCGTGAATCTTGTCGTTGCCCTGCTTTCCGTTGATGGTGTCCTTGCCGCCGGTGCCGTTCAGCGTGTCGTTGCCGGTCGTCCCCTCGATATATTTTCCCATTCGGAAGCTCCTCCGGAGGATAAAATCGCGCTGACATGCGGATCAGCGACATTATTTGCGGAAGCGGGCGCTTGCCGTCGGCACATGCATTCGGATCGTGGATGTCGCGTGATCGCGCGGCCGGA
>JAGRLJ010000045.1:26939-64308 GCA_020441805.1 Rhizobiaceae bacterium
CATCGTATGCTCGCCTGCTGCATTCCTTTAGCTATACTTGACCCTTGGGACGACGTTACTTTAGTCGATTGGACCGGGCGGTCAACCAGAAATTTTCCTTTTGAAAAGGAATATTCGTCCTGAAAATTGCCTGGACGGGTCACCCCGAGCGGGGAGGCGGAGGGTCCTCGGGGTCTTCATAGCGAAGCAGGTAGGACTCGATGAGGCGGTCCAGCGCCGAGCGGGTCACGCGATTGTGGCTCTCGTCGAAGCCCAGCGTGGCGACCATCTTCCAATGGCCGTACATGATGCTCACGAACAGATAGCCGATTTCCCGGCAGGCCGACTGCGGCAGCTGCGGATAGCTGATCTGCACCTCGTGCGCGATCGTATATTGCAGCAGCCGATATTGTTCCGCGAGATTCCTGCGGATCTTTTCCGAGCCGGCTGCGAGAGAGAACATCGCATCGTAGACGGCATCGTCCTCGGGCTTGCGAAGGCCCTTGTCCGTCAGGAAATTGAAGTAGAAATCCAGGAACATCGGCAGGCGAACGGTCGTGTTCGCATCCAGGATGCCCCGCATGAGACAATCGCGGTAGGCTGCGGCAAGCGCATTGCAGACATCGACCATCAGGGTTTCGGGATCGGGGAAATAGTGCCGGATCAACTGCCGTGACATGTCCGCCTCCTGGGCGATCAGGTCATATGACGGCATGGGCAGCCCATGCTTGTTGATGGCCTGAAGGACCGCCTGGACGATCTCCGGCTTGCGGATGTCGACTATTCTCTTGCGCATACAATCACATATCACATGCGGACGAAATCGAGGCAAGAACCCGACGGCTTCGTTTCCCCGGGTGGCTCGGGCGGATTCGGCGATGACGAAGACCGTGGCGAAAGACATGACGGCGGCGAGCTTCGTCCGGACTTCCCGTATCGTGGAGCAATCGGCCTGGAGCGCCCGCGCGTTCCGGCGGATCAGCTTTCGGGTTCGGCGCCTCCGGCCGCCGTGCCCCTGGCGATATAGGCGTCGAGCACCGCGGCGATCTCGTCCGCCCGATCGATCGGCCTGTATTCCTCGACCGTCCGTTTCCAAATCGCGTTCGCACGCTGGTTCGCGGTCTTCGCCCCGGCTTCGGACCAGTTTCCGAAATTGGCAAGGTCGGCGACCAGGGGCGGATAGAAGGCCGTCCGATAGCGCTCCATCGTATGCGGCGTCGAGAAGAAATGTCCGCCGGGCTGGACATCGGCGATGGCGTCGTAGCCGATCTCGGCCGCGCCGCCGGATGTCGGCGCGAAAAGTTCGGCGAAAGTCTGGAGCGCCTCGAGATCGGTGATGATCTTCTCGAAAGACACGGAAAGCCCGCCTTCCAGCCAACCCGCAGCGTGGATGCAGATCGTCGCGCCGGCGAGCACCGAACCCCAGAGGGCGAACTGTGTTTCATGCGCGGCCTGGCTGTCGTTGACATTGGATGCGGACCCCGCGCCCGACCGCCAGGGCAGGCCCAGATGGCGCGCCAGCTGTCCCGCGCCGAGGGTGGCCTTGACATGCTCGGGCGTGCCGAATGCCGGCGCGCCGGACTTCATGTCGACATTCGACGAGAAGCTTCCATAGACCACCGGGGCGCCCCTCCTGACGATCTGCGCCAGCGTGATGCCCGCCAGGGCTTCGGCATGCTGGAGGGTCAGCGCTCCAGCGACGGTGATCGGCGCCATCGCACCCGCGAGGCAGAAGGGCGTGATGATGGAAATCTGCCTGTATCGCGCGAAGTCGATAATGCCCCGCGCCATCGGAATGTCGAGTTGCCGGGGGGAGTTGGTATTGATGACCGTGTAGCAATGGGGGTCCGCTTCGAACGCCGCCTCGTCCATGCCGCGGGCGAGCTTGATCATCTCGAAGGATTCCTCGACCTGTCCGGTTCCCCGCGCATAGACGAACGGCATTTTGTCCGACATCGTCAATTGCACCTTCCCGACGGCATAGTGCCTGAGACGGAGATCGATATCCTGCGCCTCGACATAGGGGCCTTGCAGATGCAGCACGTCGAAGCTCTGGACGATCCTGGTCAGGTCTTCGAAGTCCGCCAGCGACCCGGCGCGTCTCCCCCGGTCCAGATCCGTTACATTGGGAGCGCCGCTGCCGGCGAGAAACATCATCGAACCGAGCTCGAACTCGAGGTCGCGACCCGGATTGCCCGCCTTGCCGACAAAACGTCTCGGCGCGCTGTCGAGCGCGCTTTGGACGATGTCCCTGCCGATGCGGACCATCTGGGTGGCGTCATCGACAAGCGCGCCCGCGGAGGCGAAATAGGCGCGAGCCTCCGGCAGGAGAACCTTGATGCCGAGATCTTCGAGCACCTGGAACGCGGTCTCGTGGATGCTGGAGATTTCATCGTCCGACACCACTCGTTGCGGCATGAAGGAGTTTCGAAGCTGCCTGTAATCGGGGCTGCGTTCCATGGCGGAGTGGCCGGATGCGCCGTCGCGGCCTCTGCGCCTGTCTCTCCGCGCCGTCCTTGCATTTTCATCCATGGCCTTCTCCTCTCGGTCGACGCAGCCTAATTCTTCTGTACAATAATGTCCATAAAAACTACGGATGCCTGAGCGAATGTCGTGCCGGCAGGCAAAAGGTGCGCCGGGATTGAAATCGAGGCCGGTCGTGTTGAAAAAGCGGATGCGATGCGGAAGACTGCGGCCGCGTGCCCGGTCATCCGGTGAAAAGGTAGGAGGCCAATGGCGAAGAGAACGCGGGTGACGACAGGGGCGGGCGGGGGCGACGGCCGGAATGCCGGCGCGGGCAAATCCACCAAGCTGGACTGGCTTAACCTTGCGATCGAAGCACTCGTGAACGAGGGCATCGATCAGGTCAAGGTTCAGGTGATGGCGAAAAAACTCGGCGTGTCACGGTCGAGCTTCTATTGGTTTTTCGACAGTATCCAGGACTTGCAGGATCAGCTTCTCGCCCATTGGCTGACCCGCAATACCGGCCCGATCATCGAACGCGCCATGCGGCCCGCCGGAACGATCACCAAGGCGATCTGCAACGTGTTCGAGTGCTGGGTGGATCCGCAGCTCTTCGATCCCAACTTGGACATCGCCGTCAGGTTCTGGGGACGCAGGGACCCTCGGGTCCGGTCGATCGTCGAGCAGGCAGACGACCAGCGGGTGGAAGCGCTGTCGAAAATGTATCAGCGCTACGGCTATGATGACAAGGATGCCTTCATCCGCGCCCGCATCCTATATTTCACGCAGATCGGCCATTATGCGCTGGAAGTGCGGGAAACCCTCGCCATGCGCGTCGCGCATATTCGTGCATATCTGCGCGGCTTCTCGGGCGTCGAGCCGGAGGCGGAAGAAATCGAGGCCCTCGAGAAATTCTCGATGCGCTCTTCGAGGAAGCCGCGCGCTCCGTCGTGACGTTCCCGTTCGATCCCGAGATCAAATATACATATATGTCCATCATTTGCCGGGGCCGCCGCCCCGCGCATGGCGGTTTCACGGGCCGACAAACGCCCTGGTCAGCGGGTGATCGGGATCGGTCAGGCCGTCGACGACGTCGAAATGATGGCGGTCCGGATCGGCGATCAGGTTGGTCCCCGCACCTTTCCGGCCCCAGGCTTCGGCAATCAGGGCGGACTGGCGCAGGAATTCGGGTCGCTCGCGCGCGCCCACCCAGGCGATGATCCCGATGTCCGGACGCGGAGACAGAAGCGCCGCGCTCTCGGATGCGGCTTCCTTCGGGTCGAGCTTCAGCAGGCCGTTCATCGAATGGAGTTGAAGCGGGCGCAGGTCGTGCAGCCCGCTTATGCTCACCACGCGGGAAATCCTGTTCGCGGTGGCGGCGTCGAGCGGAGTGTCCTCGCAGACCATGCGGCTGACGAGATGTCCTCCGGCGGAATGGCCCGCCAGCCGGATCGGCCCCTGGACGCGGCCGGCCGCCGCCGTCACCGCCCGGCCGATCGCCTGGGTGATCTCATGGATCCGGGCGTCCGGCGCAAGCGTGTAGCTCGGCAGGGCCACCGCCCAGCCGGACGACAGCGCGCCGTTTGCAAGATGGGACCAGCTGGATTTGTCGAAGCTCACCCAGTAGCCGCCATGCACGAACAGGGCCAGTCCTTTCGGTTCCGTGGCGGGGAGGAAAAGGTCGAATCTCTCCCTCGGCGCCGGGCCATAGGAAATGTCCAGCTCGGCATTCGCCGTCCGCCTGAATTCCTCCGCCTCGCGCGCCCACCTGTCGGTGTAGTCCGCTCCGCCGTCGATATAGGCGGCATTGGCGAACGCGTCCTCCCAGTCGATGCCGTGCATTTCCATGGACCCATTCCTCCCCCGGCGAGAATCGCATCGCCTCCGTCTGGGGCTTCGCCCGTTTCATCCGGCTGACGCCCCGGCGCGATGCCATTCGTCTCCATAAAGTACAGGCCTATATATTTCAAGCTTGAAATATCGTGGATGTTCGACTATGGTTCCGCCCGGAGTTCGGGGCCGCCACGGCCCCTATGGGATGGATGAGACCATGATGGCGAAGACCGATAGCTCGGATGAGCAGGCGTCCCGGGCTTCGCCCATCCCCGGCGCCGGGGGCCGGAACGTGCCGCCAGCCAGGCTCGACGTCGTGGCGCGGCCCGGAGGCGCAGCTTGACACTCAAGGCGAACAGGCAGGCGGCGACTCAATCCCTTTCGAAGAAAAGGCTGCGGCTCTGGCTCAGGCTCCTGAAATCCACCCGCCGCGTGGAGGATGAGCTTCGGCGGCGGCTCCGCGCGGAGTTTGCATCCACCCTGCCTCGTTTCGACGTGATGTCCGCCCTGTCCCGAGCGCCGGACGGCATGAAGATGAAAGAGATTTCGAAGCGCCTGCAAGTGTCCAACGGCAACATCACCGGCATCGTCGACAAGCTGAACGAGGAGGGCTTGGTGCTGCGCGTGACGCCGCCGCACGACAGGCGTTCTCAGATCATCCGGCTGACGACGAAGGGGCACCAGGAATTCGCGAGGAACGCCGAGGCGCATTCCCAGTGGATCGACGAGATCTTCGGCAGGCTCGACGAGGACGATGTGGACGGGATGATCCGCCGTCTGGATCACTTGACCGAGAAGCTCGAGGCGCAGGGCAAGGGCGATTGAAATCCGACGGCGGTGAGATCGCCGCGCCGAGTCATGGAGAGGGGAATAGAGAATGCTGAGACCATCCGCGCATCACGACAGTTTCGCCCGCGACAACCTGCCGCCGCCCGAGACCTGGCCGGCGCTGCTGCTCGACGGGTTCGAATATCCGGACCGGATCAATGTCGCGGTCGAGCTCACCGACGCCATGGTCGAGAAGGGTTTCGGCGACCGCACCGCCCTGATCGGAAACGGCCGCCGCCGGACCTACAAGGAGCTCGCGGACTGGAGCAACAGGCTCGCCCATGCCCTGGTCGAGGATCTCGGCGTGAAGCCGGGCAATCGGGTGATGATCCGCTCCGCGAACAATCCCGCGATGGTCGCATGCTGGCTGGCGGCGACGAAGGCGGGGGCCATCGTCATCAACACCATGCCCATGCTGCGGGCCGGGGAGCTCAGGAAATATGTCGAGAAGGCGGAGATCACCCACGCCCTCTGCGACACGCGGCTGATGGAGGAACTCGTCGCTTGCGCGAAGGACAGCCCCTATCTCAAGACCGTGGTCGGCTTCGACGGAACCTCCAACCATGACGCGGAACTCGACCGGCTGGCGCTCGAAAAGCCCGTCCAGTTCGATGCCGTCGCCACCTCGCAGGACGACGTGGCGCTGATCGGCTTCACGTCCGGCTCGACCGGCGATCCCAAGGCCACGATGCATTTTCACCGCGACCTGCTGATCATCGCGGACGGATATGCCCGGGAAGTGCTCGATGTGCAGCCCGAGGATATCTTCGTCGGATCGCCGCCGCTCGCCTTCACATTCGGCCTCGGCGGCCTGGCGATCTTCCCCCTGAGGTTCGGCGCGGCCGCGACGCTGCTCGAGACCGCCTCGCCGCCGAACATGGTGGAGATCATCCAGAAATACAAGGCGACCGTCTGCTTCACCGCGCCCACCGCCTATCGCGCGATGATGCGGGCCATGGATGGCGGAGCCGATCTTTCGTCGTTGCGGGCGGCCGTGTCGGCGGGCGAGACACTGCCCGGCCCGGTCTATAGCGAGTGGATGGAGAAGACCGGGAAACCGATGCTCGACGGCATCGGCGCGACGGAGATGCTGCATATCTTCGTCAGCAACCGGTTCGACGACCACAAGCCCGCCTGCACGGGCAAGCCCGTCACCGGCTACGAGGTCAAGATCATCGGGCCCGACGGCAACGAGGCGCCCGCCGGATCGCCCGGCCGCCTCGCGGTGCGCGGTCCGACCGGTTGCAGATATCTCAGGGGCCAGCGTCAGGACGAATATGTCCAGGACGGCTGGAACATCACCGGCGACACCTTCATCCGCGACGCGGACGGCTATCTCCATTTCGCGGCGCGAAACGACGATATGATCATCTCGTCCGGTTACAATATCGCCGGCCCGGAGGTCGAGGCCGCCCTGCTTTCGCACCCGGCGGTCGCCGAATGCGCCGTGATCGGCGCGCCGGATGACGAGCGCGGGCACATCGTCAAGGCGCATGTCGTCCTGAAGCCCGGCAACGAGCCCGGCGAATTGACGGTCAAGCTGCTTCAGGACCATGTGAAAGCTGTGATCGCACCCTATAAATATCCCCGCGCCATCGTCTTCTCCGACTCGCTCCCCAAGACCGAGACGGGGAAGATCCAGCGCTTCAAACTCAGGAACGCCTGATGTCCGACCAAGCCTACGATCCCGGCGCCGACGGCGCGAAGATGAAATTCGCGGATGCCATGTCCTATGGGGACTATCTCCATCTCGACAGGATTCTCGACCAGCAGCATCCCTTGAGCTCCGCCCATGACGAGTTGCTTTTCATCATCCAGCACCAGACCAGCGAACTCTGGATGAAGCTCGCCATTCACGAGATGGCGGGTGCCCGGCGGGCGCTGAAGGCCGGCGACACGCCGAACATGTTCAAGATGCTCGCGCGCGTGTCGCGGATATTCGAACAGCTCAACAATGCCTGGGACGTCCTCCGGACGATGACACCGGCGGACTACACGAAATTCCGGGAGGCCCTGGGGCCGTCCTCGGGCTTCCAGTCCTACCAGTACCGGCTGATCGAATATATTCTCGGGAACCGGAACCCGAACATGCTGGGTCCCCACGAACACGTTCCCGACATCCACCGCATTCTCGTGGAGGAACTCGACAGGCCGAGCTTCTACGACGAGGTGATCGCCTATCTGTTCCGCGAACTCGATGGATCGGACGCGAACGCGCCCGCCCCGCAGCTCCGGACGCCCCACGCGCCCGTGCCGGAAGTGCAGGCGCGCTGGAAGATCGTCTACGACGACGTGGAACGCCACTGGACGCTTTATGAACTCGCCGAGAAGCTTGTCGATATCGAAGACTATTTCCGCAGGTGGCGTTTCAACCATGTGACCACGGTCGAACGCATCATCGGCTTCAAGCGGGGAACCGGCGGAACGGCCGGCGTGGCCTATCTGCAAAAGATGCTGAGCGTGGAGCTCTTTCCCGAAATCTGGCGATTGCGCGGAGAATTGTGATCATGAACATATCAACCGTCACCCGGAAGCATCTTTTCGATCTCCCGGAGAACATCGTCTATCTCGACGGCAACTCCCTCGGATGCCTGCCCAGGGGCGTGGCCGGCCGGGCGTCGAAAACGATAGAAGGCGAATGGGGCGGCCAGCTCATCCGGGCCTGGAACACCGCCAGCTGGATGTCGCTGCCGCAGCGGGTGGGCGATCGCATCGCGCGGCTCGTCGGCGCGCCGGACGGTTCGGTCGCGACGGGCGACACGCTGTCGATAAAGGTTTATCAGGCCGTCGCCGCCGCGCTGAGGATGCGGCCCGGCCGCAAGGTCATCGTGTCCGACAGCGGCAATTTCCCGACGGATCTCTATATGGTCCGCGGTCTTCTCCAGACCCTCGACGCCGGATACGAGCTTCGAACGCCCGAGCCGGAAAATGTCGCCGACGCCATCGACGAATCCGTCGCCGCCGTTCTGTTGACGCATGTCGACTACCGCACCGGCAGGATGCACGACATGGCGGACATGACGCGCCGCGCCCAGGCCGCGGGCGCTGCGATGATCTGGGACCTGGCCCATAGCGCGGGCGCTCTGCCGCTGGACCTGGCGGGATGCGGAACGGAGTTCGCGGTGGGCTGCACCTACAAATATCTCAATGGCGGTCCGGGCGCCCCGGCCTTCATCTATGTCCGTCCCGATATCGTGTCGGCCGTCGAGCCGGCGCTCGCCGGATGGATGGGACATGACGCACCGTTCGCGATGGAACTGCATTACAGGCCGGCCATGTCCACCGAGCGGCTGCGGGTGGGAACGCCGCCGATCGTCCAGCTCGCCATTCTCGACGAAGCGCTCAATGTGTGGGACGGCGTCGAACTGGAGGACGTCAGGGCGGCGTCCATCGAACTTTCCGAACTGTTCATCGCCGAAGTCGAACGGCGGTGCCCCCAGCTGAACCTGGCGTCGCCTCGCGATCCCGCCGCCCGGGGCTCCCAGGTATCCTTTGCCTTCGCCAACGGATACGAGGCCATGCAGGCGCTGATCGACCGCGGCGTCATCGGCGATTTCCGCGCTCCGGACATCATGCGTTTCGGCTTCACGCCGCTTTATGTCGACCGCGACGACGTTCTCGTCGCGGCCGGGAAGATCGAGGAAGTGATCGGCGGCGAATTGTGGAGAGATACCAGATACAGCGTCCGCTCAAGAGTGACCTGACGATGACGCCCGCGTCGCGCGGAACGCCGCCCCGGCCCCGCGTTCCGGCGCGGGCCGTCAGATTCCCGACCCGTCGAGCTCGTCGATGTCGTCGCCTTCCCAGGGCGAAGGCACGGAGGCGCGGCTGAGATTGGCCGACGGCATCGGCATCCAGCATTTCAGCTCCGACTCGGCATATTCGATAATACGGCCCGGGGACGAATCGGAGGCGCGCCAGCCTTCCGAGCCGAACTGATCGCCGTTCGACCAATAGGCCACGTCGACTTCCGCCGGCCCCTGTTCGGACGAGCGGACCGTGACGAGGATTCGGCTCGCGTCCCTGGGCGCGCTTGCCATGTGGCGCCATCGGTCTGGTTCGTCCATCGTTTTTCCTCCTGCCTTGCGTCGGCTCGAAGTGTCGCCTCGCCGTCGAAGGCGGTCAACCCAAACTTTGCATGGCCCTTCCGCTTTCGATGGACAGGCCCGTTGCCCCCGCAGGAGTTTCCGGCGGTCCCGCCTTGACCTTCGACCTGACTTCAAGGCGCGGCGCGGCCTATCAGAAAGCCATCCTGCCCTTCACCCCTCATGTCGTCGCGGACGGTCGTCTCGTCGCGGGACGGAATCCCTGGTCGGCCAGGGCGACGGCGCGCGTTCCGATGCGCGGCGGGGATGGCGCTTCCGACGGGCGCGGAAATATCCCGGAGCACGCGGCTTCCAACGGCTTCCAAATGAAAACGGCATGTTCTAACAACGGAGGGAAGCCACCGCACGAAAAGAACGCCCTCCATGACCACGCCCGCCATAGTTCTCGATGCCGCGCCATTGACAGCCGACGCCGTGGCGGCGATCGCCCGCCGCCGGGCGCGGCTGGTGCTGGGGAATGAAGCCCTGGACAGGATCCGCGGAGGCCGCCACCTGATCGAGCGGTTCGCGATGTCGCAGAAGCCTGTCTATGGGTTGAACACGGGTCTCGGCGCCAGCGTCGATACCGCCGTGTCGGCATCCGAGCGCGTCGCGTTTCAGCAAAGCATTGCCCATAGCCACAGCGTCGGCGTCGGCCCGACGCTGCTGGTCGAGGCCGTCCGCGCGCTCCTCGTGGCCCGCATCTCCGGCATGGCGGCAGGTGGCACGGGAGCATCCGAGGCGGTCGTATCCGGGCTTGTGGCGGCGCTGAATGCCGGCGTTCATCCGGTCATCCCGTCCTGGGGATCGATCGGGGCGGCGGACCTGCTTCCCCTGGGTCATCTGGCGCGGGCGCTGCAAGGCGATGGCGACGCCGAATATCGGGGTCGTATCATGCCGGCCTCGGAGGCGCTGACGGCGGCGGGCCTGCCGCCGCTCGACGTCCGCGAGAAGGATGGCCATGCGCTCATCGTCGCAAACAGCCTTTCGACCGGCACGGCATGCCTGCTGATCGAGGATGTGACGCACTTCATCGACTGGTCGCTGGCGGCCGTCGCGCTGAATTTCGAGGCGTTCCGCTCGCCTTTGACCGTCATCGACGGCGAAGCGCTCGCGGCGCGGCCGGCTTTCGGCCAGCAGGATATCGGGGCGCGGCTGCGCGCCCTGCTCACAGGGAGCGCTCTCTGGCGGGACGGCGCCGCGCGGCGCATCCAGGATCCCTTGAGCTACCGATGCGTGCCGCAAGTCTGGGGAGCGCTGCTCCATGCCCTGGAACAGGCCAGGCAAGCGACGGAGATCGAACTGGGCCATTCGGGCGACAATCCCGTGATGCTGGCCCGAAGCGAGCGCGTCCTGTCGAACGGGAATTTCGACATGACCGCCTTTGCGCTTTGCTGGGAGCAGGTCGGGCAGGCCCTGGCCCATTGCGCCGCGGGCATCGCCAATCGCTGCCTGCGACTGATGTCCCCCGCCGCATCGGACTTGCCGCGATTTCTCTCGGCGCGCGGCCAGAGCCGGGTGGCCTATGCCGAGTTGCAAAAGCCGCTGGCGGCGCTGGAGGCCGAAATCCGCCATCTCGCCAATCCGATATCGATCAGCCCGCTCGCGGTCTCCGACAGTATCGAGGACCAGTCCTCCATGGCGCCCCGCGTGGTGGCCAAGGCGCAGGCGATGATGGAGCGGCTCCGCTACCTCGTGGCGATCGAAATGATATGCGCCGCCACGGCGATAGAGCTGCGCGGCGTGGTCGATGGGCTGGGTGACGGACCGCGCCGCCTTTATGAAGCGGTCCGCGAACTGGTCGCGCCGCTCGAGGACGACCGGGAGCTCGGCACCGACCTGGAGAAACTTTACCGGATGATGTCCGGGCCATGTCCCGTTCATGGAAGCTCGGACCGGATTGCGGAGATGGCATTGGCGGCGACGGTGTCGTGAGCTATCCGCTCGCGGGACCCTCCGCTTCCTTCCATCGCCTGAACCGGCCCGTGTCGATGTCGAAAAGATCGAGCGCCCGCCCGACGGTATGATCCACTATCTCGTCGATGCTCCGCGGCCTCGGATAGAAGGCCGGCACGGGCGGCATGACCACGGCGCCGAATTCGGTCACGGCGACCATGTTGCGGCAATGACCGAGATGGAGCGGCGTCTCGCGCACCATCAGCACCAGGCGTCGCCGTTCCTTCAGCGTCACGTCGGCGGCGCGCGACACCAGCGTCGAGCAGGCGCCCGAGGCGATCTCGCCGAGCGTCTTGGTCGTGCAGGGCGCGACGATCATGCCGCGTGTGCGAAACGACCCGCTCGAAATCGCCGCCGCCATGTCGTCATTGCCGTAGACGACATCGGCGCGCTGCTGGACGTCCTTCAGCTTCAGGTCCGTCTCATGCGCGAGCGCCACGACCGCCGACCGCGACATGACCAGATGCGTTTCGACCTGCAATTCGCGCAGCGTCTCGAGCAGGCGTATGCCGTAGATATGGCCGGACGCGCCCGTGATCGCGACGATGATCCGTTCCCTGGACATGTCAGCTCCCGCGCAGGTTTTGAATAATATCAATAGTCATCGAGGTTCCGGCGCACATGCTCGTATATAGCGGCCGGCGGGCGGGCGAATTCCGAGCGGCCGCCGGCCTCGCCGTCGCCGGGCCGGGTGGTGGCGACCATGCCGATCTTGGTCACGACCAGGTCTTCATGCAGGGGATCGCAGCGGTCAGCCTTGACCCCCGGCAGCACGATCAGGTCCTCATGGCCGCGGAAGCGGGCGGCGAGCGACCATTCCACCTGCCGCGGATCCTCGATATCCACATCGTCCTCCACCACGACGACATGTTTCAGCAGGTTCACCAGCCCCACGGCCAGCAGCACGGCGCGCTTGCCCTCGCCGAGGCGCGGACGGTGCATGGAAATGACGGCATGCAGCCGGCCCATGCCGCCTTCGGTGACCAGAACCCGCCGGACGGCGGGGATCGAACGCCGCAGGTCGCGCGTCAGCGTCGCGCCGATGGCGACCGCGCCCAGCAGGCAGTGCTCGGCGGCGTAGCCCGGCAATATCGCCTGGTAGATCGCGTCCCGGCGATGGGTGACGCATTTGATCTCGCCGCCGATGCCCGGTCCGTAATAGACATAGAATCCCGGGAATTCCGAGACCGCGCCCTCCTCGATCAGGTCTTCCGGGCGCAATTCGCCTTCGAGGACGATCTCGGCATGGGCGGGCACTTCGAGGTCGACCGTCCGGCATTTGACCAGTTCGACGCCTTCGCCGAGCAGGCCGCCGACGATGTCGAACTCGTCGTCGCCCAGTCCGAGATACATCTGCGAGCCGATGAGGACGGCGGCGTGATTGCCGATCGCCACGGCGATTTCCAGCGCATGGCCGCGCAGCCTGGCCTTTTCGGCCAGCATGGCGAGGTGGTGGTTCCTGGCGATCCCGGCCATGATGCGGCCGCCGCCCTCCAGCCGCAGGCGGGCGATCGACACGTTGCGGCGGCCCGTTTCCGGATCCCTGGCGACGATGACGCCGGCGGTGATATAAGCGCCGGCTTCCTTCTCGAACCAGTGCGGCACCGGCAGCAGTGCCCCCAGGTCGAAAGGGGCGCGGTGAACGACCGCCTGCACCGGCGCATCCTCGATCAGGACGGGACGGGCCGGATTTTGCAGGGCATTCAGGCAGGCCGTATCGAGGTCTTCGGGAGCGATGTCCAATGCCCGCGCAAAGCGCGCGCGGCTGTTGAAGAGATTGCCGACGACCGGCATCGGGCTGCCGCCGACGGTTTCGAAAAACTGGGCCGGCCCACGCTCACGCAGCGACAGGACCGAGGCGATCTCGAACCGGGCATCGACCTTTCGCGTGATCCGCTTTAAGTCGCCCGTCTCCTCCAGACCGGCGAGGAATGCACGCATGCTCTGATCCACCACTATCCGTACCTCACCTGATATTGTCTGTATTGTCCGCGATGTCCCGCGCCGGCTGACGATCGATCAGGATGACCGCATTGTAAAGCGTCGCGACGCCGAGCGCGATGTCGTCGATATCAGCCCATTCCTCCGGCGCATGGCTTCGCCCGCCGGTGCATCTGATGAACACCATCGCCGCCGGCGCGACCCGGGCGAGGAAAGCGGCATCATGGCCGGCGCCGGACACCATGCGCCGCGTCGTCGCGCCCACATCCGCCGCCGCCGCTTCGAGAAGCGCGACGCAGCGGGCGGCCATGGGCGTCGCCGGATTGTCGGAAATCGTCCGCAGCGAGGCCAGCGCCACGCCTGCCCGGTCGCAGACCGTCGCGCATAATTCCGCGATCGCGTCGCGAAATTCCAACATCACCGCAGGATCTTCGGCGCGCGCATCGATCAGCAGGCGCGCATGCGACGGGACGACATTGGCGGCGTTCGGCTCGATCGAGAATTCGCCGACCGTGGCGACGAAATGGCTCGGTCCGCGCGCCAGCGCCGCCGCCACGTCCTCTATTCCATGGACGATGCGCGCGGCCGCCGCCAGGGCGTCGCGCCGCGCGCCCATCGGCGTGGTTCCGGCATGGTCGGCGCGCCCGTCGAGGCGGATTTCGATGCGGGTGATGCCGGCAATGGCAGTGACGACGCCGATGTCGATCCTCTCCGTTTCCAGCACCGGCCCCTGTTCGATATGCAGTTCGAGAAAGGCGGCGATGTCGGCGCGGCCGCTTGTCCCGACGGGATCGCCCCCGACCCCGCGGATGCCATCGGCCAGCGTCATCCCGTCGGCCTGCCGCTCCAGCCAGTCGGACGGCCGCGCGCCGGTCATGCCCCGGCTGCCGATACAGGACACGCCGAAGATGGAGACTTCCTCGGCGAGGAAATCGACGATCTCAAGGTCGTGGTCGAGCACGATCCCCGCCTCGTCGAGCGCCCGGGCCACTTCGAGCGCCGCCACGACGCCGGCTATGCCATCGAAACGCCCGCCGGCGGGAACGGTGTCCGAATGCGACCCGAGCATGATCGTGCCCTTGCCGGCTTTTCCGGGACGACGGCCGATCAGATTGCCGGCGGCGTCGATCCGGACCTCCAGCCCAGCCTCGCGGAAACGGCGCGCGAGATAATCCCGGCCCTCCAGATAGAGGGGGCTGAACGCGCGGCGTGTCCACGGCCGGTCCGGTTCGGTGATCGCCGCCAATGCGTCGATATCGCTTTCGATCCGGTCCGGCCGCACGGGAAGATTGCGTTTCACGTGGCGCGCTCCCGCAAGGGCCGGCTGGCCGGGGGACGGATGAAGCGTCCATTGCCGGGCGCGGCGTTCACCTTCGACCCGTCATAGACGAGATCGCCGCGCAGATAGGTGGCCGCGACCCTGTAGGGCAGCGTCATGCCGTCATAGGGCGACCAGCCGACCACATTGTTGCCCGTCCGCGACGCATCGAAGACATGCGGCTCCGGCGTCAATATGGCGATGTCGGCATGCTTGCCGACCTCCAGCGCGCCCTTGACATGATCGATGCGAAAATGCCGGGCGGGATTGAGCGCCATCAACCGTGCGGCCCAGGTCAACGGGACGCCGCGCTCCAGCGCGCCCTTTATGAAAAGCGGCATCATCACTTCCAGGCCGGGCAGGCCGGAAGCATTGGCGAGCATGTCCGGATTGATCTTGCGGTCCAGCGACCAGCTGACATGGTCGGTCGACAGCAGGGTTACATTTCCGGCGGCGACATGCCGCCAGAGCGTTTCGACCTCGGCGCGCGGCCTGAGCGGCGGATTGCATTTCGACCGTCCACCCAGCCGCCTGGCATCGGTCTCGCTGTCGAGCGTCAGGTAATGGATGAGGCATTCGACGGTCGCCCGATGGCCCTGCGCGCGATAGGCGGCGGCGATCTCGTATCCGCGGCCGAGCGAGCAATGGACGACATGGGCCGGGCAGCCCGTCGCCGCGCCGATCTCATAGATTTCCGCCATGGCGAGCAGTTCGGTCAGCGGCGGGCGCGACATTTCATGCGCCCGATAATCGGTAATGCCCGAGGCCCTGACCGCCTCGATGGCGGCGCGCACATATTCGTCGTTCTCGTTATGGACGCCGGCCGCCAGTCCGGTCGGCGCGATCGCCGCGAAGCAATCCGCCATCAGCGGCGCCGGGATACGCGGAAAGCGCCTCGGGTCCGTGCCGAAGGTCGAGAACTTGAAGGCGACGACGCCGGCATCGACCTGTTCGCGAATGCGCTTTACGCCTTCCTCGGGATCGATCGTGCCGTAGAGCGCGAAATCGACCCGGGCCTGGCTTTCGCCATGCGCGGCCTTTCCACGGACGGCCTCGGCGGAGCAGACGAGATTGCCTTCGTCATAGGGCATATCGACGATGGTGGTGACGCCGCCGGCGGCCGCGGTGCGCGTCGACCAGATGAAATCCTCCTGGTTCTTCTGCGACAGGGAATGCACCTGGGCGTCGATGGCCCCGGGCAGGATCAGGGCATCGCCAAGATCATGGTGTTCACGGCCGCCCGGCGGCTCGCCCTGACCGAGCGCGGCCACGAGGCCGTCGCGGACGGCGACGTGGCCCTCCGGAACCAGGCGATCCGGCAGGACCAGCGTGCCTTTGAGAACGAGATCGTAATCCGCCATCGCCATCGTCTCCCGTTGCGCACTCCATGACGATAGGAGAGTTTGCAGGATCGAGGGATATCCCATAATTTGGACGAACTATGCGGTCGGATCGCAAACCGGATTGCCGAGCATGAATGTCGCCTCGCTTTTGATCGCCCATGCGGTCCTGACTCTCGGCGGTGTCCGGGACGCCGCGCGCGTGCTCGGTCGCCCAGTCTCCAGCGTCGATGCGGCGCTTCTCCGGCTGCAATCCCGGATCGCGACCCCTCTGATCGTGTCCGGGAAGGGGCGGATCTCCCTGACACTGGAAGGCCGGCGTCTCGCCCCTCATCTGAAAAGTGCCGCCGACTGCGTCGTCGACCTTGTCCGGCTGTCGGGCGGAACGGCGGACGAGGACCTGGAGATCAGGGCGGCGCGGCTATCGGTCTCGCTTCTCTCGCTGGTCCGGTTCATGGCGGTGATCGGCAAGGGGAGCATCCGGGCGGCGGCCATGGATATCGGTATCGGGCAGCCGCAACTGACGCGTCAGATGAAAACCCTGGAGACAGGTCTTGCCCTCGACCTGTTCGAACGAAGTGTCCACGGCGTTGCTCCAACCGGCGCGGGCCGCGAACTCTTCAGGATCGCCGAGCGTCTCGATGCCGCCTGGGGCCGGCTGACGATTTCGGCCGGAGACCGGTTTCGCCGCTCCGACCGGATGATCCGGCTCGGATCGATCGCTCCGCTCGGACGCGAAAGCCGCGTCGCGCAGGTCCTGGCGCTGCTGGCGGCCGAATGGCCGAAAACCGAGCCTCGGCGTCCGCTGTTCATTTCGAGCGCGAATTCGGAGGAACTGCTGGCGGGATTGAACGACCGGACCTATGACGTCGCCCTTCTCGAAACGACCGAGATTCCACCGCATGTCGATTGCGCGTCGATCTTCCGGTCGAGCCTCGCCATCGTCGGTTCGGCGGGCCTCGCAGCGATACGGGGGAGGGACGTGCGGAGCCTGCTCCTCACCGCGCCGGTCGCGCTTCCCAGTCTCGGGAGCGGGTTGAGGCAGAAATTCGAGGCGCTGGTCGACGATGTCCTGCAACCTGACGAGAGAAGGCGGCTCCGGTTCGTCGAAGTGGATTCCATTCCCGTGATCGCGAACCTGCTGCTGGAGCACGGTTACATTTCGCTATTGCCGCAATGGGCGGTCAGCGGCTTGCGGCGGGTCGGCGCGATATCGCTCCCGCCCTCCCACGACATCCATCTGCTCCTCGCGTGGCGCAGGCATTCGGCGGCTGAGGAAGTCGCCCGCGCCCTGCAAGCCATCCTCCGGCGGACCATGGATCATGAACCGACGAAGACGATCTCGAAGGCTTGAAGGCGATCCCCGCCTTGCTCCGTATCGCCTCGCCCATCGCCGGTATGGGCATGTCGGCGATGGATCGGGATCGACGGCGGTGAAAAACACCGGACGGCGCCAGCCGCGTAAAAATACATCTTGCTTTATCAAGACATATATT
This sequence comes from Rhizobiaceae bacterium, assembly GCA_020441805.1. Classification (GTDB taxonomy): domain Bacteria; phylum Pseudomonadota; class Alphaproteobacteria; order Rhizobiales; family Rhizobiaceae; genus Rhizobium_E. The sequence continues at coordinate 44,179 of JAGRLJ010000045.1, forward strand.
CTCCTTTATAAAAGAATCATTAGAAATTATGTTTGATATTTTCAATATCATATGATAATATAAAAATATTACTATTTATTAGAATTTGGATATACGGATTTTTAATCGATATATAATATGCCTAATCGTCGATACGGCCCATTTATTCACATCGACAACGAGCGTCGCCGGCAATGCGCGATTTCTCCTTTGGCGACCATGCGCGGCAACCGGACGCCGCGGATCGTTGCAGCGACGGCGGGCCGATCCGGCCCGCTGTTGCTTCGTGGGGCCAATCAATTGGTGGCGCGATCCGGTTATATCAAATAGTAATACACGGATATGATATTCGATTCGGAGCGACCGTTCGCCGGTCGTTTCCATCCGGTGGAGTCCACGATGAGCAGCCTTCAGCTGGGCACTCTTGAAAAAGCGTACAAGATACTCGATCTCTTCAACGACAATGCCGAAAGCCTTACTTTTTCCGAGATCGTCGATAAGACGGGCCTGGAAAAGGGGTCCGTTCAGCGGGTGCTCTTCACCTTCGAGAATCTCGGCCTGCTTCGACGCCACCAGCGTTACAAACACTACAGCCTGTCGCCGCGTTTCATCTCATATGCGGTTTCCCATCTTCAATCCGATCCGCTGATGCTACAGGCCATCAAGCACCTGGAGCCGCTGGCGAGGCAGACTTCGGAATCCATCGGCATCGCCATCATGGATGGCGTTCATGCCTTCTTCATCAGCCGCATACCCAATCTCGTCAGCCACGATTTTGCGCTGCTGCCGGTGAGGCGCGCGGCGATCAGCACCGCGGGCGGACGGGCGATCATGTCTCGGCTGCCGCAGGACGATGTCGACCGGATTATCGAACATTCGGTCATCCACAAGCTCACATCAAAGACGATCACCGATCTGGAGGAGATCCGGCGGCTGATCGCCATCGCGAAGCGGGACGGTGTCTCGTGCCAGGACGGCGAAATCCTCGAGATGGAATGCGCCGTTGCGGCGCCGGTCCTGGGCGATGGCGATTTGCCGGTCGCGGCCGTCACCGTTTCGATCGATCGCTCACGCTACACGATGGACGAGGCGAGGGCGCATTTCACGGATATGGTGAAGCTTGCCGCACAGCGCATGTCGAGCCCGAGCCTGTCGGCGAGCCGCCTGCCTCCGACGATCACGCGATGAGCTCATGATCCGGGCTGCCCGGCAACCGTCGCCGGCCGGGCTTTCTGGAAAAGCTGCAACACATTGCCGGCGGGATCGGCGATCGTCATTGTCTGCCCATGGCTGCCCATGTCCCGCTCGCCGAGTATTTTCGTGCCGTCGGCCTCCAGGCGCGGACGGAGCGCCGCAAGGTCATCCACCTCGAGCACGATGACGCCGCCGGACAATCCGGATCCGCCTTCCGCCGGACTGGCGAGAGCAAAGTTCGCGCCGCCGACGCTGAACTGGACCCAACGGTCCCGATCGGCGAATTTGACCGTCAGGCCCAGGGTCCGCTCGTAGAATGCCCGCGCCCGCGCGACGTCCTCGGCGACATAATAACAGTTCTGCATGCGGGTGATCGTCATGGCTCGGTCCTCCATGGGCCGTCAGGCCCCTGCAATGTCATCGAGACTTCGTCGCAGTGCCCTGTCGAGCTTTTCGGTCAGTTCATCCAGTTGCCCCTCGGTGAGGATATAGGGCGGCGCGAGAAGAACGTGATCGCCGGCCCTCCCGTCGAAGGACCCGCCCGACGGATAGCATATCAAGCCTTCAAGCATGGCATTGGCCTTCAGCCTCGCATTCAATCCGAGGGTGGGATCGAACGGTTTCCTCGAACCGCGATCCTCGACGAATTCAAGTCCCAGGAACATGCCGCGCCCACGGATATCTCCGACATTTTCATGCCGGCCAAACCGGTCGTGCAAACGCGCGGCGAGCCGTTCGCCCAGCAACCGCACGCGCTCCAGAAGGCCGTCTTCATCGATGGCCTTCTGCACCGCGAGCGCCCCGGCGCAGGCCGCCGCGTGCCCCAGATAAGTGTGCCCATGATGAAAGAAACCGGAGCCGGAGACGATAGCATCGTATATTTTCCCGGACGCGATCATCGCGCCGATGGGCTGATAGCCGGCGCCGAGCGCCTTGGCGATGGCGATGATATCCGGCGCGACCCCGTCCTGTTCGCAGGCAAACAGGGTGCCGGTCCGCCCCATGCCGCACATGACTTCATCGAGGATGAGAAGGATTCCGTGGCGGTCGCAGATTTCCCGCATCCGTTTGAAATAACCCGCGACCGGCGGCACCGCCCCGAGCGTCGCGCCGACCACGGTTTCGGCGACGAAGGCTATGACCGTTTCGCTGCCGCAGCGGGCGATCTCGGCTTCCAGTTCCGCGCCGAGACGGTCCACATACCGGTCATCGGTCTCGCCCTGTTGCCTTTCCCGATAGGCGTAGCAGGGCGAGACATGGGAAACGTCCATCAGCAGCGGCCGATAGAGCGTTCTGCGGCCGAGATTGCCACCGACGGAAAGCGCCCCGAGCGTGTTGCCATGGTAGCTCTGGCGACGGGCTATGAAGCGGCTGCGCTCCGGCTGGCCGATCTCGACGAAATATTGCCGGGCCAGCTTCAGCGCGGCCTCGATGGCCTCCGATCCCCCGGAGAGAAAATAGACATGATCGAGGCCGGCGGGCGCCTTCGCCGCCAGCAGTTCGGCGAGCTCTTCCGCCGCATCCGTCGTGAAAAAGGCGGTATGGGCGAAGGGCAGGCTGTCGAGCTGCGCCTTGATGGCGGCAATGACACGGTCGTCGCTGTGGCCGATCGACGAGACCGCCGCGCCGCCCGAGGCGTCGAGATAGCGCTTGCCGGTGCTGTCGATAATATAGGCCCCCTCGCCCGCAACCGCTTTCGGGTAGGCATTTTTCGGCATGCGGTGGAAAATATGCGTCATTGGCCCATGTCACTTCTGGTCAAGGAATGGAAAGCGCCGCCGAAATAGACCAGCGGCCGGTCATTCTCGCCGATATCCACGGAAATCACGACGCCGACGATCAGCATGTGGGAAAATACCGGAATGAACCGCGCCGCCTTGCAGTCGATATGACAGGTCGCGCCCGAGAGTCGCTGCCGCTCTCCCGGCCCATGGTCCCAGCCGACCAGGCTGGCCCGGGCATCGCTGCCGAGCCGCCCGGCGAAGGCATTGGCTTCGTGGGACTGATCGTCGCCGAGAATATGAACCGTGAAGCGCTTTTCCCGGCGCAGCAGGTTCATGACGCGGGAGGTCGCGCGCACCGAGACCAGCAGCGATGGCGGCTCCATCGACAACGAGGTGACGGATGTCGCCGTCAGGCCGTCGATCCGCTCCCCGTCGCATACCGTGACGGCGCAGGTGCCGGCCGCCAGGCGACGCATGCTGGCGCGGAAGGCCCGGGCGACTTCCGCATCCGGCCTATCCGACGGATGCTCGTCCTGATCCTGGAACCATGGACCTTCCTGGAGAATTTCGCTGATCACCGGTGCCCACGCATTCACTAGGCGACTCCCTTCAGCAGCTTCTTTTCGCCATCGCCCAGCGCGGCGGCGATCAACGGCATGACCTCGTTTCCGAAACGCTCCATCGAGCGGAGCGCGGCGTGGGGCGCGATCCCCGCGGGCATCATGAAGCAGCTGATCTCGGTGATGCCGTTGGCGCGGATCTCGTTGACCAGCCGTTCGGCCACGACTTCGGCGCCGCCGATCGGCAGGCTGGCGCGGATCGTCGAGAGGTCGGGCTCGCCGTCGACGGGCAGGTCCTCGATAATGTGGCCGTTCAGCTTCTGCGCGCCGACGCGCATATGCCCGGCGCATCGTCCGGCGTACCGGATGCCGGCCGCGACCCTGTCCAGTTCCTCATTGTCGTCGCTGACGAAAACATAGCGCTGAGCGGCGAAGCGGCGGCCGGTCAGGCTGTGGCCGATTTCATCATATTTCTGGGCGACGAAATCGCGCATCCTGGCGAGCGCGGCGGAATCCCCCCAGCCCACCGTGATGAAGGGCACCGCGTCGCGGGCGATCGCATATTCCAGGATTTCCGGCGTCCAGGAGACGAAGAACGTGTCCAGCCTGCGCGGCCGGGCGAGCGAAATGGCCTGCGGCACATCCGGAATCTGATAATATCTCCCGTTATATTCGAAGCGGTTGTCATGGACCGCCTGGTCGATGATCTTCCAGATTTCGAACAGCCTTTCCTGACGCTCGGAGAGGTCGGCGCCAAACGCCTCGAACTCGAAACGCTGATAACCGGACCCCAGGCCAAGCACGGCGCGGCCGTCGCTCAGCTGGTCGAGAAGGGCGATCTCCTCCGAAAGGCGGATCGGATTGTAGAGCGGCGCGACGACGACCGCCGGGCCCAACAGGATATTCTTCGTTTCACGCGCCGCCGCCGCCGCCATCATCAGCGGCGACGGGCACATGCTGTAATTCGAAAAATGATGCTCGGCAAACCAGGCCGTCTCGAAGCCCATCTGATCCGCCAGTTTCACGCAGTCGAGCGTGCCCTGATAGACCTCCGGCTGGGAGATTCCGTATTGGTTCATCAGGTTGAAAAGGCCAAATCGCATCGTCATCTCCTATCGAATAATAATAACCAATATCGATATTCGATAATGGTTGTCAACAAAGTTAAATGCCGACGATGACTTCGCCGCCATTCGGGCTGATCACCTGACCGGTGATGAAATCGGCTTCGCTCGATGCGAGGAACGCCACGGTATAGGAAAGCTCGCGGGGTTCGGCGTAGCGGCCGAGCGGGACGCGAGCGACCTTCTGGGGCATCTTCTTCTCGATATCCGGCTGGGCGAGGACCATCTCGGTCAGCACGCCGCCGGGCGCCACGGCGTTGACATGGATGTTCCACGGCGCCAGTTCCTTCGCCCAGGCCTTGGTGAGCCCGAGCAGCGCCGCCTTGGCCGCGCAATAGGGCGAGGCGTAGTGATGGCCCACCATGCCCCAGACCGATGAAATATTGATGATCTTGCCGGATTTCCGGGCCTTCATCATCGGCAGCACCGCCTTCGTGGCGAAGAAGGAACCGCGGACATGGACGGCGAAGGTGCGGTCGAAATAGTCTTCCGTCGTGTCCTCGATGAGCGGTTCGCCACCGATGCCGGCATTGTTGACGAGGATATCGACGCGTCCGAATTGATCGACGGACGCCAAGAGCGAGGAGGTGAGCGCCGCCGTGTCGGCCACGTCGCAGACGCAGGCGACCGCCGTCCCGCCATTGTCCCTGATGAGCCGCGCCGTTTCTTCGGCGCGCGCGCCGTCTATGTCCTGAGCGACGACGGTCGCGCCGCGCTCCGCCATCAGGCGGGCATGGGCCTTGCCCATTCCCGCCCCGGCGCCGGTGATGATCGCCACCTTGCCTTGAAGACTGCTCATGAATGAATTCCCTTCGTCGTTATGCCGGACAATGGTCTCCCGGCGGATTTCGGATACAGATCCTCCCTGCCGCCATTCGGTGCGACTGGCGGTCCGTGCGGAACGGGCGGATCGAGGATTAGAAGCGGCGGTCAGAATCCAACGATGGTCTTGCCTCCATTCGGGCTGATCACCTGGCCGGTGATAAAGGCCGCTTCCTCGCTGGCGAGAAAGGCGACGGTCTCGGACAGTTCCTCGGGTTGCGCCCATCGGCCCAGCGGCACCTGGCGCTCCTCGGCTCGAACGCCTTCCTCGCCAAGGTTCTCGAGCACCATGCGGCTCCAGACGCCGCCTGGCGCCAGCGCGTTGACGGTGATGTTGTGGGGCGCGAGTTCCTTCGCCCAGGCCTTTGTGAGGCCGAGGATGGCGCCCTTGGCGGCAATATAGTCGGAGGCCAGGTGATGCCCGGCCTGCGCCCATCTGGACGAGACGTTGATGATGCGGCCCCATCGCCGCGCCTTCATCGAAGGGATGGCGGCCCTGGCGCAGAAGAAACTGCCTTTGACGTGAATACCGATCATCCGGTTGAACATCGCCTCATCGATATCCTCGATGGTGCGATCGACGCCGATGCCGGCATTGTTGACGACGATGTCGATGCCGCCATGGCGCGCGATCGCGTCGGACATCGTCGCCTCGATGGCGGCGACGTCGGAAATGTCGAACACCGCCGCTTCCGCCCTGTCGCCGTTGCCGGCGATCTCGGCCAGCGTCTCCGCGAGTCCGGCGGCGGCGATATCCTGAGCGATGACGAACGCGCCCATCCGGGCAAGGCGCTTCGCATGCGTCCGGCCCATTCCGGAGGCCGCGCCCGTCACCACGGCAATGCGGCCGTCGAGGGACTTCCCCGTCATGCATCCCTCCCTTCGAGAAGCAGTGCCTCGCGATGATGCCAGCCGACGCGAACCGCCTGTCCCGGCTGCATCAGCACGACATCCGGACGAGACGGAATGCGGGCCGTCAGCATGTGGTCGGTGCCGGCGAGCCTCAGACGATACCGGACGCTGCCGGTCGTGAAGACGGCGTCGTCGACGATGCCATCGAACGAATTGTCCGCTTGCCCCGCCTCCGCGCCGAGAAGCATGTTTTCCGGCCGGACGCACAGGAAGCGCGGCGCGCGGCCCGGCGACAGCGCCGCCGCGCGGATCTTCGGCCCGCCCTCGATCGTGGCCTCGACCGAGCCGTCGGCCAGGGGAGTGACATGGGAGACGGGCAGAATGCTCGCCTCGCCCAGGAAACTCGCCACGAAGGTGGTTTGCGGACTTTCATAGAGTTCCCGGGGGGAACCGATCTGCTCGATGGCACCGCCGCGCATGATCGCCAGGCGGTCCGCCATATAGGCCGCCTCATGCTGATCGTGCGTGACATAGATGACGGTGGCGCCGAGCGCATGCTGGAAGCGCTTTATTTCCTCCTGCATTTCCTCGCGCAGGTTCTTGTCCAGCGCGCCGAGCGGTTCGTCCATCAGCAGCAGCAGCGGATCGTAGACCGCCGCGCGCGCGAGCGCCACGCGCTGCTGCTGCCCGCCGGACAGTTCCATCGGCCGGCGGTCGCCGAGGCCGTCGAGACGGACCATGGCGAGCGCGCGGTCGACCTTTTCGGCGATTTCGGCCTTCGGCAACTTCCGCATGCGCAGCGGGAAGGCGACATTCTGCGCGACCGTCATATGCGGGAAGAGCGCATAATTCTGGAACACCATGCCGAAATTGCGGTGATAGGGCGGGAAGGAGACGATATCTTTGCCATCGACCTCGATCGAGCCGGATGTCGGAGAGACGAAGCCTGCGATAATGCCGAGGAGCGTGGACTTTCCGGATCCGCTCGGGCCGATGATGGCGAAGAACTCGCCGGCCTCGATCCGAAGGGATGTCGGTCGTAGCGCCTGCACCGGCCCGTAGAGCTTGGAGACCCCATCGAATTCGACGATGGCGCCGTGACGTCCGCGATTTGACAACAATCGACCCTCTCTGACGTTGGCGTGAAAGTTCATGATGCATTCTCCGGCGATTTGCGCGATCCGAATTTGCCGGCAATCGCCGCCAGCAGGAGGAGCGACAGGGTCGCCAGCAGCAACACGACCGTGGCCGCCGCGATGACGGGGGTCATCTGGAAATTCAGATGTTCCCAGAGGAGCCGTGGCACGGTCTTGGTGGATGGGCTCGTCAGGAAAATCGCAAGGATCAGTTCGTCGAACGAGAACGTGAAGGCAAAGATGAAGCCGACCAGCATGCCGATCCGGATCATGGGGAAGGTGACGAACCGGAAGGTGTTCCACGGATTGGCGCCCAGCGTCATGGCGGCCAGCTCGAAACGCGGCGAATAGCTGCGCAGCGAGGCCGATACGGTGATGAAGACGAAGGGCATGCCGACCACGGCGTGACCGAGCAGGATGCCGGCATAGCTTCCGATAATGCCGAGCTTGACCATGATCGGAAACAGGCCGATCGCCAGAACGATCTGGGGCAGGATCATCGGCGCGATCATCAGCGCCGACAGTGTCCGGCGGCCCATGAAGCTGCCACGGACCAGCGCCAACGCCGCCAGCGTGCCGAAGGCCGTCGCGAGAAGGGCGGCCGGCACGCCGATGCAGATGCTGTTGTATATCGCGATCCTGTAGTCCGGGCTGGCGATAAACGCCTCGTACCATTGAAGCGAGAATCCGGGAGGCGGGAAGCTGATGAAATTGCTGCTGCTGAACGACAGCGGAACGATGACCAGGGTCGGCAGCACGAGATAGACCAGCACGAGAACCGCGACCGAGACCGTGACATAGCTGGCGCTTCGCCAGATACGGACGCCCGTCATGCCGCTTCTCCCACCGATCGGCCGCCGGCCGCGTAGCGCATCGTGCGCTCATAGAGCATGAACAACAGGCAGGTCAGGACCAGAAGCAGCGTCGCCAGCGCCGAGGCCAGGGGCCAGTTCAGAAGGCGTGACGCCTGCTGTTCGATGAGGACGGCCACCATGGTCTTCTGCCCGCCGAGCAAAGCCGGCGTGATGTAGAAGCCGAGCGAGGAGATGAAGACCAGCACGCATCCCGCGCTCACTCCGGGCAGGGACAGCGGCAGATAGACCGACAGGAACTGCCGGAACGGATTGGCGCCCATCACGGCGGCGGCGCGCAGCAGCGTGCCGTCGATCCCCCGCATGGTGCTGAGCAGCGGCAGGATCATGAAAGGCAGCATGATGTGAATCATGGCGATCTGCATGCCGAGACCGTTGCTGGTCAGTCTCAGCGGACGCTCGATCCAGTCCATTCCCAGAAGAAACTCATTCAGCACGCCACGCCGTTGCAGGATGACGATCCAGGCATAAGTCCGGATGACGGTGCTCGTCCAGAATGGAATGAGGATCATGCCGAGACACAGATGCAGCAGGCGGCCCTTGGCGCGGCTGACGACGAAAGCCACGGGATAGCTCAGGACCAGCGCCCCGATCGTGACCAGCGTCGCCGTCTGGAACGTGTAGATGAGAACGGAGATCGTGCTGCTTTGCGACAGGATCGCGACATATTGCGCGAAGCCCGGCTCGGGGCCGGCAAAGCTCTGAACGACCACGGTCAGCAATGGCAGGATGAAGAAAGCGAGCAGCAGCAGCGCCGGCGGCAGGAAGAGCAGCGCATTGCCGCGCTCCGGCCGCCAGGGGCGACGCCTTGCCGGCGCCATCCCGGCCGCCGCGGCGCCCGTTCGATGCGGGACCATGTTCACGCCCCTGCCTAGCCGAGAAGCCAGTTGTTGAAGCGATCGAAGATAGCCGGTCCGTTGCTCGCCCAGTAATCGAAATCCTGCATGATCGCGGATTTGTTGTTCTGCGGCGAGTTCGGCAGCATGGTCAGCGTCTCGGCATCGAGAAGCTCGAACGTCTTCGGGTTGACCGGACCGTAGGGAATCTGCCTGGCGAAGGTTGCCTGGTTCTTCGCGTCGATCATGTTGGCAAGGAACTCCATCGCCTCCTTCTTGTTCTTGGCCCCTTTCGGTATCACCATGGAATCGCAGACATAGAGGGCGTTGTCGAACGTATAGTCGACCGGCTGGCCATCGAGTTTGGCCTGGAAGACGCGCCCGTTCCAGACTGTGCCGACATCGACTTCCCCGCCGATCACCAATTGCGCGGCCTGAGCGCCGGACGTCCACCAGGTGAGGTCGGCTTTGATCGCATCCAGCGACTTGAACGCCGCGTCGAGGTCGATCGGATAGAGCTTGCTCATCGGCTGGCCGCCGCCCATGGCGGCAACTTCCAGCGTCTGCGGCGCCAGTTTCCACAGGCTGCGCTGCCCATCGCGGCCGGAATCGAAGAATTCCTGCCAGTTCTTCGGACGCGTCTGGGCATTGTACGTGTTGGTGTTCCACGCCATCACATAGGCGGCGACATCCACCAGCAGGTAGTGATCCCGGGCGGCCTCGGGCAGCAGCGATGCCTTGTCGATATAGTCGTAATCGATCGGTTCGAGCAGACCGAGGCTGGCAAGGGCCGCCGCCTCGGTGGCATCGATATTGAGCACATCGACATCGACGGCGTTGTTTTCGACCATGGCCTTGACGCGGGCCGTGTCCATATAGGGGGCGCCGAGAATCTGGATGCCGCTCTTCTGCTTGAATGTCTCGAAATAGGCTTTCTTATAGGCTTCCTCCAGCGCCCCGCCCGAATTGGGGACCGTCATAGTCGCCGGCTTGGCCCTGGCAATGAATGGAAAACCGGTGACGAGCCCCGTCGTGCCGAGGGCGAGCCCTTTTAGGACTGTTCGCCGGCTGGCCAGGCTGTTCTCGTTCTGCGTGTTCGCTGCTGTGAAATTGTCGGCCATCGCGTCGTTCCCTTATTTTTTGATATCGATTGGAGCATGCTGTTTTCATGCCTGTCTGTGTGTCGTCTCCCCCCTTGGCAATATTTCCGGATTGACCCGATCACGCCATCAGGATGCCGCCGCTCGCGATCACGGTCTCTCCCGTCATGTAGCGATTGCGGTCGCTCGCGAGGAAATAGACGGCTTCGGCGATGTCGGTCGGATCGGCGACGCGGCCGAGCGGCGTCGATCTCGCAAGATCCTCATAGATCCCGAGAGCCCGGAGATTCGGTGTGTCGATCGGGCCGGGCGACACCGCGTTGACCAGGATTCCCTGGGGCGCGAGTTCCTGGGCGAAGGATTTGGTCAGGCTTATCACCCCGGCCTTCGCCGCCGCGTAATGCGCATTCTTCGCATAGGGGATATAGGCATCGATCGACGCGATCGAGACGATCTTTCCGGACAGGCGCGGCTGCATGTGATTGGCGGCCGCGACCGTCATATGGAACATGGCGCGCAGGTTGACGTCGAACGTGTAGTCCCAGGCTTCATCGTCGATCTCCAGGATCGGTTTGCGCGGATAGACACCGGCATTGTTGAGCAGGATATCGACATGGCCGAGCTTCCCGGCGGCCTCGGCGAATGCCCGATGCGCGTTCTCGCGTCTGCGGATGTCGCCTGCGACACCCGTCACCCTGTCCTCGCCGCCCAGCCGGCCGACCACGTCGGCAAGGCCGGCCTCGTCGATATCGATAATCGCGACCCGAGCGCCCCGGGCGATGAAAAGCTCCGAAAGAGCCAGGCCCAGACCTTTCACGCCGCCCGTGATGACGACGTTCTTACCGTTCATTTCGCCCGATGTCATTCCCGCTACGCTCCCGATTTTCAATCTCATAAATCACATATCGATTATCAATATTGATATGTGATATTAACTCTCCGTCAAGCCGAATCTTGCGGGCCGTCAATTTTGGTGGTCGAAGTCCCCGACGCATGATCTGGATTCGTCAGGCCGACATTGCTTCGTGTCCTGGATATCTCAATGAAATTGTTTGCGAAATATGGCCGCCAAGGGTGGTTTCGGAAAAGGGGAGGCCATGTTGGCGGCACCTTCTACGATGCGGAAACGATCGTTCGACCGCGATGCGGCTGGCGGTTGCGACCGGCGAAGAATGGCGCGCCGACGCCGACCGGCGCGGATAGGGGGCGGTCGGGAGCTTGCCCCGAGGCCGTCTTCTCAGAGCCTGGGCGCGACGAGATCGGCGACCGGCCCATCGGTGTGAAGCGGCGCGCCGGTCATCGCTTGCAACTCGTCCATGGTCATGCCGGCAAGCTTCTCGCGAACGACGAAGCGGCCGTCCGCGATGTCGATCACGGCATGGCTTGTATAGACGCGGGTGATGCAGCCGACGCCGGTCAGGGGGAAGGTGCAGCGCTCCACCAGCTTCGGCTCGCCGTCCCTGGTGACATGCTCGGTGATGACGACGACGGATTTGGCGCCATGCACCAGATCCATGGCCCCGCCAACGGCCGGCACACCCTTCGATCCGACGCGCCAGTTGGCGAGGTCTCCATTCTCGGCGACCTGATAGGCGCCGAGAATCGCCATGTCGAGATGGCCGCCGCGCACCATGGCGAAGCTGTCGGCATGGTGGAAGAATGCCGCGCCCGCCTTCAGCGTGACCGCTTTCTTGCCGGCATTGATCAGGTCCCAGTCCTCCTCGCCGGCGGCCGGCGCCTCGCCGAAATCGAGGATGCCGTTTTCGGTGTGGAAGATCGCCTCGCGGCCCGGCGGCCGGAACCCGGCGACCATCTCGGGAAAACCGATGCCGAGATTGACATAGGCGCCATCGGCGATGTCCTGGGCCGCGCGCCAGGCGATCTGGGCGTTGGAAAGCTTGATGTCTGCTCGGATATTGATGGGGCGACCATCGACGGTCATGCGTAGGCCACTCCTGCCCGGATGAGGTCTTCTTCCTGTTTGGGATCGGAGATTTCGACGACCTGATCGACGAAGATGCCGGGGGTGACGACATGTTCGGGGTCTATGCCGCCGGGTTCGACCAGCTTGCTTGCCTGCACGATCGTTTTTGCGGCCGCCATGCACATCAGCGGGCTGAAGTTGCGGGCGGCCTTGTTGTAGGTGAGGTTGCCGTGCGTATCGCCCATCTCGGCCTTGATCAGGGCAAAGTCCGCTTTCAGCCACCGCTCCCGCACATACATGCGGCCGTCGAACTCGGCGACCGGTTTGCCCTCGGCAAGTTCGGTCCCATAGGCCGTCGGCGTGTAGAAGGCCGGGATGCCGGCGCCGCCGGCGCGGATGCGCTCGGCGAGCGTGCCCTGCGGCACCAGTTCCAGCTCGATCTCGCCGGCAAGATATTTTTCCGTGAAGGCGCGCGGATCGGAGGAGCGCGGGAAGGAGCAGATCATCTTCCCGACCATGCCGGCGTCGATCATCGCCGCGATGCCGATACGGCCATTGCCGGCATTGTTGTTGATGACGGTGAGGTTCCTGGGACGCTTGTCGATCAATGCATGAACGAGCTCGATCGGCGCGCCGGAGCCGCCGAATCCGCCGATCATGACGCTCGCACCGTCGCCGATCGGGGCGACGGCCTCGGCCGCGCTCCGGATTGTCTTGTTCATGCCGGTCTCTCCCTGACGGAAGCCCATGCATAGGGGCTGAACGATCCAAGAGGCAAGTCGTTTGTGCGGCATTTGACATTTGTTCGTATAGCGCACATGATTCACCCATAGATAACGAGGCCTGGATGCGCGAAACGGATTTCGTCAGCGGTTTTGCAAGAGGTTTGAAGGTCATCGAGGCGTTCGGCGAAATGCACCAGCGCCTGTCGATCACCGACGCCGCGAAGCTCACCGGCCTCGATCGCGCGGCCGTCAGGCGTTCGTTGCTCACGCTTTCCGAGCTCGGCTATGCCGACTATGACGGCAAATTCTTCACGCTCACTCCGAAGACGCTGCGTCTCGGCCATGCCTATCTGGCCGCCACGCCCCTGCCGGCCATCCTGCAACCGCATCTCGACCTGCTGTCGGAAAAGGCCGGACAGAGCGCCTCCGCTTCCGTGCTGGACGGCACCGAGATTCTCTACATCGCCCGGGCGTCGCAACGACGTGTCATGTCGATCAACCTCACGCCGGGAAGCCGCCTGCCGGCCTATTGCGCCTCGATGGGGCGCGTCCTGCTTGCCGGGCTTGCCGAGGCGGATGCGCGCGCGGTGCTCGCCCGCAGCGCGATCAGGGCCAACACGCCCTGGACGATCACCGATCCGGACCGGCTTCTCGCCGAACTCCGGCGCGTCCGCGCCCAGGGTTATGCGGTCATCGACCAGGAACTGGAGCTCGGCCTCCGCTCGATCGCCGTGCCGGTCGAGAACGACCGCGGGCAACGGATCTGCGCCCTCAATATCGGGGCGCCGGCGGCTCATGCTTCCGCCGATGAAATGATAGTCCAGTTCCTGCCCTTGCTGGAGGAGACCCAGGCGGCGCTGAGGATGGTGCTGCGTTGAACGCACCTCGCCCCCGGCGCCGCGACAGACTGCCTGACCTCATGTTCAACGCCTTCCAGTTTCGTTGAACATCTGCTATGCTCAACAAAATCAAGTTTCGTTGAGCATGGCTCCATGGTTCCACGTCATTCGCCCGTCGCCCATTCCGCCTATCTCGATCTCTTGAATTCCCTGCGCGATGAAGCCGTCGCCGGGATTCGCGGCACGCCGACGCGGGTCGAACGCAAGGGCCGCGTCTACTGGTACGACACCTACCGCGTCGGATCGGATGTCAAGAAAGCCTATATCGGCGAGGACAGCGCGGAATTGCGCGCCCGCATGCGGCAGATCGAGGCATTGCGCGAGGATCGCGAAAGCCGGCGCCGCAACCGCTCGCGCATGATCCGCCTCTTGCGCGCCGAGGGTTTCCTCGGCGTCGATGCCGCCACCGGCGGCCTGCTCAACGCAATGGCGTCGGCAGGCGTGTTCAGGCTCGGCGGCACGGTCGTGGGGACGCAGGCCTTCCGGCTCTACGAGGGCGAGCTCGGCGTTCGCTTCGCCTTCGACCAGACGGCGCAGACCCTCGATGTCGACATCGCAAGCTTCGAGCGTCTTTCGATCGCCCTGGGGGATGCCGTCTCCGAGCCTCTCGAAAAGGTATTCCAGGACTTTGCCTTCGAGGCCGCGCCCTCCCTGGAGCACAGCAAGACCTGGCGCTGGAAGCAGACGCGCAGCGAGACCTATGTCGAATTCCTGACGCCGTCCTTCTCGGCGGACGAGGATCTCAGGCCCCTGCCTGCGCTCGGGGTTCATGCCCAATCGCTGCACTATCTGAATTACCTGATCGCCGAGCCGATCTTCGCCGCGGTCACTTATCGTGACGGCGTTCTCGTCCGGATCCCCCGTCCGGAGCGGTTTGCGATCCACAAGCTGATCGTGGCGGATCGTCGCCTCGAAGGGTCCGACAGCCTCAAGGCGGTGAAGGATCGGCTTCAGGCCGAATTCATCGTGAACGTTCTCGTGGCCGACAGGCCGGACGATCTTCGCGATGCGCTTGACGATGCCTTGTCCCGGGGCCGGCGCTGGCGCGAGCGTATCGTGGCCTCGGTCGGGCGGATTCCATCGCTGCGGAAGACGCTCGCGCCCTATCTTTGAATTCGAGGGGACCGGTCCGCGCGGGCTTTGAGCGCGACGATTTCGTCGCGTCCGCCTTCGACGCCGGCGATGGCGCGTTTCAGGCCCTGGTTCCAGTCGTCTCAGAGCATGACGCCCAGTGTCCGCGTCCAGCCGAGGCCTTCGTCGGTCGAGCCGCGCGGCCTGTATTCGCATCCCACCCAGCCGCGATATTCGAGCCGGTCCAGTTCGCGGAAGAGATTGGCATAGGCGACCTCGCCTTCGTCGGGTTCGGCGCGGCTCGGCACGGCGGCGATCTGCACATGATCGATCAGCGGCTGGTGCAGCGCGAACCGGGTGAAGATGTCGCCCTCGGAAACGCCGACATGATAGGCGTCGAACATGATCCTGACATTCGGCGCGCCGGTCTCGGCGATGATCCCGGCCTTCTCGCCGATCGTGGAATAGAAATAGCCCGGCTTGTCGCGCGGGTTCAGCCCCTCGAGCAGGAGGATCATGTCCGGGGCGGCTTGCGCGGCGCGGCGCAAGTTGGAAATCAGCGTGGCCCTGGCGCTGGCCTTTTGTTCGGGCGCGACCACGCCCGCCATCACATGGATGGCCGACGCGCCAGCGCGCCGGCCCCAGTCGAGGGCCTGCGAAAAATGCGCGTCGAACTCCGACTCCCGGCCTGTTATCGCGCCCAGGCCGAATTCACCCTTGCCGGTATCGCCGGGCGGCGTGTTGATTCCGAGCAGTTCCACGCCGAGCCCGGCGCAGAGGTCGCGCACGCTCTCGGGCGCCAGGTCATAGGGCCAATGCAACTCCACCGCGCGGAAGCCGGCCCTCGCGGCGGCCTCGATCCGCGCGGCCAGCGGCCGGTCCGGCCAGAGGAAACCGAGATTGGCGGAGAATTTGGGCATGGACTACCTCGGTCGGAATACGGTGCCGTCTTTCACGATGCAGGCGGATTGATGCGTTGCGCGCGAACATATCAATCCGGGTTCGGAGATGGTATCGGGAAACGGTCACAGCGGACTTCCGCGCGGATCCGTCTTCATCAGCGCCTCCAGCCCGGCGAGCTGGTAGCGCCAGAAGATGGCGAAAGCCTGCTGGATTGCGGATGGTTCGGCATGAGCGGCGAGGATATCCGCCACCATGTCCACCGTGCGGGCGAACATCCTGTGCAGCACGAAGCGGGCGACCGGCGTCAGTGACGGCCGGTCCTGCCGTTTGAGGATATACCGCGTCGACAGCCGCTCCATCTCGCGCGTCATCAGGCCGCGCACATGGCCGAAGCGGGTGCCCTCGGCGCCGCGCAGCAGGATGAGCACCGCCAGCCGGTTGTCAACCCAGAAGGAGAGCAAGGCGCGCGCCGAGGCGGAGCCCGCCGCATCCGCCTCGCCCCACTGCTCCAGCCGCCCGATGTCGCGGATGCGGGTCCGCAGTCGCCGGAGCAGTTCGGCGGCGATCGGCACGGTGACGATCTCGTCGAAGAGCGCTTCCTTGTTGTCGAAATATTTATAGATATTGCTGGTGCTGATTCCGGCCCGGTCCGCCATGTCGGCGAGTTTCGCGGCGCTATAGCCGCGCTCCGCAAAGACCGCCGCGGCCGCTTCGACGATACGGTCGCGCACCTCCTCCTTCAGCCGTTGCGCCATGCGAGCCTCGCGTGCAGGTCGAGCAGCCTCGGCGTCCAGGGAGCCGCGTCCTCGAGCTGGAAGGCCAGCGAGAACAACAGCGCGTCGCGATCCCTGGCGGCGGCGAAATGGCAGCCGAGCGGCAGGCCGTCATCCGTGGTGAAGAGCGGAACCGACATGGCCGGCCAGCCCGCCAGGGAGGCGACCACGGTATAGCCGGCGAGCCGGGCGATCATGGCGTCGATCGCCGGCGGCGGCTGGTCCGGGCCATGCCGGCCGAGTGGAAAGGCCGGAAAGCCGACCGTCGGGCTCAGCAGCAGATCGTAACCGTCCATCAGGGCATTCGCCGCGCCGGCCGCCCTTGCCAGGGTTTCGCCGCGCGCGGGAACGTCGCCGGCTGTCAGCGACTTGGCGCGCGCCACGAGGTCGAGCGTATAGGGCTCGAAGAGCGACGGATCGAAGGCCGATCCCATCATCTGCCGGACCTGGGCCAGCAGCGCGCCGACGGCAAAGCCGGTCAGGGCGAAATAGGCTTTGCTCGTCGCCGTGGCGTCGATGCGCGGACCGTCGATCTCGACCACGTCGTGGCCCAGCTGCCGGCAGAGCGCCACCGCCTTGTCGAAAGCCGCCTCGGCGGCCGGGGTGGGTGCCGTTCCGAAGCAGTCGCGGCGATAGGCGCCGATCCTGAGCGGCCCGGGCGGCGACATGCGCAGCCTTTCGGCCGGGGGCAGGGGATCGGCGATGCCCGGCCGCTCCGTCGCCGAAAGCCAGGCGCAGCTGTCGCGGACCGTGCGGCTGACGCAATGCTCGCTGATCAGCCGCGTCGTGGGCAGCTCCTCCGGCATGCCGTTCGCCGCCGCCCGGCCGAGGCTGGGCTTGAAGCCGAACAGGCCGGTGAAGGACGAGGGGCCGCGAATGGAGCCGCCGCCATCGGAGGCATGGGCCACGGGCACCATGCCGGAAGCCACCGCCGCCACCGCGCCTCCGGACGATCCGCCCGGTGAAAGCGAGAGATCCCAGGGATTGTGCGTTGCGCCGTTGGCCAGGCTCTCGGTCGTGCCGATCAGCCCGAATTCGGATGTGGCGCTTTTGCCGAGCACCACCAGCCCGGCGGCGTCCAGCGCATTGGTATAAGGCGAGCCCGCCGGCGGCATATGGCCGAGGAACATGCGCGCGCCATAGCTCACGGCATGCCCCGGATAGGCCATCAGATCCTTGATCAGCGTCGGCACACCGGCGAACGGGCCTGTGGCCGGCACAGTGCGGGCTCTTTCCCGTGCGCGTTCGAAATCGCTCGATGCAAGGGCGTTGATGACGGGTTCCAGCCTTTCGATCCGTGCGATCGCGGCATCGGTCAGTTCCAGGGCGCTGACCTTGCCGGCGCGGACCAAGGCCGCCTGTTCGGTGGCATCCATCGCCGCGAATTCATCGATTTCGGCCTCGGCCGGCGTGCGGGCTGCATGTTCCATGTCGATTGCTCCAGAATAGTGAATAAAGAATTCACTATTCTCTATTTGGAGTCAAGCCCGGGTCCCCCGGAAATGGACGAGCACATCAGATCGCTATGGGATTTGTCACGCCCTCGACAGGCGTTGCACGGCGCGGATCGCTTCGGCGATGCCTGCGGCATCGATCGGTGCGGGCAGGTTGCCGAGATGGGGAGCGGTGGTGGTCCAGCGCGCGATTTCCTCGATTTCGACGTCGGTAGGCTCGTTCATGCCGAGATCCTCCAGCGAGGTCGCGAGCCCGATCGAGCGGTTGAAGGCGAGGAGAGAGCGAAGCTCGGCGCGGCGGCCCTCGGCTGCCAGCTGCACCAGCGCGCCCCAGGCGACATGCTGGCCGTGGATCGCGTTCTTCGCATCGCGCGCCTTGACGAGGCCGCGCGTCAGCGAATGGGCGAGCGACAGGCCGCCATTCTCGAAGCCGAGGCCGCTCATCAGGATCGTCGCCTCGATCGTGTCCTCGACGGCGTCGGTCAGCGCGCCGCGTTCGAGATCGGCAAAGGCGGTCTGCGCGGAGCGGCGGAGCGTGGCATAGCAGGCATCGGCGATGGCGATCGCGCTCAGCAGCGGGCGCGTGCCGTAGGGCGTGACGCCGGAACCGTTGAGGCAGCCCTCGGCCTCGAATTTCTTCGAGATGGCGTCGCCGACGCCGGCGCGGAGGAAGTGGAGCGGGGCGGCGGCGATCAATGCCGTATCGACGATGACCGCCTCCGGGGAGCGCGCGAGCCGGTCGACACTGATCATGACATGGTGGTCGTCATACATGGCGATCGAGCCGCTGGTCGGGCTGTCGTTCGAAGCGATGGTCGGCACGGTGACGACGTCGAGGCCGCGCTTGCGGGCAAGGCCCTTGGCGGCGTCGAGCGACTTGCCGCCGCCGATGCCGATGGCGAGCGACGGCTGCTCGCCGCCGAGCGAGGCGTCGAGCGCATCGATGGCCGCATAGGTGATCTCGCCGGAGAAGGCGCGGATGACCGGCTCCATCCCCTCGTTCGAAAATATCGCGTTGAGCCGGTCCTTCAGCATATCGAGCACGAAGGCGTCGGCGATGACGACGGGCCTTGCCCCGAACGGCCGGGCGATCCTGCCGAGCTCGTCGATCGCGCCCGGTCCCTGGAAATAGCGGTGCGGCCCGCCGAAGATCCTGAGGCTCATCGTACCAGCTCCATCAGCTTTCCGGTCCCGAGACCGTTGGTCTCGTAATGCCGGCGGGCGGCGTCGAGCTTGGTGAACACGTCCTCATAGCCGAGGGCCACCCCGTCGGGATCGACATAGACATAGCCGCCGGTGACGTGGAAAAGGGTGATCATCTCGTCGACACCGTCCGGCACGACGAGCGTGTGGGTCTCGCCCGGCGGCTCGAAGGCGTAGCTCATCGGGGTCGCCATCCAGTCATGTTCGAGATAGTGCCAGCGCCCGCGCAGCGTGAAGGCATGGACGGGACCGCTATGCCGGTGGCGCGACAGCACGCCGGAATTGCGGACCCGGAGCAGGTTGACATAGTAGCCTTGGCTTACTGACAGCACCAGCGGCCGGAACCAGACGCCCGGCGCCTGCGGCACCCAGAGCCGTTCGTCGGCATCGGGATCCGCGCCGTCGGGGAGGAAGATGTCGGGCGGCATGCCGAAGGGCTGCGGCTTGCGATAGGCGACCCTGGCCGGATCCATGCGGGCCGCCGCGTCACGGGACATTGGAGGACTCCAGGTCGAGCGGAAAGGCATCGGAGGGGGCGCCCCAGGAACAGTAGCCGCCGTCGACGGGCAGCGTGACCGCGGTGATGAACTTCGCCTTGTCCGATGCCAGGAAAACCATGGCCTCGGCAATGTCCTGCGCCGTGCCCATCCTGCCCATCGGCGTGCGGCGGCGGATGCGCGTCTCGGCGATCTTGCCCTCGGCGATCAGCTTCTCGGTCAGCGGCGTCAGCATGTAGCCCGGCGCCACGGCATTGACGCGGATATTGTAGGGTCCCCATTCGCAGCCCAGCACCTGGGTCAGCATGCCGACGCCGGCCTTGGCGGCGGAATAGGCCGTGCGGACCGGCAGGCCCATCAGGCCGGCGATCGAATTGAGGTTGAGGATGACGCCGGATCGCCGGGCGATCATCGACGGCGCCACCGTCTTGGAGACGAGATAGGTGCCCGTCAGGTGGACGTCGATCAGCCGCTGCCAATGG
>JAGRLJ010000343.1:0-5348 GCA_020441805.1 Rhizobiaceae bacterium
GGCCGCTCGCATTGCCTGTTTGATCTTGGAGAAGAGCTGTTCAATGGGGTTGAGGTCGGGGCTGTAGGGCGGCAGGAATATCATCCGCGCGCCCGCATGACGGATCGCCTGACGCACCGCCTGAGGGGTTCACTCCATATCGGCGCGAAAACTCCAATCAAAAACGATCCAGTTTGCGAGGATTGGAGCAATCTCATGTCATTGGAGTTCCAGTGCTAGGCAGTGGCCTGCATGAATAGCCTCCAAGGCATCGCGGGGGAGATATGCGTCACCTATGATCCGGTATTCGAGTTTTGCATCCGCCAGCGCGCGTGCGAGCCCATTGCTGGAGCGAAAATTGGAGACGCCAGTGACAACCTCGATTCCCTCGATATCAAATGTAGCGCCCGTGAAGACCGACTTGACCGTAAGTCTTCCCTGCTCAAACGCCACCGCATTGTGATCGGTCACGATGGACACGTTGTGTTGACCCAGACGCCTCACCAACGGAGTCCGTGTGAAGTGCGCGGAGGCGCCGTCGGCGAAGCCGGCGCTCGGGGTTACGATGGTCAGGCGCCCTTTGGATCGTTCCATCCATGCCTCGACAGCGGCGACGGACCGCCATCCGCCCTCCTGGTCGACAAGACAGACGTGCCGGGTATCGCCGTGGGCGAGATCGGCGGGCTCGAACGATGGAAGGTCGCCGAGGCCGGGAAGCCACTGCGCCACAGGCCGCGCACCCGTGGCGACCACGGTCAATGCCGGAGCCAGCGACGATATCCGCTCGACATTCATCCAGGCGTTCAGGTGAACCGCCACTCCCGCCTGTCTCAACTCGCCCTCGAAATAGTCGATCAGCTTGAGGAAGTCGCCCCGGGTGGCGGCGCTTGCCGCTGCGTTCATCTGTCCGCCAAGTCGGTCGCCGGCATCGTAGAGTTCGACGGAATGGCCCCGGCTGGCGGCGACACGTGCGAATTCCATTCCGGCGGGTCCTCCGCCGACGACCACGATCGGTCCGCGGCCGTTTTGGAGTGCCATCGGGGGCTGAAGAGGCCACAGATGCTCCCGGCCTGCCCTGGCGTTCACCATGCAGGCGAGGCCCATGGCGCTCGCCACTGCCCGCTCGCCGCAGTAATTGCAGGCTACGCACGGCCTGACCTTGTCGGCCTCGCCCCGCAAAGCCTTGGCCATGACTTCGGGATCGGCGGTGTGAGCCCGGGTCATGCCGATGAAGCTGATGCCGCCGTCCGAAAGAATGCGCTCGGCCGTCGCCAGCTGCCGGAACCGCCCGGTCGTCATGATGGTGATCGGTGGCAGATCCGCGATCACCCGGCGCGTCATCTCGATGAACGGGGCCTCCGGAAACGTCATGTCGGGCAGCTGCTCGGCGGATGTGTTCGCTCCGCCTTGCGAGACGTTCAGGAAGTCGACGAGCCCGGATTGCACGATCGCCTTCAGGATCGAAACCATCATGTACTCGTCGGGGCCAAGTCCGCCGAGATCGTCGCTCGACACGCGGACGCCGAGCGGGAAGTCGCCGCCGACCTCGGCCCGGACGGCAGCAAGCACTTCAAGCGGATATCGGAGCCTGTTCTCCGGCGATCCGCCATACCCGTCGCTCCGCACATTCAGGACGGGAGACAGGAAGCGGTGGAGCAGGTGGCCATGCCCGAAGTGAAGCTCGATTCCGTCAAAGCCAGCTTCGACCCCGCGCCGCGCGGCATCGGCGAAAGCGGCTCTCAGTCGCCCCATCTCTTCCGTCGGCATTTCTCGGGGTCTTGGCGCGACGCCGCCGATGCCGACATCGGATGGGGCCCAGAACCGCGTATGTCCGGTCTGGGTGAGCTGAAGGAAGGCTCCCGTGCCCTCCTCGTGAAGCGCTCCCACCAGCCTGGCGAATGCCGGAACGGCTTCGTCGCGTTCGATCGAAAGGCGAAGCCCCGTTTCGGGATAGCCATGTCCGCTCATGACATCGACGGCCTCGCTGAAAATGATCCCCAGGCCGCCCCGCGCCCGCTCCACGAGATAGGCTATATGGCGATCGTTGGGGACTCCGGAGGTCGCGAAGCTCGTTGTCTGCGCGGACATGTAAATCCGGTTCTTGGCGGTGAATTTTCCGATCGCGCCCGGTGCCATTGCGTGGGGAAAGTCGGGATGCATCTCAGGCTCCTGTTGGCGGGACATGTCTTGCCCGCCCCTGCTATTCCGGAACGGTTCGCATTCGTAATTTTGCCGCGCGCCGGGTCACGGCGCGCGGGCGGCTTCAACCGATCGGGGCTCTCGATCAGGACATGGAGATGGAAGTCCAATCGGGGCTGGGCGATCCGGTTGTCACATTGACGCCCGATACGTTCCTGGCGACGCCGTCGACCTGCGTGAGATATGCAGGCGTGACGAAGGTTCCGCGATCGTAGAATATCTGCTGCATGTCCTGGAGATGCTGGTTTCGTCGGGTTTCGTCCAGTTCCGCCGTCGCCGCCGCGAACGTCTCGTCGAAATCCTTGTCGGCCCATGCGGTCTGGTTGTACGGCGACACGGACAGGAGTGCGAAACGCACGAAATAGGATATGGGCGATCCAGCCCAGTTGGCGGTTGCGAACGAGCGTTTTGCATAGTCCGGTCCGTAGTATACGGAGGGGTCGAGCTTCTCGACCTTGATGTTCACGCCCGACTGCATTCCCTGCTGGGCGAGGGCCGCGGCCAGTTCGACGATATCGGGGAAAGTCGGCGATGTCGTGAGCGTGAAGGTCGTGTCCGTCAGGCCCGCCTTTTTCAGCAGGAATTTCGCCTTATCCGGATCATGCGCGCGGACGGGGGCATTGAGGAAAGCCGGGTCCTGCGGCATGAACAGATCGTTGGAGACCTTGCCGTAGCCGTTATAGACCTGGTCGATGATGCTCTGCCGATCGAACAGGTGCTTGAACGCCAACCGGGCGTCGGCATCGTCGAATGGCGGGCCCGACACGTTCATGCCCGCGATATGCATCTGACCGGTCGCGGCTTCGACGATCTGGAGATCGGGGTTGGATTTGACGATGTTGACCTGAGAACGCGGCATGTCCGGCGCCCAGTGCAACTGTCCGGCCATCAGCGCGTTGATGCGCGCGGTCTCGTCATTGAACGAATATGTGACGATCTCGTCCAGATATGGTCCGTTGTCGCCCGGAAACGCATCGAACCGCTCGAAAGTGCTTCGCGTTCCAGCCTGATAGGATTTGAACTTGAAGGGTCCGGAGCCGACCGGATTCTGCGGATCGAAGTCCTGGGGCAGGATGAAAATCTGCGGCAGCCAGTCCCGGGCGAGCGCGTCCGGCGTGGAAAGATTGATTTCGACGGTCAGGTCGTCGATCTTGCGGAGATTGTCGCCGTCGATATGCTTGTAGAGCTGGAGCAGTTGATTGTCCGGCTGCAATGCCCGTTTCACGGAAAAGATCAGGTCGTCGGCGGTGATCGGCCGGCCGTCGTGGAAGGTCAGCCCCTTCTTCAAACGCACCACCCACTGGCTGGCGCTCTTGCTCGTCACCTCTTCGGCCAGCGAAAGCTTCGTTTTCGACACCGGTCCCTCAAGGGATGTCGTGTAGGTGAGCAGGCTCCCATAGAGCTGGTTGATCCGGTACCATGAGGCATTCGACGACACCGCCAGATTGGGATCGAGGCTGTCGCTGCTTGACCCCGTCGTCCCGATCTTCAGCCTGCCGCCTTTCGTGGGGGCCGCGAATGCGCCTTGTCCTGTTGACAGGATTCCCGTTGACGCAAGAGACAGGGCAGCGCCTGCCTTCAGGAACTGTCTTCTGGTTGGCAGGAAAAGCGGGTTCAGGTCGTTGCCGGTCATTTGAGTTCCCCTTTGTTAGACGATGTGACTCTGGGCTGCCGCGACGAGGCGCTGGGTATATTCGTGTCGCGGCTTCACGAACAATTCTTCCGTCGACCCAGCCTCGACGATCTCTCCGTGACGGAGCACATATCCACGCTCGACAAGATGGCGCACCAGCGCGAGCTGGTGCGAGATGAACAGGAAGCTCATGCCCTTCTCGTCGGAAAGCCGGCGCAGCAGGTCGGCGATGGAGGCCTGCACGGAGACGTCGAGCGCGGCCGTGACCTCGTCGCAGATGAGGACGCGAGGTTCGGCGACGATGGCGCGGGCGATTGCCACGCGTTGCCGCTCGCCGCCGCTCAACTGACGCGGCAGTCTGCCGAGGTGGTCTGGAGAAAGCTCGACGGCGGCGATCGCCTCGCGCACCCGATCACGGGCCTGTGCGGCGTTCTCGGCGAAGAATTTCCGCGCGGGCTGGCTGATGATCTGCTCGATCGTCCGGCGTGGATTGAGCGAAGTGTAGGGGCTCTGCCAGATGAACTGCACGGCCTTCTTGTCGATGACCGGACGGTCCACGACATCGGCGGCGAGACGCCGGCCTGCAAATTCGATCGTGCCGCCATATTCGGCATGCAGCCCGGCGAGACAACGCGCGAGCGTCGACTTGCCGCTTCCGGATTCGCCAAGCAGGGCGACACGTTCCCCCGGCCCGACGACAAGGTCGATGTCCTTGAGCGCCTGATGGGTTCCGAACTTCACCTGAATATGTCGCCCCTGTAAGGTGTCGGTGCCTTTTGCCGCCGCCGTCGCGGGAGTCGGACCATGTGCCGTGGGCGCGGCCTCGAGACCGGGACGGGCCAGCACCGTTTCGGCATGGACGCACCGGACTGTTCGTCCGGCGATCTTCCGGAGCGGCACGGGCGTGTCGGTCGGACAGTCCGCTGTCCGGAAGCCGCATCGATTGAGAAACGCGCAGCCGTCGAGGCGCTTGTCGGGGGTGGATGTGGTGCCGGGAATTCCCGTCGGCGCGAAGTCCGCCTCGATCATGGGAACGGCAGCCGCGAGACCCCGCGAATAGGGGTGGCCGCCCACCTCGAGGATCGCCCTGGTGGGTCCGGCTTCGACGACCTCGCCGGAGTAGATGACGGCGATCCTGTCGCAGAGGCTCTGGACCGTGGAAATGTCATGACTGACATAGACCGCCATGGCGTTCTCCTCGATCAGGATGCCCTTTATCAGCGCGAGCGTCTCGACATGGGTGATGGAGTCGAGCGCTGTCGTCGGCTCGTCGAGGACGACGAGCGGAGGGCGTGACGAAAAGGCGATGGCGATGGTCAACCGCTGGAGCTGCCCGCCCGAGAGCTGGAATGGATAGCGCTTCTGGAGTTCCTGGAAGGCGGGTAGGCCGACGCGATGCAGCAGATGCTCGAAGTGCTCGTATCGTTGGATAGTGGTGGCGCTTCGGCCGCCGAATATCAGGTTGACCTGGCGGCCGAGCCTGAGACGTGGATTAAGGGAGGCTCTGGCATCCTGGGGAATGTAGGCGAGTGTCGTG
>JAGRLJ010000343.1:5472-15411 GCA_020441805.1 Rhizobiaceae bacterium
CCCGACTCGCCGACAAGGCCGAGTATCTGACCGGAATGGAGATCGAGGTTGACGTCCCGCAGGATACGGGTTCCGCGGATGGTCGATATTTCGAGACCCGAGATATTCAGCGTGTGCACGACGAGCGACTTCGTCTGCAACTCGGACATGACGGAAACCAGGCTCATCAGATCGTTCCATTTCCGGATTTGCTGGTCATGCGTGTCCTGAGCACATCCGACAGGAGATTGGCGCCTACGGTGATCACCGCAATGCAAAGAACCGGGGCGACCACGGGCCATGGCTGCAAGGTCAGCCCACCCTTGTTCTGGTTGATCATCGTGCCCCAATCGACGGCGGGCGGCTCGGCTCCGAAGCCGAGGAAGGCAAGCGTCGCCACGATCGCGATGCAGTAGGCGAAGCGGATCGGAATCTCGGCCAGGATCGGGGCGACAATATTCGGGGCGACTTCTCTGCTGACCAGCTCCCATTTCGACAGGCCGAGGGCGCGCGCCGCCTCGACGTAGTCTTCCTGACCGACCGCGCGGGACGCCGCCCAGAAAATCCGGGCCGAGGAAGGAAACTGGGTTGCGACCGTTAAAAGGAGCAGGAGCCAGGGGGATGTGCCCGCGCGGGTCAATACCAGAAGACCCAGCACGATCGGCGGGAAAATGAGCGCCAGATCCAATAGTTTCAACGCGAATGTGCTGGCGCGGCCGGGAAACGATCCGGTGAACAATCCGAAAAGCGTCGCAAGCACGATGGATATGACGAGTCCGCCGCCGGCGACGCCGACGATCAACATGCCGCCGTGGAGGACGCCGCTCAACACGTCATGTCCCTGGTAGTCCGTTCCCAGCCACGCCGTTTCCGAGGGAGGGCTATAGGGTTTGCCGACGAAGTCGGAACTCGCATGTGGGGCGACGAGCGGCCCCAGAAAAACCAGGAGCAGCACCGCCAGGATCATCAGGGTGCCGATCAGGCCCTCGCCTTGCGAGACGGTTGCCCAGAGCATGCTTCTCGGTTGCGAGCCTCCTGATGCGGCTTCCGTGGAATGGATCGCCCTGTTCATGAACCGGCCCTCACTTTCGGGTTGGAGACGACACCGATGAGGTCGGCGATAAAGGTGAAGAGCAGGAACGAGGCGGTGGAGAACAGCGTGACCGCCTGCACCATCGCCAGGTCGCGCGTCCTTACGGCTTCGACGAGCGTGCTTCCGAGGCCCGGGAAACCGAAGACGATTTCGACGCTGACGACGCCCCCCACCAGGTAAGCGAGACCGAGCGCCATGACCTGAGCGGCGGGAGCGATGGCGTTGGGCAAGGCATGACAGAGCAGGATGCGCCATTCGCCCATCCCGTTGAGACGCGCGTAAGCAGCGTATTCGCTGTCCATTTCCTCAAGAATTGTCGCTCTGAGCATGTACATGGTATGGGGGGTCATGATGAGCCCAAGGGACACCGCCGGAAGCAATATCAGCTTCCATTGCGACAGGAGCGTCTCCTCGGGATCGATGAGCGCGGTCGCGGGCAGGATCCGGAAGCCGGAGGTCGCGAAAAGCAGGATCAGCAGGATCGCCAGCACGAAATCCGGGATGGCGGAGATCAGGACGCCGAATTTCTGGGCGGCCTGGTCGAGAAGCGATCCCCTGTGTATCGCGGAATAGAGGGCGACCGATATCGCGAGTGCGAGACCCAATGCCCCGCCCGCGGCCGCGACGGCGACCGACGCCAGGAACTTCTCGCCGAGCAAGCCCGAGATTGGCAGTCCGTTCGTGTAGCTGGTTCCCAGTTCGAGATGCATCAGGTTCGAGAGCCAATGCCAGTATTGCTCGAAAACCGACTTATCCAGCCCAAGCCGTTGCTGTAGCGCGAGGACCTGTTCCGGACTGGCATTCTGACCGAGGATCGCCCTGGCGGTATCGCCCGGCAAACCCTGCGTCGAAAAGAACACGATCGTGGCGATGACGAACAGGAAAACTATCGACACAAGCAGGCGTCGCAACACGAATTCGATCAGACCCACGATCGGCCTCCCAAACAACCGCCGGATTCCACGGTCACTCTCATCCGGCCTCCGACCCGATGGAGGCCTACAAACCACACGGTTACGTCATGTCGGTCGTGTGATGAGCGCCAACGCGGCAGGTGCGCGCGCTCATTGTTCTATTGCTTTGAAAAGGAGGTCCCGGACTTTATCGGAACCCTGCTGGACATGCTCACGGAGCAGGTCTCTTGCACGTTCGGAATCGCCAAGGGAGATCGCGGCCGCGAGCTCCCTGTGGTCCGCGACTGGCGCGATATCGGGCATCCAGGAATTCAGCGCGCAGAAATACCAAAGCCTGATCGCCAAACCATATTGCTGGATGAGCGTGGGCTCCAGGAAAGCATTGCGGGCCATTGCGTAGATCCTGCGATGGAACGCCTCGTCGCCGGACATGCGCCTGTCCACGTCCGGCTCGCGATAAAGGCTCTCCGCGAACTCGACCAGCGCTTTCCGTTCCTGCGCGGTTGCCCGTGCCGCCGCCAGCGCCGCCGCAAGGCCCTCGATCTCGACACGGACTTCCTTGATTGACTGCTGATCCCGAAGTCCGATCTCGGCGGCGAAAATACCCCTCCTCGGATAGATGACGACGAGGTGGTCGCCTTCGAGGCGGCGAAGAGCTTCCCTGATGGGCGCGAGGCCGATTTCGAGATCGACGGTCAGGCTGCGTTCATTCAATGGCTGCATCGGCGCGTAGTGAAGCCGCACGAGCCTGTCCCGGAGGATATCATACGCCTTGTCGCTGTACCTTTCGGCGGACGCGATCCCATCGCCGCCCGGAGCTTTCCAGTGTGATGACGCGCTGAGTTTCTCGGCGAAATTATGCTGTTTCAAATCCGGCCCCGCGTCCGATGAGTCAAGTCCAAATATAAAATTGCACTGACATTTCAGATCAACTTTATTGAAATGTCAACTATCCGAGATGTTATTTATCAATTTTCGTGGGGAGGCGCGTGGCGCCGGGACACGCTTCGGCTGCAACGGGGCCAGGATGGCCTACTTGCGAGATCTGCTCCCAGCCATTGGCAATGAGCTGGAATCGTTGGCGATTCATGACCTTTGTCGAAAGATAGAGGTGTATGACGGACCGTCGACGGATTGGGCGGGCAAGTATCGGACCTGCGGTTGACCGGGCATCGGTCGACCAGGCCCCGCCGTCATCTCATGCTCCGCCGCGGTCGGATTGGCATGGCCGCCGCTCGGGATGATCGCGCTTCTTTTCGTCGGTTCTGCGGTTCTGCCAGTTGAAGACGATGCCAGAACGCGCCGCCTTTGTTCGCTTGTGGTCTGGACAAACGTCTATTCGAGGCGGCCATCGGCCAGTTCGAGATCAGGCAAACCCATACATTCGGTTGTCGGGTGAGGCAGGTCGTGTCCAAGGCTTCCAAAAGAGGGAGGGCTGATGACCTGTCGTGGTTATGAACTTACCGGCTATGAATGGCCGCCGTTCATGCCGCGTCGGCGACCGCGACGACCAGCTGGATTTCGACGGGAGCGTTTCCCGGCAATGTCGCGACGCCGATGGCGGCGCGGCTGCCGATCCCGATATCGCCGAGTTCCGCATGAAGGAAGGCGGATGCGAAATCGGCCAGCCTGGAGTGAAGCGCAAAACCCTGCTCGGCGGCGATGAAGACCGTCAGGCTCGGTACCAGTGCGATACGCTCGCCTTGCGCGAGCTGTCCGCGCGCGGCAGCGAGCGCGTTGCGGGCGGCAAGCGTCACCGCCTCCCGCCAGTCCTCCACAGGGTCGTCCACCCGTACGTGTCCGGTGAAAAGCAGCACGCCCTCCTGCCGTGGCGTCATGCCGGAGGTGAAGATCAGGTTGCCGAACCGGGAAGCCGGTGCATAGCGGCCTTGCGGCGGCGGCGCGCTCGAGGCATCCGGGCGGTTCATGCGCGATACCGTCCGACAAGTTCGACCATGCGCTCGACCGCCTTTACCGCGGCCGCGTGGTCCTGCGAGAAATTCAGCCGGACGCTGCTGGCGCAATGCGGCCCGAACTCGGTGCCGGGCGTGACGATCACGCCGCCCTGAAGCCGCAGGATGCGCACGAAATCGGTGGGGGCCACGGCAAGCCGCGGCAGGCTCGGGAACAAATAGCTGCCCGCCTGCGGGGTGCGGGCGCCGACGCCCTCGGCGTCTCGCAGCACTTTCAGCAGGTCGTCGCGGATCGCCTGATGCAGGCGGATGCGTTCGTCCATCCATCCATCCGGCTCCGAGAACCAGGTGCGCAACACCGCCTGATTATAGCCTGCCGCGCGCAGCGAGACGATGGCCTGCAACTTCTCCATTCGCTCGACAAGCCTGGGCGCGCCGAAGGCGACGCCAAGCCGGTAACCGCTCAGCGATTCCGTCTTGGATGGCCCCATGATGGTGATGACGTTGTTCGGGTCGATGGCGGTGGCGCGCAGATGCGTATAGGCGGCATCCGAATAGCGCAGCCGCGAATAGAGCTGGTCGGCGATCACGGTTGCGCCGTATTTGCCCGCGAGCGCGGCGATCTGGTCGATTTCCGGCCTGGAATAGACCACGCCCGCCGGATTGTTGGGATTGGAGAAGACGAAGACCTTCGCGCCCTGACGGAAGGCGTCCTCCAGTTGGCCGAGATCGAGACCCGCTTCCGCATCCGATTTCAGATAATCGAGCCGGACCGGCACGATCTCGCCCTCGAAGAACTCGACCAGCTTGCGGTTGGCGAAGTAATCGGGTTGGACGATGGCGACCTTGTCTCCGCGCCCGACGGTGCTGGCGACGGCGAGAAACAGCGCTCCCTGCGTGCCGGGCGTCAGGATCATGCCGTCGGCGTCGACAGGCGCGCCGGTGAACGACGCCAGCTTGCCGACCAGGTCCTCGCGGATGCGGCTCGCGCCGCGATATTCCGTATAGGCCTGATGGCCGCCGAGGCGAACGCCATCGCAAAAGATTTCGAAAGCGCCGGGCGTCGGCGTGAAGGCATCGACATCGCCATGGGAGAAATCGACCGGAGCGCCCGTGAGGGCTTCGCCGCGCAGCAGGGCATGCAGGTCGCCGGTTTTCTGGCGCACTTCCTGTCCGGGGGCATTGTCGGTGCCGAGCTTGCTGAACTTCTCCTGAACGGACATCGGAACTCCTTGGGGGCCGGGTCGAAGACACGGGCGCGAATGGCCTCGGCGCCTGTTGTAGTGCGTTTCGATAAAAGGTAAAACATCTACTCCGCTAGTATCAGAAGATAGAAAATGTAACTTATGGACATCCGCTTCCTGGAGAGTTTCGTGGAGGTCGCCGATTGCGGCTCCATCGCGGAGGCGGCGCGGCGGCTGAACCTGACTCCGGCCGCGGTGGCGCAGCGGCTGAAGGCGCTGGAGGAGGATCTCGGGCATTCGCTCGTCGGTCGGGCGGGCCGGACGGTGCGGCCCACGGCCTCGGGGCTGGCGGTCCTGGGCGGGGCGCGGCAGATGATCGAGGCGGCGCGCGACCTGCGCGCCATCGCCGCCAACGATCTGCCCGCCGGGGAATTGCGGCTCGGCTCGACGGCGACCGGCCTTACCGGTCTCCTGCCCGATGTCATCGCCTCGCTCAGCCGCGACTACCCGCGGATCGAGTTCTTCATTCGTCCCGGTTCGTCCATCGACCTCTATCGCGGCGTCGTCGCCGAGGAACTCGACGCCGCCGTGATCGTGCAGCCGTCGTTCCCGATTCCGAAATCGCTCGAATGGATGACCTTGCGAGAGGAACCGCTCGTCCTGCTGATGCCGGAGACGATGGAGGCGGGCAGCCCGGAGGAAGCGATTTCGGCGGCGCGTTTCATCCGCTACGATCGCAACCAGTGGGGCGGGCAGATCGTCGACGCCTATCTGCGGCGCAAGCGGCTGAAGCTGCGCGAATGGCTGGAGCTCGACGCGCTTGACAGCATCGCCGCCCTGGTCAGCAGGGGGCTCGGCGTCGCCATCGTGCCGGACTGGCCGCCACCTTGGCCGGAGGGGCTGCGGCTGCGCAAGCTTCTCCTCGACGACGGCCCCCGCCGCAAGGTGGGCATCCTGTGGCGGCGCGCCGGCCCGAGGATTGCGGCGATCCGCGCTTTCGTGGAAACCTGCGACAAGACCCGCTGGTGAAATCCGCGAGATCAGACGATCGGGGCGACAAGGCTTTCCAGCCCCTCGATATCGACCCGGACGGTCTGTCCGCGCTCGACCATCCCCACCCCGGCCGGTGTGCCGGTATAGATAAGGTCGCCAGGCTTCAGGGCCACCGAGGCGGAGAGCGCCGAGATGACTTCAGCGACGGACCAGATCATCGCCGAGAGATCGCCATCCTGCCGCAGCGCGCCGTCCACGAAAAGCGCAATCCTCCCCCGTTCCGGATGTCCGGCGGCGGAGACGGGCGACAGTGTCCCGCAGGCGGCCGAGCAATCGAAACCCTTGGCCAGATCCCAGGGCCGCCCCAGTTTTTTCGCCACGGTCTGAAGATCGCGCCGGGTGAAATCGATACCCGCGCCATAGCCCCAGACGTGATCCAGCGCCGTCTCGCGGGAAATATCGCGGCCGCCGCTCCCGAGCGCCGCCACCAGTTCCGCCTCGAAATGCAGGTCGCCTGTCTGCGGCGGATAGGGCATGGTCCGCCCGTCGCTCAGCAGCGCATCGGCGGGTTTGGAGAAGAAAAAGGGCGGCTCGCGTTCGGGATAATGACCGAACTCGCGGGCATGTTCGGCGTAATTGCGCCCGACGCACCAGATGCGTCCGACAGGAAAACGCGCGGCGGAGCCCGCGACGGGAAGCGATGGCCGTTCAGGCATGGAAATGACGAAGTCCATATCGTTTCATTCCTTCAGGAAGAACAGGCTCAGCGGATCGTCATGGTGCGGGGCAGATCCGATAGCGGCTCGATTCCGGTTTCGGTGACGATGACGGTTTCCGATGCGCCGACCGTATAGGCGCCATAGCTGCGCAGGGTGGCGGGCAGATGGAAAACCATTCCGGGTTCCAATGGCCGGGTCACGCCGGAAAACAGCGACAGGATCGCGCCTTCGCCCCAGTCGGGCGCGAAGGCCGCGCCCATGGAATAACCGATCCGCTTGCGGAAGGCGGCGCTGTATCCGGCTGCGTCGATCACCGACTGGGCGGCGTCATGGGCGGCGGCGCAGGGGAGGCCGGGCCGCATCGCCGCAAGCGCGGCATCGAGCGCCCGCAACGCCGTGTCCATCATCGCGCTGACTTCCGAGGGGGGAGTACCGATCCACACGCTGCGCATCAGCGCGGCATGATAACGGTCGTGGCTGGCGGCAAGCTCGAGGAACACCCCGTCGCCCGCCTCGATCCTGCGCCGCCGCCAGGTGGCATGCGGAATGCCGGAACGGGGGCCGGACGAAACAAGCGGCTCCATGGCCATGGCCTCGGAACCCGCCGCGATGGCGGCGGCCATCATCGCCGCCGCGACGCCGTTTTCACTGGCGCCCTCGCGGCAGGCTTCGATGGCGGCAACCATCCCGGCCTCGGCGTAGATCGCGGCCTTCCTGATGCTTGCCAGCTCAGCAGGAGACTTGACGGCCCGCAATTCCTCGACGAGACCGGAGCCATCGGTCAAGCGGACCGGTGAAAGCGCGGCGGCGATACGCTCGGCGAGCGCCTGGCTGACGAACCAGCCATTGCGCTCGACGGCCAGATGGCCGATCCGCATCTCCTCGACCAGCGCGCCGAGCGCCCGCGCCGGCTCCTCGCCGTCCTGCCACGCGCGGATATCCGAAAGCCAGGTCGAGGCGCGCGCGCCGGTCATTTCCAGCTGGCGGACGAGCAGGACCGGCTCGCCCGACAGCGGCACCACCAGCGCCTGAAAGGCGAAGTAGCCCGCGGTTTGCCGACCCGTCGCCCAGAAGATATTTTCCGGCCCGGTCAGCAGCAGCGCATCGGCGCCGGTGGGGCGCAGCGCTTCGCGAATGAGCGCGACGCGCCGGGCGAATTCCCCGGCGGGAAATACCGCCTGGCTGCCCGTCAACCCTTCGGACGGGTCGGGAGGCGAGGCTGCGGCGGAGCATGAAAGCTGGGGCATGTCTTCCTTCTCGAAAGCGACGGGAATAAAATCGGTGCGGCCCGTTTCAGCGCGAGAGCCAGCCGAGAAACCGGGCGCGGACATTCTCGAAATGCAGGCTCATCGCCGCCCGCGCCGCGTCGGCGTCGCCGGCGGCGATGGCGTCGATCACGGCGATATGCTCACGGGCCTGATCGGCGAAACGGTCATGGGTGCGGGTAATGGTGCAGCGCCGGGCGATGGCGCGTTGCTCGGCCAGGATCGCGGGCAGCAGCTCCAGCCTTGCGGCATGGGCGACGGCGATATGAAACCGGTCGTCCTCGGCCCAGAAATCGTCGAAGGCGACATTGCGTCCGTTGGCATAGGCCGCCATGACATCCCGCACCTCCATGAGTTCCGGCGTCGTGCCGAATTCGGCGGCGCGGGCGGCGGCGGCCCCTTCCAATGTCTGGCGCAATTGCACGATCTCGATCAGTTGCTCCACGGAGACGGCGCGCACCAGAAGCACGCCGTTCTGAAGGCGGGTGATGACGCGCTCCCGCTCCAGCCGCGACAGGGCCGAGCGCAGCGGCGTGCGCGAAATTCCCTGCTGCTCGGCCAGCTCGCGCTCGGAGAGAACCGTGTCGGGCCTGATATTGCCTTGCAGTATATCCTGCTTGATCCGGCGATATGCCGCCTGCGCAAGCGTTTCTGACGTCATGGGCTGCCCTCTCCGCACAGGGAATTATGGACGGATTCGACCGCGAGCGCGAGGTCCTCGAAGTCCATGCCCTCTTCCGGGCAATGGCTTCCGTCCCAGTTGCGGATGAACACCATCACGCTTTTCCAGCCCGCCGTGGCAAAAGCCGCCGCATCGTGCCCGCCGCCGGACAGCATGCGGCGCGGGCTGTCACCCCGCATCGCAGCGCCGCGGGCGACGAAGTCCGCCATGGCGGGCGACAGCGCGGCCGGTTTGCTGCGGCTCTGCTGGCCGAGATCGAAACGGATGCCTGGACGCGCGGCTTCGATGCGGGCGATTTCCACGCGCAGGCGCCGGTCCGCCTCATCGAGCAGGCGCGCATCGGACGAGCGCATATCGAGGCAGAAACCGAGCTTCCCCGCCACCTTCGCCATGGCATGGGCGGCGCTTGCGGCATCGACCCGGCCGAAGGTCACGGTCAGGTCGGCGCCTTCGGCCAGCATGTCCGCCCAGACCCGGTCCATCGCCATGACGAGATCGCTGAAGGCGACGACGGTATCGGCTCGCCCCTCCCGCGGCGCGGCGCCCGAATGCGCCCAGACGCCGTTGACGCGCGCCGAACGGTAGCGCAGCCCGCCCCGGATCGCCGTGACGATGGCATAGGCTTCGCCCGCCATATGCAGAACCGGTCCCTGCTCGATATGAAATTCGAGGAAACGGGCCGGCGGCGGCGGAACGAGGGTGGCGACGGCTTCGGGATCGTAACCCTGATCGCGCATGTGATCGGCAAGGCTGCGCTGCGTATCGACCCGCCTGGCCTGCAACTCCTCGCGGCTGAGAAGGCCGAGCGCGGCGCGCGAGCCGGCATAGGATACCGGAAACCATACGCTTTCCTCGGCCCGCGTGACCACCACCACCAGATCGGCGGGGGGTACGCGCCCCTCGGCGCGCAAGGCGGCGGCGAGCGCCAATGCGCCGGCAACCCCCGCCTGTCCATCGTAAGCTCCGCCCTCGGCGACGGTATCGAGATGCGAGCCCACATAAAGCGGTTCCGCCTGCGGGTCCGCGCCCCGCATGCGGGCGAACAGATTGCCTGCCGCATCGCGGGTGACGGTCAGGCCCAGTGCGATGGCCTCCTCCTCGATCATGGCATGGGCGGCACTTTCGAGATCGCTATAGGACGGGCGCGTCCAGCCGGGACCGCCCGCCGACAGCGTGTTGACCCGCTCGATCACGCGC
>JAGRLJ010000343.1:15471-18529 GCA_020441805.1 Rhizobiaceae bacterium
GGGCGTTGGGCCAGACCTCGGGATTGATGGCGGTTGACGGCAGACAGCCGGAAAGCGCGGACGCCACATGATCGGCGGCGGCCTCGGCCACACGGCGCAACGCATCCTCGGTCGTCGCGCCGAGATGGGGGGTGAAGATCAGGTTGGGGAAGGCCGCAAGCGGACCCTTCGGCGCATCCGCCGAATAGACGTCGAGGCCCGCGCCGCCGAGACGGCCCGCAAGCATGGCGTCGTGCAGGGCATCCTCGTCCACCAGTCCGGCGCGGGCGACATTGACCAGGACGGCGCCGGGTTTCATCGCGGCGAAAGCCTCGCGCCCGATCATCCGCTCGGTCTCCGGCCGCATCGGCGTGTGCAGCGAAACGAGATCGGCCTGCGCCAGCCCTTCGGCCAGTATTTCGGCGCGCTCATAGCCGTCCAGATCGGGCGCGCGCGGGGAATGGACGAGAATGCGCATTCCGAATGCCCGATCGAGCATCCGCCCGACATCGCGGCCGATCGCGCCCCAGCCGACGATCAGCGCGGTCTTGCCGGAGAGCTCGGTGAAGCGCGCCGATTCGCGAAAGCCGGCGCGGCCTTCCCGCTCGCGGCGGTCGGCGGCGGCAATGCCGCGCGCGGCGGCAATCGCCAGCCCGACCGCGAGTTCGGCGACGGAGCGCGCATTCACCCCCGGCGTATTGGCGATCAGGACGGCCTTCTCGGCGGCGGCCTGCTTGTCCACCGAATCGTGACCGGTGCCGTGAATGACGACGGCGCGCAGGCGGTCGGCGGCGGCGAAGGCCTTGGCCTTCAGTCCGGCATCGCGGGTGATGACCGCATCGCAGCCGGGAATATGGGCCGCGACGGTGTCCATATCCGCCGCCGGACACATAACGGGCTCGATTCCCCGTGCCCTTAGAAGATCGAGGCCCGCGGCATGGATCGGCTGGACGACGAGGCATTTCATGGCTGGACCTGCGTTTGGTTCTGGAAATGATGAAGGCGGGCGAGAATGGCGTCCCGCGCCCGCGTCAGATGCCGTCGCATGGCCGTTTCGGCGGCCTCGCCGTTGCCGAGACGGATGGCCTCAAGGATTTCGAGATGCTCCTCGCAGCCCTTAAGGAAACGGTCCGGGACCTGGGTGTGATCGAAGATGCAGGTGCGGCGATGCAGGCCGGCAATTACATCGGCGGCGCTGCGATTGCCCGCCGCGACGGCGATCGATTCGTGCAAGGCGCTGTCGATATCCCATTGCACGTCGTCGGGCTCGGCGTCGGGACCGTTCCGCATCAGGGCGCGGATGCGCGCTTCGGCCTCGGCAAGGCCGGGGGGCGGGGCCGCGGCGGCGGCGCGGGCGCAGGCGGGCTCCAGCTCCAGCCGGAGGAAGAAGATCTCCTCGATTTCGGCGGCGCCCAGCCGCCGGACCCGCGTGAACCGGCCCTGGCTCGCGGCCAGCCCCTCGCTTTCGATACGCTTGATCGCCTCACGCACCGGCGTCCGAGAAATTCCCAGCGCTTCCCCGAGCGGGGCTTCCTGGAGGGCGTCGCCCGGCTTCAGCGCGCCTTCCAGAATCATGCCGATGATCCGGCGATGCGCTTCGCGGGCGAGGCTTACGGTCGTGGTCATTTCGCTTCCCCATTCTCTCCCGAAATGGCCGGGAGATGCTTTTCATACGCGAAAATACCGCCAATCAAATTGCGGGAAAGCAGATATTCCGAGGTCAGCTCGCCCTCGGGCTTCACTTGCAGGCCTTCCAGCATAGCGCGCATGGCGCGCCGGTGGGCAATCCAGATCGCCTCGCCCTCGTCCCGCGAGACGACGGCGAAGCGAAAACGCGTGCCGGCAGGCATCTGCGCCAGACGCGGCAAATCCGTCGAGATGACGGTGGCGATCTTCGGATAACCGCCGGTCGTCTGACTTTCGGCCATGAGCCCGATGGGCCGGCGCGAGCCAGGCACCTGAATCGACCCGGCAACCGTCGCGTCGGAAACGATGTCATGTCCCCGCGCCGCCGGAAGCTCGACCCCGCCCAGCATCATGGCCATGCGGTCGCGCTGCGGCGTGACCGTGAAGGCCGTCGCGGTCAGGCGCGCGATGGTCTCGGCGTCGAAATAGTCGTGCTGTGGCCCAAGGACCACGCGGACCGGCTGGTCCGCCCCCGACGGCGGAGGCATGGCAAGGCGCAGGCATCGGTCGGCCGCCCTATCCTCGTCGAGCGGCAGGATATCGCCCGCGCGCAGGGTCCGCCCTTCGAGCCCGCCCAGCCCGCTGCGCAAATGGGTGGCGCGGGAGCCGAGCGCGGCGGGGACCGCGATGCCTCCGGCAATGGCGAGATAGCCCCAGACGGCGTCGCGCAATGCGCCGATTTCCAAAGTTTCGCCAGGGCTGAGCCGGTGGCTCTCCCCCGGCGACAGGAGACGTCCGGCGATACGGATATCGCATTCGCCGCCGGTCACGGCGAAACGGATCGGGCGATCGGTGGTAAAACGGCCGCCGATACCCGCGAATTCCAGCGCCGCCTCTTCCGGGGCGTTACCGCATAGTGCATTCGCCAGCGCCAGTGACGGACCATCCATGGGGCCGGCATTCGAGACGCCGAAATGCCGCAGTCCCTTGCGGCCCCCGTCCTGCACCGTCAGCATCGGTCCGGCGGCGAGAATTTCCACGCTCATGACGCATCCTCGGCTTCGATGACCGCTTCCCCGGCGGCGGCGCGGGCCGCCAGCGGTTCGGCTTCCTCGCGGCCGATCGGCGTGAAGCGCACGCGGTCGCCCGCCCGCAACAGGAAGGGGACTTCCCGGGCCGGATCGAAGGCCCGCACCGGCGTCCAGCCGATGAAGCGCCAGCCGGAGGGGCCAGCGACGGAATTGACGCTGCCCTGCTGTCCGCCGATGCCGATGGAACCGGCCGGAACGTGCTGACGCGGCACTTGCAGGCGCGGCGTGTGGAGGATTTCCGGCAGTCCGCCAAGATAGGCGAAACCCGGCGCGAAGCCGATCATGAAGACGCGATATTCGCCGCCCGCATGCAGGGCGATCAGTTCCTGCGGCGACAGGCCCTTCATCGCCGCGATTTCCTC
>JAGRLJ010000344.1 GCA_020441805.1 Rhizobiaceae bacterium
TCGCCGGAACGCGCTTGAGCAGCTTGACGAGGTCGCGCGCATCCGCGAGCGAGTCGTTGACGCCCTTCAGCATCGCATATTCGAAGGTGATGCGGCGGGCATTCGACAGGCCGGGATAGGCCTTGCAGGCGGCGATCAGCTCCTTGAGCGGATATTTCTTGTTGATCGGCACGAGCAGGTCGCGGAGCTCGTCGCGGACGGCATGGAGCGAGATCGCCAGCATGACGCCGATCTCGTCGCCGGTGCGGAAAATCTCCGGCACGACGCCCGAGGTCGAAAGCGTGATGCGCCGCCGGGAGAGCGAGAGCCCGTCGCCATCGGAGGCGATCAGCAGCGCCGTCTTGACATTCTCGAAATTGTAGAGCGGCTCGCCCATGCCCATCATGACGATATTGGTGACCTTGCGGCCCTCGGCGGGCATGATCGCGCCCGCCGGCGTATCGCGATCGGGAAAGTCGCCCAGCCGGTCGCGGGCGAGCAGGAGCTGGGAAAGGATTTCCTCGGCCGTCAGGTTGCGCACCAGCCGCTGGGTGCCGGTATGGCAGAAGTCGCAGGTCAGCGTGCAGCCGACCTGGGAGGAAATGCAGAGCGTGCCGCGATCCTCCTCCGGAATATAGACAGTCTCGACCTCGACCGGCCGGCCGGCGCCGCGCGGCGGAAAGCGCAGCAGCCACTTGCGGGTGCCGTCGCGGGAGATCTGCTCCTCGACGATTTCCGGCCGCTGGATGGTGAAGTGGGCCCGCAGCAGCTCGCGCAGGTCCTTCGACACGTTGAGCATGTCGTCGAAGCTGGAAATACCGCGCACATAGAGCCAGTGCCAGATCTGCTGCACACGCATCCTGACCTGCCGCTCGGCCACGCCCTTCTCGACCAGCGCCCTGGCGAGGTCTTCGCGCGAAAGGCCGATCAGCGACGGCTTGTCCTCCAGCATCGCATGCGGGAACGGGGCAACTGGCTGAGCGGCGGCGCTCGCGGCTTTCATGGTCGTC
Organism: Rhizobiaceae bacterium; assembly: GCA_020441805.1. Taxonomy (GTDB): domain Bacteria; phylum Pseudomonadota; class Alphaproteobacteria; order Rhizobiales; family Rhizobiaceae; genus Rhizobium_E. The sequence continues at coordinate 990 of JAGRLJ010000344.1, forward strand.
ATTCTGTCCGGTATCCTGTTGCGCGGCCGCTTGGGGAAAGCCCCGGCCGCGCGCAACCCTGTCGGGCGGTCGGCGCCCGCTTATCATTATTTTCGCCGGAAGTCATCCCCGTCGCCGCGACGGCCTGCCCGCGGCCCTAAGGATATTGCCTGAGATCCGGCTCCGCCGCGGGCATGGTATCGGCGCCTTCGCCGAGTTCGATCTGCATCAGCACCGTGTCGAGCCACTGGCCGAACTTGAAGCCGCTCGCCGGCATGCGGCCGACATGCTTGAAACCGGCCTTTTCATGGATCGCGATCGAGGCGACGCTCGCCCCGCCGATCACCGCGATCATCTGGCGGATACCGAGTTCGGCGGTCCGGCTCAAAAGCGCGTCGAGCAGCGCGCCGCCGACACCCATGCCGCGCGCCTCGGGGGCGACATAGATCGAATCCTCGGCGAGGTAGCGATAGGCTGGGCGTGCGCGGAAGGGCGAGGCATAGGCATAGCCCAGCACCCCGCCCCGTTCGTCCTCCGCGACGATATAGGGATAGTTCTGCCCGGAAATCGCGGAGAAGCGGGAGGTCATCTCCCCCTCGTCCGGCGGATCGAGCTCATAGGTGGCGATCCCGTTGAGGACCGATTCCCGGTAGATTTCCGTGATGACGGGCAGGTCGGAGGCGACGGCGTCGCGGATGCGGTTTTTCATTCTGGGAGCTCGCATATCGGCAAAGAAAAAGGGCGATCCGGAGACCGCCCTCGTTGCTTACCACAATCGTGGTCTATTCGCGATTGCCCATGAAGCGCAGCAGGAACAGGAACAGGTTGATGAAATCCATGTACAGGTTCAGCGCGCCCATGATCGCCATTTTGTTGATGGCTTCGAAGCCGGCGCTTTCAGCGTACATTTCCTTGATGCGCTGCGTGTCCCATGCGGTCAGGCCGGCGAAGACGAGCACGCCGATCACGGAGACGGCGAAATCGAGCGCGGACGACTTGAGGAACAGGTTGACCAGGGAGGCGATGATCAGGCCGAACAGGCCCATGATCATGAATGTGCCCATCGCGGAAAGGTCACGCTTGGTCGTGTAGCCGTAGAGCGAGAGCGCGCCGAAGGTCGCGGCGGTCACCGCGAAGGTCTTGACGATCGAGGCGTCGGTATAGACGAGGAAAATGCTGGACAGCGATGCGCCCATCAGCGCCGCGAAGATCCAGAACGTCACCTGCGCGGCAAAAGCGCTCATCTTCTCGATGCGGAAGCTCAGGAAGAAGACGAGTGCGATGGGCGCCAGCAGGATCGCCCATTTCAGCGGGCTGGTATAGATCGCCACGCCGAACGGCGTCAGCGCCTGGCGCGTTCCCGCCATTTCAGCGAAGGCATAGGCGACGAGACCCGTCAGCGCCACGCCCAATGCCATGAGGTTGTAAACCTTGAGCATATAGGAGCGCAGGCCCTGGTCGATGTCGGCGTCGGTGCGCACACCGCCGACATTGATCGTCCGCGTTTGATAATCTCTCGTTTCAGACATGATATCCTCTATCAAAGCCCCGATTTCGTTGAAATCACGGTGTCGGACCATAGGCCGTAAGAGCGGTCATTGCCCGTGCGCCGCTGCGGAGCTTCAGCAAGCTATCGCGGAATATGGGGAAGCTTTCGACGGGAGGCAAGGGGGAAGGCGATGACAATTCCGTCATCCGGCCCCGAAAACCGCATCGAATATGAAAGCCGGTCGTCTTTTCAGAGCTCCCGCAGAACCGGCGCCGCTTTCTGTCCCAGAACGGACCAGGTGCCCGCAAGGCCGGTGCCCGCCGTAACCGCCAGTGCGACCAGCACCGTCGACACGGCCGTTCCCGGAAGGAAGCGGAACGGAAGGTCCATGATCCCGATCATAACATACCACGCCGCCGCCGTCGCGGCGGCGAGCGCGAAGACGGACGCGGCGAGGCCGAGCAGGAAATATTCGTAGAGATAGGCGCGTGCGAGCATCGACCGCCGCGCGCCCAGGGTCTTCAGCACCACCGCGTCGTGGATGCGGGCGCGGTTGCCGGCGGCGATGGCGCCGGCCAGCACCAGAACCGAGACGACGATGGCGATCGAGGCTGCCGCGCGGATGCCGACGGCGACCTGCGCCACGATCGCGGAGGCGACGTCGAGCGCATCCTTCACCCTGACCGACGTGATGCCCGGAAAGGCATTGGTGACGTCGCGCATGACGCGCGCATCCTCCTCGGCGCCCGCGCCGGGATCGGTCAGCGTGGCGAGCCAGGCATGCGGCGCGCCCCTGAACGTATTGGGCGAGAAGACCATGACGAAATTGATCGACATGGAGCGCCATTCGACGGTGCGGAAATTGGCGATGCGCGCCGTGATGTTGCGGCCGAGCACATTGACCGTCACGGTGTCGCCGATCCGAAGCCGCAATTCGGCGGCCTCCTGGGCGGAGAAGGAGACGAGCGGCTCGCCCGCATAGTCCTTCGGCCACCATTCGCCTTCCTTCAGCGTCGAGTTGGCGGGCATCGTCCCGGCATAGGTGATGCCGCGGTCGCCCCGCAGCACCCAGCGCCCGTCGGGATCGATCCGGCGCTTCTGCACGTCCTCGCCGTTGAACTCCAGGATCCGGCCGCGCAGCATCGGCAGCTCGACCACCGAGCCGCGCGGCGACGCCTTCGCCAGCACGTCGCGGAAACCGTCGAGATCGCGGCCCTGGATATCGACGAAGAAGAAGCTGGGCGCCTGCTCGGCCATGGCGCCGGAGAGATTGTTGCGCAGGTTGCCCTCGATGAGCGCGAGCGCCGCGAGCAGCGTCAGGCCCAGACCGAGCGACAGCACCACCGAGGAGGTCAGCGCGCCCGGCCGGTGGATATTGCCGATGGCGAGCCTCAGCGCCGGCGAGCGGACCTTGGGCGCGCGCCGGGCGAGCGCGGCGATGCCCGCCGCCACCAGCCTCAGCACCAGGAAGGCGCCGGCCGTGGCGACGATGAACACGAAGGCGATGAACCGGTTTTCCGCCGACAGCACCGCGAGCAGGGCGACGGCGGCGAAGGCGAGCGCGGCGGCAAGATAGTAGCGCCACGGCACCAGCCGCCAGCCATCATAGGATTGCGACCGGAAAAGTTCGGTCGCGCGGATCAGCCGGGAGCGGCCGAGCGGCATGACGGAAAAGGCGATCGTGGTGAGAAAGCCGAAAAGCGCGGCGATCCCGAGCGCGCCGGGATAGAGCGTGAAGCCCTTGGCGACCGGGAGATAGCCTTCGAGGACATAGCCCGCGAGCGGCGTCACCGCCGCGCCGGCCACCAGCCCGCCGAGGATCGCGACCGCGGCGATGGCGAGGATCTGGATCATGTAGATGGTCACGATCAGATGGCCGGGCGCGCCGAGGCTCTTGAAGCTCGCGATGACCTGCCGCTTCTGGTCGAGAAAGGCCCCGACGGCGTTGGCGACGCCGACGCCGCCGGCCGCGAGCGCGGCGAGGCCGACCAGCGTGAGGAATTCGGAGAAACGCTGGATATTCTCGGTCAGGCCCGGTGCGGCATTGGCCGCGCCGCGCACCGACCAGCCGGCCTGCGGGAACCTCGCCTCGGCCTCCTTGCGGATCGCCCGCCGCCCGCGCGCCGGATCGTCGAGCTTCACCCGGTAGAAATTGTCGACCAGGCTGCCGACCTTGATCAGGCCGGAGCGGAGCAGCGCCTCACGCGCGATCACCAGCCGGGGCGCGAAGGAAAAGCCGTCGGAAAGCGCGTCCGGCTCGCTGACGATCGTGCCGCGAATGACGAGCGGCATGTCGGCGACGAGGATCCTGTCGCCGACTTTGAGCCCCAGCCGGTCGAGCAGGAGCGGAGCGGCGACGGCGCCGAAACTGCCGTCCCTTTCGGCGATCAGGTCCTGGACCGGGTGCGGAGGCTCGGCGATGAAGGCGCCATAAAGCGGATAGGCGCCGTCGACCGCCTTGAGCTCGGCCAGCGCCTGGACCGACTTGTCCTCGCTGCGGATCATCGAGCGCAGGTTGGTCGAGAGCTGCACGGCGCCGAGACCGTCGATATAGACGCGCTCCTCGGCCGTGGCCTCGCGGTTCTTGAGGCCGAAGCGGATATCAGCGGCCAGGATTTCGCGGCCCTGGTCGTCGATCGCGGCCGTCATGGAGCGGGCGACCGAATTGACGCCGGCAATGGCGGCGGTGCCGAGCAGGATGCACAGCATGAAGATGCGAAAACCCCGCAGGCCGCCGCGCATCTCGCGCAGCGCCAGCCGGAAGGCCAGCGGCAAATGGCCGAAAAAGTCCCGTGCGCGCCGCATCGTCAGAGCCCCGCGTCGATGATTTCGCCGGAGCGGATCCTGATCTGGCGGCCGCAGCGCGCCGCGAGCGACGGGTCGTGGGTCACGAGGAGCAGCGTCATGCCGCGGCCGGCCTGCTCGGCGAACAGGAGATCGGCGATGTGCCGTCCCGTCTCGGCGTCGAGATTGCCGGTCGGCTCGTCGGCGATGAGCAGCTTGGGCTGGGGCGCGAGCGCTCGGGCGATGGCGACGCGCTGCTGCTCGCCGCCGGACAACTGGCCCGGATAGTGGCTGAGGCGCCCGCCAAGGCCGACCGCCCGCAGCTCCTTCTCGGCGATGGAAAAGGCGTCGCGGTTGCCCGCGAGCTCCAGCGGCACCGCGACATTCTCGAGCGCGGTCATGTTGGGTATGAGATGGAAGGACTGGAAGACGATGCCGATATTACGGCCGCGAAAGGCCGCCAGACTATCCTCGTCGGCATCGTGCAGCGGGGTGCCGGCGATGGTGATCTCGCCGCTGTCGAGCCTTTCGAGGCCCGCGAGAACCATCAGCAGCGTCGATTTGCCGGAACCCGAGGGGCCGGTGATCCCGTTGGAGGATCCTGTCCGCACGGCCAGATCGAGGGATTTGAGGACATGAACGGCGCTGGCACCCTGGCCGAGGGTCAGGTCGGCCTTTTTCAGTTCGATGATGGTTTCATCCACGGACAACGGATCCTATATCTCGCCCTTCGGCTCAGCGCGCTGCGGTGCAACTTAGGAGGCCCAGGATGACATTTAAAGCTCTCGCAACCGCTTTATGCGCCGCTCTCACGCTCTTTTTATCCGCGACCGTATCGGCGGCCCGGACCCTGACGATCGTCGCTTTCGGCGACTCGCTGACCGCCGGCTACCAGCTTCCGCCGGAGGAAGCCTTTCCGGCGCGGCTCGAGGCGCTTGCCCGGTCGAAGGGCGTGGATGTCACCGTCGCCAATGCGGGCGTGTCGGGCGACACCACCGCCGACGGCCTCGCCCGGCTCGACTGGTCGATTCCCGACGGCACCGATGGCGTGATCCTCGAACTCGGCGCCAACGACGCCTTGCGCGGCCTCTCGCCGGAGGAAAGCAGAAAGAATCTCGACAGCATGCTGGCGCGTCTTTCGGAGCGTGGAATTCCGGTCCTGCTCGCCGGCATCATGGCGCCCCCCAATATGGGCGCCGACTACGAGGCCCGCTTCAACGCGATCTTTCCGGACCTGGCGAAGAAGCACGGCGTGCCCCTCTATCCCTTCTTCCTCGACGGCGTCGTGCTCGACGGCGCATTGAAGCTCGACGACGGCATGCATCCCAACGGGAAAGGAACGAAGGTCATGGCCGAGACGTTCTTTCCCGCATTCGAGACATTCGTCGGATCGATCCCGCGCTGAGCGGCATGCCCGTGAGATCATGCCCGTGGGATAATGATAATTGGGGATTGCGCCGCCAGCCGATCGGTGATTCGTTTGAGGCTGTCAGTTCGATTCGGGGAGCTCGCCATGCCGAGATTGTTTATCGCCCTCGAAATCCCGCAAAGCGCGGCGCTCAGCCTCTCGCTTCTGCGCGGCGGCGTCCCCGGGGCGAGATGGATCGACCGCGAGAATTTCCACATCACGCTGCGCTTCATTGGCGATGTCGACCACCGAACGGCCGATGAGGTCGTCGAGGCGCTGGACCGCGTCCGCCGCCAGCAGTTCATCCTCACGCTCGCCGGGACCGGCTTTTTCGGCAACAAGAAACCGCATTCCATCTGGGCCGGCGTGCAGTCCTCGCCGGAGCTCGGCGCGTTGCAGGCCGATCTCGATCGCGTCTGCCAGCGGATCGGCCTGCCGCCCGAGCCGCGCAAGTTCATTCCGCATGTCACCCTCGCCCGGCTCAAGAATGCGCGGGTTGACGATGTCGTGCACTATCTCGGCGGCCGCGGCGATTTCCAGGCGCCGCCCTTCACCGTCACCCGCTTCGTGCTGATGTCGTCGCGCGATTCGGTCGGCGGCGGCCCCTATGTGGTCGAGGAGGAATATCCGCTGCTCCAGCCCGGTCCGACACGCGCGACCGCGCTCGAACTGCGGCCCTGACCGGATCTCCCGGCGACAAAAGCCGTGCAAGGCGCCGGCGGGATGGGTCTCGGCCCTTGCCTGCGCTCCCGCTTTGAAGGCATAAGGCGTGGTCTAGACGGCGGCCCGGACGAGGCCGCGCCCCATGCTGGTAGGTAAGATGAAGAAAATCGTTCTATGCGCGGCAATGCTGCTTGCCGCCGGCTGCGCCAAGCGGCCGGAAGAAATCATGGCGACGCCGGTCACCGCCGATTCCTACATGCAGATGCAGTGCCCGCAGCTGTCCGCGCTGAAGGCCCAGAAGGAAGCGACCCTCGCCAAGCTCGAGAAAAAGCAGACGAATACCGCGGCCTATGACCGGGCCTGGATGGTGATCGTCCATGTGCCGGTCGCCTCCATGTCCGGCGGGGACAAGGAGGAGGACGTGGCGCGCACGAAGGGCGAGGTCCAGGCGATCAATGCCGCCTACCGGTCCAGGGGCTGCGCGGCCGGCTGATCATGCAGCCGGCTTGCCGCGGAACAGGATGTCGAGCAGGCTGCGGCATCCCTCGTCCACCATGGCGAAGACCTGCTCGAAATCCCGATCGTCGCCGTAATAGGGATCGGGCACGTTCCGGGCCGCGCCGCTGACGAAATCCATGAACAGATGGATGTCGGCCATGGAATCATGCGGCGCGATCCTGACGATGTCGCGCAGATTGTCGCGATCCATCGCGAAGATCAGGTCGTATCGATCGAAATCCTCGGCATGCAGCTGCCGGGCGCGCTGGCTGGAAATATCGATGCCGTGGGCGCGGGCGACCGCGACCGATCGCCGGTCGGGCGGCTCGCCCCGGTGCCAGCCGCCGGTCCCGGCCGAGGCGGTCTCGACGAGATGCGACAGGCCGCGCTCGGCGGCCCGATGCCTCAGAATGCCTTCGCCGAGAGGGGAGCGGCAGATATTGCCGAGACACACGAAGAGAATTCGTCGCGATTCCATGCTAATCTCAACAGAAAGGGAGCGAATGCGGATGGCCAGAGAGAAATTGTCCCCTACAGAGATCGCGGAGCGCATTCAAGAACTGGATGGCTGGACCGTGGCCGACGATGCGATTTCGATCGCCAAAACGTTCAAGTTCCGCAATTTCGCCCAGGCTTTCGGCTTCATGGCGGAATGCGCGATCCATGCCGAAAAACTCGACCATCATCCCGAATGGTCGAATGTCTACCGCACGGTCGAGGTCCGGCTGACGACGCATTCGGCGAATGGGGTCACCGAACTCGATCTCGAACTGGCCGGCCGGATGGACAAGGCCGCCCGGCATTGAAAACCGGGCGATCCTCACCATATCGTGATCGATGATGGAGCGGAAAGCACCGATGGACGATGTCAAGATTGGCGAAATTCTCCTGCCGGGCGAGGAATCGGACCAGGAAAAGCGCGCGCGGCGGGTGAAGGCCGGCTTCTGGCCGACATTCCGGCGCGCGGTGCGGCACCTGCCCTTCGCCCGCGACGTGGTGGCGGCATTCTACTGCGCGATCGACCCCGCGTCGCCGCGGCGGGTGCGCGGTATCCTGCTGGCGGCGCTCGCTTATTTCGTGCTGCCTTTCGATGCGATTCCCGATCTTCTCGCCGTCGTCGGCTTCTCGGACGATATCGCCGTCCTGGCCGCGGCGATCGGCGCCGTCCATGCCCATCTTCTTCCTCGCCACTACGAGCGGGCCGACAGGGCGCTGGCCGATCCCGAATCGGCGCGCTGATCGGCGGTCGGGACAGGCCGAACGTTCGGCCGGCGCCGGCGCGACACCGGACATCGCCAAAATCCTGCCCGATTCTTCTCCGCATAGATCGCGGTCATTGCTTCGGCGACATGTGACGATGTTTCGCCGTCCCGGAAAGAGGCAATATAGCCACGGACGGATACCATGTTCACACTTTGGTAACCTGAATTAAGTCACAATGAATGCAAAATCCTGCTGCGCCCGGTGCGCGCGACCTCATGAAAAAACCGGAAGGAAAACATGTTCGTGAAGAAACTGGCTGCCGCCCTTCTGGCCGTCTCGGCTGTCGCCACGTCGGCATTCGCCCAATCCCCCACCCGCATCGAGCAGTTCAAGGCCTGGGGCGCCTATTTCTACCAGGGCGGCTCGGGCAAGGTCTGCTATGTGCTGACTGTTCCGGATCCCAAGCAGCTCACCCCGGCCAAGGTCGATCATGGCGACGTGTTCTTCCTGGTCACCCAGCGGCCGGGCCAGAACATTTCCTACGAACCGCAGGCCATGCTCGGCTATGACCTCCAGGCCGGCTCGAAGGTCACCGTCCAGATCGACAACAAGCAGTTCGTGATGTTCACCAAGGGCCGCTCGGCCTGGCTCGAGAACGCCGCCGAGGAACCCGCGCTGGTCGCCGCCATGCGATCCGGCAGGGCGATGAGCATGGGCGCGATATCCAAGCGCGGCACCAAGACCGGCTACGTCTTCTCATTGCAGGGCATTTCCGCCGCGCTGAAGAAGATCGAGACCTGCAAATAGCCGTTCTCGACGCGCGTCCGACCGACACCGGGCTGTCCCGGAACGCAGAAAGTCCGCCAGAATGCCCGGCGGGCTTTCTGCGTTCCGGGACAGGTGCGACGTAAGACCTATTGCTCCGAGAGCTTCATGTCCGGGTCGTAATCCTTGCCCGGCATGTCCTTGACCACGGCCTGGCCGGCGACGACCTGGCCGGTCTGGCTGTTGAAGGTGAGCGACGGCGCGCCGTGCAGCTCCCACCCCTTGTTGAGCGCGGCGGTGACGCGATGACAGAAGGAAGCGTCGTCGGGGCCGGTGAGGAAGCGATAGAGTTTCATGTCGGATGCCTTTCCCGGATCATGCGGGCGCGGGCGGCGAGGCGTCCGGCCTGTTCGAAATGCAGCCGCTCGACCATGCGGCCGTTGATGTTCATGGCATTGACGCCGTCGGCCCCGGGCGTCGAGAAGGCGGCAATGATCTCCTCGGCCTCGGCGATCTCCGCCTCCGTGGGGCCGAAGGTGCGATTGGCGCCGTCGATCTGCGCCGGATGGATCAGCATCTTGCCGTCGAAGCCCATGGCGCGGCCCTGCGCGCATTCCGCTTCGTAACCGGCGAGTTCGCGGAACGCGTTGGAGACGGAATCGATCGCCGTGAGTTCGAAGGCGCGCGCCGCCAGCACCACCTGCATCAGCCAGGGCACGAGATAGGTCCGCGCCGGGTCGAAGGGCACGCCGGTCTCCTTGCGCAGGTCGTTGAGACCGACGACCAGGCAGTCGAGCCGACCGCCGCGCGTGCGCCCCGCCTCGGCGATCGATCCGGCATTGAGGATGGCGAGCGGCGTTTCCATCATCGCCCATATCCTGAGCGCGTCCGACGCATCGTTCTCCGACAGGAAGGCGGACAGTTCGAGAATATCGTCCTGCGCCCGAACCTTGGGCAGGAGCACCGCGTCCGGCTCGCATTCCAGCACGAGCGCCATGTCCCGCGCGAAATGCGGCGACCCGGCTTCGTTGACCCGCACGATCATCTCGCGACCCGCCGGCCGGCTGCCGGCGAAGAGCGCTCGGATATTGCCCCGGGCCTCGTCCTTGCGTTCCTCGGCGACGGCATCTTCCAGGTCGAGGATGACCGCATCCGAATCGAGGTCCGCCATCTTGTCGATGGCGCGCGGGTTGGAGGCCGGCAGGCAAAGAACGGACCGCCGGAGGCGAACGGGATGGTGGTCGAAACGGAGGCTCATGAGGCCTCTATGGCCCGATTTCGGCCCCGTTTCAAGAATATGTGAGAGGGCGGTCAGGCCCGAGCCCTTGCAATTGCCGGCTTCCTGCCCCAAATTGACGGCAAAGGACCGGTGATCGACATGCGAAGCATCCGCTCATTCTTCATAACGCTGGCAGGGCTGACATTCGTCGCCGTGATCGCGCTGTTCACCGCATCCGTGGGTATCGCGCTTGCCGGCGTGGCCACGGTGCTTCTCTTCGGCCAGTGGCTGTCGTCGATGCTGTCGGGACGGGACTGCGAGCCGGTCAGCGCCTATGCTCGGCCGCGCAGCCCGCGGCAGAACCACGACGGCCGCGGCATGCGCGTCTGGAACGACGGCAAGGGCACCATTATCGACATGTGACGACACGGCCGGGCGATCGCGCCACGGCCGGGCTAAGGCGGACGGTTTCGTTCCGCCTTTTTTGTTGTCCGCAAGGGGACGGAACGGACGGGCATGCAGTTTTCGGGATCGGATCACTATATCGCCGACAAGGACCTGATGGTCGCGGTCAATGCCGCGATCCGGCTGGAACGGCCGCTCCTGGTCAAGGGCGAGCCCGGCACGGGCAAGACGGAGCTTGCCCGGCAGGTCGCCGGCAGCCTCGGTCTCGACCTGATCGAATGGAACGTCAAATCCACCACCCGGGCGCAGCAGGGCCTCTACGAAT
>JAGRLJ010000345.1 GCA_020441805.1 Rhizobiaceae bacterium
GAGGTGACGACGCCGGAGGTCGACATCTTCGACCGCGAGGCGGTGTTCATCGAGACGGTGCTCGATCCGCTCCGCAAGCGGCTGCCGGAGCTGCGCATCACGCTCGAACATGTGACGACCGGGGACGGGATCGGCTATATCGATGACGCGGCCTCGAACCTCGCCGGCTCGATCACCACCCATCACCTGATCATCAACCGCAACAATATCCTCGTCGGCGGCATCCGGCCGCATTATTACTGCCTGCCCGTCGCCAAGCGCGAGACGCACCGGCAGGCGCTGCGCAAGGCCGCCACCTCCGGCAATCCGAAATTCTTCCTCGGCACGGATTCGGCGCCGCATGTCGATCCGCTCAAGGAATGCGGCTGCGGCTGCGCCGGCTGCTTCACCGCCATCAACACGCTGTCCTGCCTCGCCCATGTGTTCGAGGAGGAGGGTGCGCTCGACCGACTCGAAGCCTTCACCTCGCTGAACGGCCCCGCCTGGTACGGGCTCGCCCCGAACGAGGAACGGATCACCCTGGTCAGGCGCGAGGCGCCGGTGGAATTCCCGGCGAAGATCGAGACCGGCGCAGGCCCGGTGACGGTGTTCGACCCGATCTTCAAGCCGTATTGGGATGTCGAGGCCTGAAGGGCCAGGGCCTTCCTGACGCTCGCCGGATTTCAATTCCCGGACTTCACCTCGATCGCCAGCGCATGCAACCCCGCGTCGAAGGCGAATTTCAGGGCGGCGTTGATCTCGCGATGCTGACTGACCCGACTCTTGCCGGCGAACGACGAAGCGCTGATCCGGATGCGGTAATGCGTGTCGTGGGTGGCCGCCGCCTCCGGGTTATGCCCCGCATGCAGGTTGCTTTCATTGACGATTTCGAGCAGCGAAGGCTGGAAGGCGGCTTCGAGCGCGGCACGGATCTGGGGTTCGAGCGACATGGTTCGGGTTCCGGGCAAAGCCCCCAGAAAGACCCCAACTTTCCGGTTTGTCAATTCTTGCGGCGCGGGATGCCGACACCCATAATGAGCGGATGAAACTGGATTCAAAATATTTCGACTCGATCCGCACGCGCCGCAAGTCGACACGGGCGGAGGAACCGCCGGCGAAGCCCACCTGCCAGTGGGACGGCTGCGACAAGCCGGGCGTGCATCGCGCGCCGGTGGGACGCAACGCCGAGGGACAGTATTTCCTGTTCTGCTTCGACCATGTGAAGGAATACAACAAGGGCTACAACTATTTCTCCGGCCTCTCCGACAACGAGGTGGCGCGCTACCAGAAGGAGGCTGTGACCGGCAACCGGCCGACCTGGACCATCGGCGTCAACAAGAATGCCAAATGGGGGCCGGCGCAGAACCAGGCACGGGCGAGCGCCGCCAAGATGCGCGACCCGTTCGGCTTCGCCGGCTGGCGCATGAACGGCGGCAAGCACGACAGTCCTCGTGAGCGCAAGCTCAAGACACTCGAGAGCAAGGCCTTCGAGACGCTCGGCCTAGCGGCGAACGCCACGTCGAGCGACATCAAGTCGCGCTACAAGGAACTGGTGAAGAAACACCACCCTGACGCAAATGGAGGCGATCGCGGCTCGGAGGAACGCTTCCGCGCCGTCATCCAGGCCTATCAACTGCTCAAGCAGGCCGGCTTTTGCTGAGGCTACCGTCTAATATTGTTGTCACCGGCGAAAACCCGCGATAGGACAGGCGCCGGTGATTTCTGCGGCCGTTCCCCACGGCCGCGCTCGGAGATATGATGACCAAGATGGATCTCGATATTGTGAAGCTGCCGGATGCGAAAGTTTCGGTCCGGGAGGTGTTCGGAATCGATTCCGACATCGGCGTGCCCGCCTATTCCGAACCCGATGCGCATGTGCCGGACGTCGATCCCGACTACCTGTTCGACCGCGACACGACGCTCGCCATCCTCGCCGGCTTCGCGCATAACCGCCGCGTGATGGTTTCGGGCTATCACGGCACAGGCAAGTCCACCCATATCGAGCAGGTGGCGGCACGCCTCAACTGGCCCTGCATCCGCATCAACCTCGACAGCCATGTCAGCCGTATCGACCT
>JAGRLJ010000346.1 GCA_020441805.1 Rhizobiaceae bacterium
TTCCTGCTCTGGGGCCAGGACCTGAACGGCACCGGTCCCGGGGCCGGCAAGCGGCCCTATACCGATTACGACGTCAAGAATTGCACCAACGGCAATTGCGACCGCCGCGCCGGATATCTCAAGGCGGCCTCGTCGCTTCTGGTTTCCGATCTCGAATATATGGTCAAGCAGTGGATGCCGGAGGGCGACGCCTACAAGGCCGCGACCGCCGATCCGACGAAAGGCGTGACAGCCATGCTCACCGGCATGGGTTCGCTCTCCTATGGCGAACTGGCGGGCGAGCGGATGAAGCTCGGCCTGCTGCTGCACGATCCTGAAGAAGAGCACGACTGCTTCTCGGACAATACCCATAATTCGCATCTCAACGATGCGATCAGCATTCAGGGCGTCTATCTCGGCGAATATGTCCGGGTCGACGGCACCACGGTCAAGGGCCCGTCGCTGTCGGATCTCGTCAAGGACAAGGATGCGGCGCTCGACACGGAATTGACCGGTAAGCTCGCCGCCACCGTCGCCGCCATGCAGACCATGGCCAAGCGCGCCGAGACGGTCGAGGCCTATGACCAGATGATCGGCGACGGCAATGCCGAGGGCAACGCCGTGGTGCAGGCCGCCATCGACGGCCTCGTCGACCAGACGAAGTCGATCGAACGCGCCATTGCCGCACTCGACCTCGGCAAGATTGAGCTTGAAGGTTCCGACAGTCTCGACAATCCTGGCGCCGTCGGAAAATAAGACAGGCGGGACGGCCGGCCACGCGCCAGCCTCCGGATGCACATGAGAAAATATCGGCTCGGCCTCGTCCCGCTCGCCGCCCTGATGGCCGGTGGGCTCGGGGCGTGGGCGATGGAAAAAACCGCCGGGATCGTCACCGACGATCCTGCCTCTATCGCCGCCATGCTGGCGCCCACGACGGATTTCAGCAAGGCCGAGCCCTTCGAGGCGCTCCAGGCCGGTGCAACGACATCGATCGAGGAGCCGGATCGTTCGGCTTTCTCGCATTTCTCCGCCAACCTCGCGCATGACCGGCGGATGGATTTCCGCCTCGGCAACGCGCTCTTCCGCAAGCTCTGGGTCGCCGCCCCTTCCTCCACGCAGGCCTCGGACGGGCTCGGCCCCTTCTACAATGCCCGCTCCTGCGAACAGTGTCACAGGGATGACGGCCGCGGCATTCCGCCCGACGGCAAGGATCGCGGCACTCTGTTCCTCAGGCTCGCCCGCGCCGCCGAAACGGATGCGGAGAGGGCGGCGGTCGCCGACGGCATTGCCCGGAACTTTCCCGACCCGGTCTATGGCGGACAGTTGCAGGACCGGGCAATCCCGGGCCTTGACGCCGAGGGCCAGATGGAGATCGGCTATTCGCCACTGCCCTTCGCCCTGCCGGACGGTTCCGTGGTGACGCTGCGGAAGCCGCATTATGCTGTAACGGCCCTGCGCTACGGCCCGCTCGATGCGGCGACGACGCTTTCGCCGCGAATCGCGCCGCCGATGATCGGGCTCGGCCTGATCGAGGCCATTCCCGAGGACCGGATCCGCGCGCTGGCCGATCCGGACGATGCGGACCGCGACGGCATATCCGGCCGGCTACAGGTCGTGCGCGATCTCGACGGCAACGAACGCATCGGCCGCTTCGGCTGGAAGGCCGAGAACGCATCGATCCGCGACCAGGCGGCGCTCGCCTTCGCCTTCGATCTCGGCCTCTCGACGCCGGTCGTCGATCGGCCGTGGGGCGATTGCATGCCGGCGCAGACCGATTGCGCCGCGCGCCCGACCGGCGAGCAGGTCAGACTCGGCAGGAGCGAGGCCCCCGATCCCGTTCTCGCGCTCGTGACCTTCTATTCGCAGCATCTCGCGGTTCCCGCGCGGCGGCGATCCGGTTTTCCCGAGGTGCTGGAGGGCAAGGCGCTGTTCTATGCGTCGGGCTGCACCGGTTGTCACCGGCCAAAATTCCTGACGGCGGCCGACGCCCCGTCCAGGGAATTCCGCTCCCAGCTCATCTGGCCCTATTCCGATTTCCTGCTGCACGACATGGGTGACGGCCTCGCCGACGGCCAGGCGGTGGGGGGTGCGACAGGAAGGGAGTGGCGAACGCCGCCGCTCTGGGGTATTGGGCTTGCCGACACCGTCGCGAAAAAATCGTTCTACCTGCATGACGGTCGCGCGCGCACGCTCGAAGAGGCCATTCTCTGGCATGGCGGAGAGGCAGAGGCGGCGCGCGACAGCTATGCGAGGCTTTCGCGGAACGATCGCGAAAAACTGATCCGATTTCTGGAGTCGCTCTGATGAGACTGATTGCCGGCCTCTCCATCCTGGTCTCCCTTCTGGCCGCGCCGCCGGCGCTCGCCTTCGACCATGCCGCCGCCGCCAGGGCGATGGCAAACGCGGTCGACGGCTTCATCCGCCCCGCCTATGCCGACTTCCATGCCAAGACGGCGACGCTCGCGGCAGCCACCCACGATTTCTGCGCGGATACTTCCGACGCGGGTCTCAGGGACGTCCAGGCGCGGTTCGCCGACACCGTCGAAAGCTGGGGGCATATAGAATTCCTGCGACTGGGACCGGTGCTGGCCGAGAACCGTTTCGAGCGTGTGCTCTTCTATCCCGACCGTAAATCCACCGGCCTCAAGCAGGTGCAGGCGCTGCTGGCGCATCCCGACGAAACCGTCACCGACGCCGCGGGCCTCGGGACGCGCAGCGTGGCGATCCAGGGATTGGGCGCCTATGAATATCTCTTCTTCGGCGCCTATCCCGAAGGCATCGTGGCTGACAAGAACGGTTTCCGCTGCCGCTACGCCATGGCCGTGGCGCGGAATCTCGAATCGATCGCCGCCGAACTGCAATCCGAATGGGATGCGCCGGAAGGCGTGGCGCGGGACTGGAAGAACCCGTCGGCGGACAATCCCGTCTTCCGCGACGACAAGGAGGCGATCTCCGCCCTGATCGGCATCGCCGTGCACGGTCTCGAAGCCGTGCGCGACCAGCGCATCAGGCATTTCTACAAGGGCAAAGGCGCGAAGGTCTCTCCGAAGCTCGCCGTCTACTGGCGTTCGGGCCTGACGATGGCGGCGCTCTCGGCCAATATCGACGGGATCACATCCTTCTGGAAGACGACGGACTTTCGCCTGCTGCTCGACAAGGATATCGGCTCCATCGCCGATTCGGTGACCTTCGACCTCAACGCGGCGAGAAAGGCGCTCGAATCCCTCGACCAGCCCAGCGCCGATCGCCTCGCCGATCCGAAATATCTCGCCAAGCTGGATTTCATCGAATTCAATCTCAAGGATGCCATGGAGCGGATCGACGGCGATATCGGCGGGGCGGTCGGTCTCGGCGCGGGCTTCTCCTTCGCCGACGGAGACTGATATGACGGCGACGGCAATCGAGCGGCGCGGATTTCTCAGGGCGGCGGGCGCCGGTTTCGCCGCGACGCTGCTGCCGCGGCAGGCCGAGGCGCTGGCCCACACCGACGCGATTTTCGCCGCCGCCTACAGGTCGGAAGGCGGGAGCTACGGCGTGGCGCTGGTGGCGGAAGACGGACGCGAGATCAGCCGCATCGCCCTGCCCGATCGCGGCCACGACATCACCCACGATCCGAATTCCAGCCATGCCGTGGCCTTCGCGCGCCGGCCGGGCACCTTCGCGCTGGTCTTCGACCGGTCGGCCGGCACACCGGTGACGCTGATCGAGGCGGCCGAGGACCGGCATTTCTTCGGCCACGGCGTCTACGCGCCGAGCGGGCGGCTGCTCTATATCGCCGAGAACGATTTCGACAATTACGCCGGTGTGATCGGGCTCTACGACGCGCGCTCGGGCTATGCCAAGGTCGGCGAGTTTCCGGCACATGGCATGGACACGCATGACGTCCAGCTCATGGAAGGCGGGCGCTATCTCGCCATCGCCAATGGCGGTATCAGGCAACATCCCGACAGCGGCCGCGCCAAGCTCAATCTCGACCATATGGAGCCGTCGCTGGTCATTGTCGATCTTCGCGACGGGCGGCTCGTGGAGAAGCATGCCATGCCGGACGAGATCCGCCAGCTTTCGACGCGCCACATGGATATCGACGCCAGCGGCCGGGTGTGGTTCGGATGCCAGTTCGAAGGCCCCCGCAACCGGCATCCGCAATTGCTCGGCAACTTCCGGCGCGGCGAGGAGGTGCGCTTTCTCGACATGCCCGGGCCATTGCTGGAGGGATTCGACAATTATGTCGGTTCGGTCGCCGTCAATCGCGAGGCCGGACTGGTGGCCATATCCTCGCCCAAGGGCGGCCGGTGGGCGGCTTTCGAGGTCGAAACCGGCCGGCTCGCCTACGGGGAAGAGATTGCCGGCGTCTGCGGCCTTGCCCCGCAACGGGAGCGCTTCATCCGCTCGACGGAGAACGGCGATTTCGCCGCCACGACGTCACCTCTCGCCTGGGACAACCATATTATCCGGCTCGGCTGACGCCGCCACCCGTGTCAGACACGTTCGAGGCCGATGGCGATGCCCTGGCCGACGCCAATACACATGGTGGCGACGGCATAGCGGCCGCCCATCTCCCGGAGTTCCAGCGCCGCCGTGCCGGCGATGCGCGCCCCGGACATGCCGAGCGGATGGCCGAGCGCGATCGCGCCGCCGTTGCGGTTGACGCGGGGATCGTCGTCGGCGATGCCGAGCAGACGCAGCGTGGCGAGCCCCTGGCTGGCGAAGGCCTCGTTGAGCTCGATCACGTCGAGCTGGTCCTGCCTGAGACCCAGGCGGTCGAGAAGCTTCTGCGTCGCCGGCGCCGGGCCGATGCCCATGACACGCGGCGCCACGCCCGCCGTGGCGCCGCCGAGCACGCGGGCGATCGGCGTCAGGCCGTGCCGGGCGGCGGCCTTTTCCGTCGCCACGACCAGGGCCGCCGCGCCGTCATTGACGCCCGAGGCGTTGCCGGCCGTGACGGTGGCGCCGTCCATCCTGTTGATGGGTTTGAGCTTCGCCAGCGTCTCGATGCCGGTCGCGCGCGGATGCTCGTCCTTCGACACGACCACGGGATCGCCCCTGCGCTGGGGGATCGTCACGGCCACGATCTCCTTCGCCAGCCGGCCATTGGCCTGCGCCGCCGCGGCCCTGGCCTGCGAGCGGACGGCGAAGGCATCCTGATCGGCGCGCGAGACCTCGTATTCGATGGCGACATTGTCGCCGGTCTCCGGCATGGAATCGATACCATATTGCGCCTTCATCACCGGATTGACGAAACGCCAGCCGATCGTCGTGTCATAGATCTCAGCATTGCGCGAAAACGCCGTCTCGGCCTTGGGCATGACGAAGGGCGCCCGGCTCATGCTCTCGACGCCGCCTGCGACGACCAGCTCCGCCTCGCCCGCCTTGATGGCGCGGGCGGCGGTGATCACCGCATCCATGCCCGAACCGCACAGACGGTTCATCGTCGTGCCGGGCACACGCACCGGCAGGCCCGCCAGAAGCAGCGACATGCGGGCGACATTGCGGTTGTCTTCGCCGGCCTGGTTGGCGCAGCCGAAGATCACCTCGTCCACCGCCTCGATATCCATGCCCGGATTGGCATCGATGAGGGCCCTGATCGGCACCGCGCCGAGATCGTCGGTCCGGACGGAGGAAAGCGCGCCGCCGAAGCGGCCGATCGGCGTGCGGATATAGGCGCAGATATAGGCTTCTGTCATGTCGGTTCCCTGATCGATTCCGGCCGGATCCAGGCCGGCGGCGTCCCCTTTTGGAAGATGGTTCGCCGGCCGGTGCCGGCTGGCGAATCCGATGCTCGATCCGTGATAGCACGGGATCGGCGCATGGGCTGCCTTTCGGAGAAAGGCATGCGGATGCGCCGGGTTCAGACACCGCGCCGGGTGTCGAACGAGATGAGGCCGGCGCCGGCCGCGGCGACATAGAGCAGGCCGCCGGCGATCGCGATATCCTTCATGAAGGCCTGGAAGTCCATCACATTGGCCCAGTCGGAATGGCCGGTGAAGGCCGTGGCGATGCAGAAGGCCGCAAGCACGGCCGCGGCAATGCGGATATAGAAGCCGGTGAGCAGCAGCAGGCCGCCGACCAGCTCGACCAGCACGACGAGCCAGATCAGCAGCGAGGCCAGCGGCAGGCCCAGGCCTTCGAAATAGGCGATGGTCCCCGAAACGTTCATCAGCTTCGACAGGCCGGCCTGGATGAAGATCAGCGACAGCAGGACGCGCCCGATAAGCATGGCGATACTGGACATGGTTTCCCCCTTGAACCTCTTTCCGGTCCTTCCTCGCGCCCGGCTCAGAAGGGTGACAGTTTCCAGGCGATATAGACCAGGGCGGCGGCGATGATCCAGAGGGCAATGCGCCCGGATCTCGAATGACGCGCCTCCGCCCGGCCGATCGCTTCGGCGGTTTCGGCATCGAATCGCAGGCCGCTCTCGCTCATCGCGGTCAGGTTCTGCGCGAGATTCTCCGCCTTCGCCGCGATGGCCGGCGCGGTTTCGGCGAGCCGCATCGCCGCCTTCAATCCGTCCCGGAGATCGGCGGCGATCCGCTTCGGGCCGAGATTGTCGCGGATCCAGCCGCCGACAACCGGCTCGGATGCCTTCCACATGTTGAATTTGGGATTGAGCGAGCGCGCCACGCCCTCCACGACGACCATCGTCTTCTGCAACATGATGAGCTCGGGCCGCGTCTCCATGTCGAACAGGTCCGTGACCTCGAACAGCAGCGTCAGCAGCTTGGCCATCGAGATCGTGTCCGCCGGCTGGCCGTGGATCGGCTCGCCGATCGCGCGGATGGCCTGGGCGAAGGAGGCATGGTCGTGATGGGCGGGGACGTAGCCCGCCTCGAAATGCACGTCGGCGACCCGCCGGTAGTCGCGGGTGATGAAGCCATAGAGGATTTCGGCTAGGAACCGGCGCTCCTTGCGGCCGAGACGGCCGACAATGCCCATGTCGACGGCGACGACGATACCGTCGCGGTCGACGAAGAGATTGCCCTGATGCATGTCGGCATGGAAGAAGCCGTCGCGCAGCGTATGGCGCAGGAAGGACTGCATCAGCGCTTCGGCAAGGCGGTCGAGGTCGAAGCCGGCGGCCCGGAGACCCTCGATATCCGACATCTTGATCCCGTCCACCCATTCCATGGTGACGACGTCGCGGCCGGTCCGCTCCCAGTCGACGCGCGGCACGCGGAAGCCGGGATCGTCGGCGGAATTCTCGCCGAGCTCGGAGAGGGCGGCCGCCTCCAGCCTGAGATCCATCTCCACCTTGGTGGTCTGTTCCAGCGTCTTCGTCACCTCGACCGGCTTCAGGCGCCGGGCGGGGGGATAGAAGCGCTCCTGCATGCGCGCCAGGACATAATTGGTTTCGAGGTCCTTGGCGAAGCGCTCGCGGACGCCGGGCCGGATCACCTTCACCGCCACCTTGCGTCGCTCGCCGTCCGTCTCGACCTCCGCCGGATGGACCTGCGCGATGGAGGCGGCGGCGATCGGCTCGCCGAAATGCGCGAAGAGCGAATCGACCCCTCGGCCGAGGGAAGCCTCGATCTGGGCGATGGACTGCGCCTGCGGGAATGTCGGCATCCGGTCCTGGAGCTGGGCGAGATCGGCGGCGAAGACGTCGCCCACCACATCCGGCCGCGTCGCCAGGAACTGGCCGATCTTGACATAGGAGGGGCCCAGCCGCTCGACGGCGCGGGCGAGATTGTCCGATTGCCGGGCATCGCGCGACCGCCGACGGGCGATCAGACCGGCCATGGTCCGGCCGACGCGGGCGATGAAGGGCAGGTTCTCGGAGGGCAGCGCCGAGATCACGCCTTCGCGCGCCAGCACCCAGCCGAGATTGACGAGTCGAAAACAGGCGCCGATCGTGGTCAAGATCAGAGCTTCCAGCCTGAATGCAGCGCGGCGATGCCGCCCGAATAATTGGTCCACCCAACCCGCCCGAAGCCGGCGCGCCGGATCATCTCGGCAAAATCCTGCTGGTTGGGAAACTTGCGGATCGATTCCACCAGATACTGGTAGGGCTCGCCGTCGCCGGTCACAGCGCGGCCGATCCTCGGGATAGCGTTGAACGACCAGGCGTCATAGATCCGGTCGAGCAGCGGCATCTCGACCTCGGAAAATTCCAGCACCAGCAGCCGGCCGCCGCGCTTGAGGACGCGATAGGCCTCCGCGAGCGCGACCTCGATGCGCGGCACGTTGCGGATGCCGAAGGCGATCGTATAGGCATCGAAGCCGTTGTCCGCGAAAGGCAGTTCCTCCGCATTGGCCTCGACGAAGGTCACATTGGCGGCGAGCCCGTTCTTTTCGGCGCGGTCGGCGCCGACCGCCAGCATGGAGCCATTGATATCGAGCACCGTGGCATGGCCCAGCCGGCTGGAGGCCTCGATCGCCCGGAAGGCGATGTCGCCCGTGCCGCCGGCCACGTCGAGCAGGCGCCACGACGGGTCCTTGCGCGGATTGAGCGCGGCGATCATCGCATTCTTCCAGATGCGATGGAGCCCGGCCGACATCAGGTCGTTCATGATGTCGTAGCGCTTGGCCACCTTGTGGAAGACATCGTTGACGCGGCCCTGCTTCTCGCCGGCTCCAACGCTCTGGAATCCGTAGGATGTTTCCATGCCACCCTCGGCATTCGTGCGCGCGCTCGTCATGGCCTTACTCCAAACCGGGCTGAAATCCGGCGGGACCATAGCCGATGGATTGCTACGACGCCATATGCGGCGCGCGGTGAAATGGTCGCGCCGGCATAGATTCCGCAACAGCCGTCGAGGGAAATCGGCGGTCAGGACCCGAAGGAGAAACCGAGGTCCGGTCGAGGCGTTTCGGCGACGGCTGTCAGGCTTTCGCGGTCTCGTCCGCGACGCCGGCGCCGGGCGCGTTCTTCTTCACCGATTCGATGCAGTTCTTGGCGCTCGACTTCGACTTGTAGGTCTCGGAGCGGACCATGATCTCGCCATTGGCGGCCCGGAAACGCACGAAGGTCTCGCCATTCTTCGCTTCGTCGATCTCGAAACGGTAGCCCTTGCCCGTCTCCTCCTTGGTGAGGTCGACCACGGCCGCCTCGGGCGCGTTCTTCTTGATGGAGTCGATGCAGTTTTGGGCGCTCGACTTCGACTTGTAGTTTTCCGACCAGACCATCACTTCGGCATTGTAGACGAACTGAACGCGAAACTGGTCGTTCGCAGCGGCCACGATCTTGAACTTATGCATTCTCTGCTCCTCCGGCGGGTGGCAATCAAGTGGTGTCCTGATCGAAGGAGTAATACAGCCGGGAAGGGTGCGCAAGGCGTCGCCGGCGCGTCAGGCGCTCCGCACCCGCGAAGCCCGCACGCTCAGCACTCCGACGATGATCGCCGCGACCAGCAGGATACCCTGGGCGACGGCAAAAGGCGGCTCGTTTCCGGCGGGCGCCAGCGCATGCAGGACGGGTATCTTCAGGAACGACTGCACGATCAGCACGAAACAGTTGAAATACAGAAGGGCGATCGAGCCGAGCACATACACCAGGTTCCAAGAGCCCGTCCTGCCTCTGCGCCAGGCCCAGAATGTCGGGATGAAGATGACGATACAGATGATGCCGACCCCGATCGCCGGCGTGAAGCCATTGAAGGGGAAGAGGAAGCTGGTGACCAGCGTGAGCGCGGTGAAGATGATGTAGTTCCTGGTCCAGCCGGAATAGTCGGCATTCCGGATAAAGGCACGGACGACGGGAATGCCCGCGACAATGGCGACCAGGCTGACGAGGACATGAAAGATCGTCAGTGCGGAGACAGCAGACATTGGCGGTTCCCCTCGAGCCAAATTTGTCAAACGTCAAGCCGCAACGATACAGGAAATCTGGAGAAGTGGTAGGGGTACACGATCCAGAACGATCGCATCTGGAGAAGAGAGGAGGCCCCTCCCTTCACTCGTCGCTCATCCGCAGCGCGGCGATGAAGGCTTCCTGCGGAATCTCCACCTTGCCGAACTGGCGCATGCGCTTCTTGCCCTCCTTCTGTTTGTCGAGCAGCTTGCGCTTGCGGGTGGCGTCGCCGCCATAGCACTTGGCCGTCACGTCCTTGCGGAGCGCCGAGATCGTCTCTCGGGCGATGACATTGCCGCCGATGGCCGCCTGGACCGGGATCTTGAACATATGGCGCGGGATCAGCTCCTTGAGCTTCTCGCACATGTCGCGGCCGCGCTTCTCGGCCTGCGAGCGGTGGACAAGCATGGAGAGCGCATCGACCGGCTCGCCGTTCACCAGGATCGACATCTTGACGAGATTGCCTTCCTGGTAGTCCGTCAGGTGATAGTCGAAGGAGGCATAGCCCTTCGAGACGGATTTGAGGCGGTCATAGAAGTCGAACACGACCTCGTTGAGCGGCAGGTCGTAGGTCACCATGGCGCGGGTGCCGGCATAGGTGAGCTCGATCTGGATGCCGCGCCGGTCCTGGCAGAGCTTCAGCACCGAGCCGAGATAGTCGTCCGGCGTCATGATCGTGGCGCGGATCCAGGGCTCGCGGATCTCGCGGATCTTGACGACGTCGGGCATGTCGGCCGGGTTGTGCAACTCACGCTCCGAACCGTCGGTCATGGTGAGCTGGTAGACGACCGAGGGCGCGGTGG
>JAGRLJ010000046.1:0-1731 GCA_020441805.1 Rhizobiaceae bacterium
TGCTCGAAGTGCTGGGCGAGGATTATGTGCGCACGGCGCGCGCCAAGGGGCTGTCCCCTCTCAGGGTGGTCGGCCTGCATGCGCTCAGGAACGCCCTCATTCCCGTCATCACGACCATCGGGTTGCAGGTCGGCGTTCTGCTCGCCGGCGCCATTTTGACGGAGACGATCTTCTCTTGGCCGGGCATCGGGAAATGGATGGTCGATTCCGTCTCGCGCCGCGACTATCCCGTCATCCAGAGCGGTCTGCTGATTATCGCCGGCATCATCATGCTGGTTAACCTGATCGTCGACGTGCTCTACGGCCTCGTCAATCCGCGCATCCGGTACAATTGAGGAGCCGAGACATGGTGCAGGCGAGCGAAACCGGAGCCAGCGACAAGGAGGCCACCTCCGTGCGCCGGCGCATGCTGGCGGAGTTCTGGTTCTACTTCAGGGAAAATCGCGGTGCGGTCATCGGCCTTTGGGTGTTTGCCGCGCTGGTCGTCGTGGCCATCCTGGCGCCGCTGTTCGCGCCGCATTCGCCGACACAACAATATCGCGACGCGCTGCTCGTCCCGCCCGCCTGGTCGGACGGAGGCCAATGGAGGTTTCTGCTCGGCACCGACCCGGTCGGCCGCGACGTGCTCTCGCGGCTGATCTACGGCTCGCGCTTCTCCTTGTTCATCGGCATCGTCGTCGTCGCGGTGGCGCTCGTGTTCGGCATCGTCATCGGCCTTGTCGCGGGCTATTTCCGCGGCGGGGTGGACATCGTGATCATGCGCGTGATGGACATCATCCTGGCGTTCCCGTCGCTGCTGCTGGCGCTGGTTCTGGTCGCCATTTTGGGCCCGGGCCTGATGAACGCGATGATTGCCATCGCGCTGGTCTATCAGCCGCATTTCGTCCGGCTGACGCGCGCGGCCGTCATGAGCGAGATGAACCGCGACTATGTCGTCTCTGCCAGGGTTGCCGGCGCACGGCCGTTCTATCTGATGACACGAACGCTTCTGCCCAATTGCGTGGCGCCGCTGATCGTGCAGGCGACACTGTCGTTCTCGAATGCCATTCTCGATGCCGCCGCGCTCGGTTTTCTCGGCATGGGCGCGCAACCGCCGACGCCGGAATGGGGCACGATGCTGGCCGAAGCACGCGAATTCATCTTGCGCGCCTGGTGGGTGGTCACCTTCCCCGGCCTCGCCATCCTCATCACCGTGCTCGCCATCAATCTGATGGGCGACGGCTTGCGCGACGCACTCGACCCGAAACTGAAGAGGTCGTGATGCCGCTGCTCGACATCCAGAATCTGACTGTCGAATTCCAGACCGCCGGCGGCCTGTTCAGGGCCGTCGACGGCGTTTCCATGACCTGCGAGAAAGGCGAGATCCTTTCGGTTGTCGGCGAATCCGGCTCGGGCAAGTCGGTCGCCATGCTGGCGCTGATGGGGCTGTTGCCCTGGACGGCGAAGGTGACGGCCGACCGCATGGAATTCGACGGGCGCGACATGATCGCCATGAGCGCGGAGAACAAGCGCCGGATCATCGGCCGGGAGATCGCGATGATCTTCCAGGAGCCGATGTCGAGCCTGAACCCATGCTTCACGGTCGGCTTCCAGATCAAGGAAATGCTGCGCCAGCACACCAACCTTTCCCGCGCCGAGCGCCAGGAACGGGCGGTCGAACTGATGGCGAGCGTCGGCATTCCGGCACCGAGGGAACGCCTGTCGGTGTTCCCGCACCAGCTTTCGGGCGGC
>JAGRLJ010000046.1:1889-2708 GCA_020441805.1 Rhizobiaceae bacterium
ACATGGGCGTGGTCGCCGAGATGGCCGAGCGGGTGCAGGTGCAATATGCCGGACAGAAGGTCGAGGAGCAGGGCGTCGCAGACCTGTTCGCCCGCCCCCACCATCCCTACACGGCGGCATTGTTGTCGGCGCTGCCCGAGCGCGCCAATGCGCGCCGGCTGCCGTCGATCCCCGGCGTGGTGCCGGGTCTCTACGACCGGCCCCCGGGCTGCCTGTTCGAGCCGCGTTGCACTCACGCCACCGATATCTGCCGGCAGGGCGCGACGCGCCAGGGGCCCGAACTGGGCTACGCGCTTTGCAACCATCCGCTGAACGGCGCCCGCAAGGGTGCGCCAAAGCAGCGCCGGAAGGCGAAGGCGGCGTCATGACGGGCAAGGTTGTTCTGGAAGGCAAATCGCTCGCCAAGTTCTATCCCGTATCGCGCGGGCCGTTTCGTGCCGCAGACGAGGTCAAGGCGCTCAATGGCGCGGACTTCACGCTCGAACCGGGCAAGACACTCGCCGTGGTCGGCGAATCGGGCTGCGGGAAGTCGACGCTGGCGCGGCTCGTCACCATGATCGAGGAGCCGAGCGCGGGTGAATTGCTGATCGACGGCGAAGCGGCAATTCCCGGGCCGAAGACGAGGAAGGCCGTACAGATCGTCTTCCAGGATCCTTACGGATCGCTCAATCCGCGCCACAAGATCGGCACCATCCTGGAAGAGCCATTGCGGCTGAATACCGACGATACACCTGCCGAACGCCGCGCCAAGGCCGAGGCGATGATGGCGCGAGTGGGGCTCAGGCCGGAACATTACGACCGCTATCCGCACATGTTCTC
>JAGRLJ010000347.1:0-197 GCA_020441805.1 Rhizobiaceae bacterium
GTGCCGAGCCCTTCGATGCCGAGTTCGACCACATCGCCGGGCTTGAGATAGCGCGGCGGCTTCATGCCCATGCCGACGCCGGGTGGCGTGCCGGTGGAGATGATGTCGCCGGGATGCAGGCTCATGAACTGCGAGAGATAGGAGACCAGATATTTCACGCCATAAACCATGGTGGCGGTCGAGCCGTCCTGCATCGT
>JAGRLJ010000347.1:271-542 GCA_020441805.1 Rhizobiaceae bacterium
GGGCCGAACGTGTCGCAGGACTTGCCCTTGGTCCATTGGCCGGCACGCTCGGCCTGGAAGGCGCGCTCGGAAACGTCGTCGGTGACGGCGTAGCCGGCGACGTAATCCAATGCCTCGTCCTCGGAGACATATTTCGCGGTCTTGCCGATGACGACGGCGAGCTCGACTTCCCAGTCGGTCTTTTCCGAGCCGCGCGGGATCAGCACGTCGTCGTTCGGGCCGACAATGGCCGAGCTCGCCTTCATGAAGATGATCGGCTCGGGCGGCACGG
>JAGRLJ010000347.1:772-1810 GCA_020441805.1 Rhizobiaceae bacterium
TGCGCCCACTCGCATGAGTTTCATGAATGCTTCCTCTTTCGAATTAGGATCTCAAATCGTCCAGCCACCATCGATGGCATAGGCCTGACCGGTCGTATAGGTCGCTCCGGCGAGATAGAGCGCAAGGTCCGCGATTTCCTCAGGCGTTCCGATGCGGCCGATCGGCTGGCGGGCGATGAAGGCGGCGCGCGCGACCTCGTAGTCGCCCTGGGCGCGAAGGCGCTCCTGCAACGACGGGCTCTCGACCGTGCCGGGGCAGATGGCGTTGATACGGATGCCCTGCGTCACGTAATCTGCGGCGACGGATTTGGTCAGCCCGATCACGGCGGCCTTGGTGACGCCATAGGCGAAGCGGTTGGGCACGCCCTTGATCGAGGAGGCGACGGAGGCAATGTTGACGATCGCGCCATCCTTGCGCTCCAGCATGCCGGGCAGCACGGCGCGGATGGTGCGGATCATCGATTTGACGTTGAGATCGAAGGCGAAATCGAGGTCTTCATCCTTCATGTCGAGGATCGAGCCGTTATGCACGACGCCGGCAGAATTGACGAGCACATCGACTTGCCCGATCTCCTCGGCCAGCGCCTTGACGGCGGCTTCGTCGAGCACATTGAGCTTGCGGGTGACGATGCCGTCCTGGCCGTCGATCTCCTTCAGCGCCGCCTCGTTGATGTCGGTGGCGGTGACGCGTCCGCCCGCGGCAGCGAAGGCGACCGCGATCGCGCGGCCGATGCCCTGCGCGGCGGCAGTGACCAGAACCGATTTGCCGGTGAAATCCATTGTCCTATTCCTTCAAACTATCCTGGCGCGGCGCTCGCAGATCAGGATGTGATCGGCGGCGAGCACGACTTCGCCCTTCTGGTTGATGACCTCGCAGCGTTCCACCACGCGGCCGGCGTCCTTCCGCTTCGGATCGTCCTCCTTGGCAGCGATCGTCACCCGCGTCTTGATCGTGTCACCGATGAAGACGGGGCGGATGAACCGTAGCCTGTCATAGCCGTAGGAGAAAGCCACCGGATTGATAAGGCTGGCCGTAAG
>JAGRLJ010000347.1:1858-2682 GCA_020441805.1 Rhizobiaceae bacterium
GCTTTTGGCGAATTCCGCATCCATGTGATGCGGGAAGAAATCGCCGGTATGGCCCGCATGGACGACGAAATCGGTCTCGGTGATGGTGCGGCCCGTGGTGATGCGGATATGGCCGAGCTCATAATCCTCGAAATAGATCGTCTGTTCCATCAGGGCTTCCTTTCGAGCGGGGTCGCGGGGGCGGCGCTGGAGGCATAGGCCGCCTCGACCAACGCCATCGTGTTCCAGGCATCCTCGACGGAGGATACGAGCTCGGCATCCTCGCCGCCGGCGAAGCGCTGGAGGTTCGCCATGCGGCCGATGAAGGCGTCGGGGAACCAGCTTCCCCGGAGCGGCACCGTCACCCACCCGTCGCCACCCTTCGGATGGATTTCGAGGATATCCGGCTCGCCTTCCGGATAGTTGAGATTGACGCCGAGCTGAAGATAGGCAGCGCCCTCCGCCCCGGTGACGCGGAAGTCGCAGGCCTGGTGACGGCAGCCGAAGGGATGGTCGTGGTTGATCGAGAGCACGCAGCGAACGCGATCGCCGTAATCGAGGATGGCGGCGGTGCGGGTCTGGGCCATGGCATGGTTCGGATGGCCGATGGTTTTGGCATGGACGCCCCGGGGGTCGCCGAGAACCTGGCGGATCAGGTCGAGATAATGGATCGAGTGCATGGCGATCTCGATGCGCGGCAGGTCCTTGAGGAAAGCCCAGAGGCTCCAGGGCGTATCGAGCACCAGATGCGCCTCGAAATCCACCACCTCGCCGAGCAGGCCCTTGGCGATAGCGTCCTTCAATGCGAGCATCATCGGAGCGAAGCGAAGCTGGAAATTGACGGC
>JAGRLJ010000348.1 GCA_020441805.1 Rhizobiaceae bacterium
TGTGAAATGAATAAAAAGATATTCGGCTCCGGAACGGATGCCGACATTGATCTGGCCTGTCCTCAGCTTCAATGCGAGCGCCGACCGGAACTCGACGGAGGCCCAGTCACTGAGGCCCAGTCATTTATGACAATTCCTTATGGATCCTGCCCGGAAAACCAGACTGGACGATTTCAGACCGCGGCTCCGCAACCGTCAATGGAACGAAGATTGAGGTGTCGAAATAAAGCTTCAATAACGATCCTCGTCGCGCATACGCCCGATAAGATCACCTGCCGATTCCGTCTGCATCAATTGTGAACGCGTGAATTCCCGGAGTGGTGTGATGTCGATCCTGCGTTTCGCGGGTTCGGATTTTCCGGCCATGGCGACACCGACGAGGCGCGCGACCGTCCGTCCTTTTCGATCAGGATCGTCTCGCCCGCCTCGGCGCGGCTGACGAGTTCCTCTACCTGATCCCCGACATCGTCGATCCTGATGACGCTCATGTTCCACGACTCTTTCATGGGCGGATCGTAGAACGAAGGAGCGCTGCCCTCAATCGACGGGCTGGGCGGCGGGTTCGGGGCGATTGATCTGCCGGGCCGCCTCGACGACGAGCGGCAACAATTCGCCGCCGCCATTGTCGACGATCTCGAAGAACTGGCGGCGCATGCGCGGCTCCCAGAACTTGTTGATATGGTTGGAGACGCCGGCTATCCGGACCTCTTCCGGCTGAGACAGGAAGAAGGTCGCGATCTGGTTCGCCATGCGGACGATCTTGTTGTCAGGCTGCATCGGCCTCTGCTCCCAATTTGATCCGGCCCGGGCCGGTGAATATTTCGAAATCCTCGCCGCGCGCCAGCGCCACGAGCGTCATGCCGGCGCGTCCGGCCATGTCGATGCCGAGCGCCGTCGGCGCCGAAATGCCGATCAGCACGCCCGCGCCCAGCTTGGCCGTCTTCTGGATCAGCTCGACGGAAATCCGCGACGTCATGACGACCGCGCCGTCGGCGCCGGAAAAGCCCTGCCGCGCGAGATGGCCGATCAGCTTGTCGAGCGCATTGTGGCGCCCGACATCCTCGCGGATCGCGACCATGCCCCGGCCGGCGACATAGAAGCCCGCCGCATGCACCGCCCGTGTCTCGCTATTGAGCGGCTGGTTGGCCGAGAGCGCCCGCATCGCATCCGATATATCGTGGGCTGTCAGCCTCGCGGAGGCCTTCGACACGTCCGCCGCGGGTTTCAGCGCTTCCTCGATCGACTCCACGCCGCAGAGACCGCAGCCGACCGGGCCTGCCCTGACGCGCCGGCGGGCGCGCAGCGCGCGATCGACATCGTCCTTGAGGCCGATCTGGAGATCGATGCCGCCTGGGGTTTCGAGCATATCGATGCCGGTGACCTCGCCGAGGTTCTCGACAATGCCTTCCGAGAGCGAGAAACCGACCGCGAAATCCTCGAGATCGGCCGGTGTGGCCATCATCACCGCCTCGGTCGAGCCGCCATAGGAAAGGGCGATGGCGAATTCCTCGGCGACGACGCGGTGGCCGGTCGAGAGAACATGGTTGCGGAAGATGGTTTCGGGGACGCGGCGGGTGGTGTCAGCCATGGAGGATATTTCTCTCTGCCTTGCCGGGTATCCCTCCCTCGAGGGGCGAGATTGGCTGGAAGCATTCACCTCGCCCCAAATTCAAGTCGAAGGCCGCGCAGCTATGGCCCGAGACAGCCCACCACCGCGCCCCGTCCGGTCCCTCCCATCGAGGGGGAGATGTCCGGCCGGGCAAAGGGGGGTGGGCCATCTGCGCTTCCAATCCGTTACTCCGCTGCTTCCAGCTTGCCGGCGATGCGGCGCGAGCGCCGGGCGAGTTCGTTATACTCCTCCTGCCATTCCGAAGGACCGTTGGAAGGGGCCACCTGCACCGCTGTCACCTTGTATTCCGGGCAGTTGGTCGCCCAGTCGGAGAAGTCGGTGGTGATGACGTTGGCCTGGGTGTCGGGATGGTGGAACGTGGTATAGACCACGCCGGTCGCGACCCTGTCGGTGATCTGCGCCCTGAGCGACGTCTCGCCGGCGCGGCTCCTGAGCCGCACCCAGTCGCCGTCGCGGATGCCGCGCTGCTCGGCGTCATGCGGATGGATCTCGAGCAGGTCCTCCGGATGCCAGGCCGTATTGCCGGTGCGCCGCGTCTGGGCGCCGACATTGTACTGGCTGAGCACGCGGCCGGTGGTGAGGAGCAGCGGGAAGCGCGGCCCGGTCTTCTCGTCGGTGGCGACATATTCGGTGCGGATGAACTTGCCCTTGCCGCGCACGAAGCCATTGACATGCATGATCGGCGAGCCTTCCGGCGCCCGTTCGTTGCACGGCCACTGCACCGAGCCCATCTTCTCGAGATAATCGTAGGAAACGAGCGCGAAGGACGGCGTGGTCGCCGCGATCTCGTCCATGATCTCGGACGGATGGGTATAGTTCCAGCCGAGCCCCATGGCGCGGGCCAGTTCCTGTGTCACTTCCCAGTCGGCATAGCCGTTTTTCGGCGTCATGACCTTGCGGACGCGGTTGATGCGGCGCTCGGCATTGGTGAAGGTGCCGTCCTT
>JAGRLJ010000349.1 GCA_020441805.1 Rhizobiaceae bacterium
GGCGTGTTGGTCATCACGTAGTCGGCCTCGCCGAAGTTCATCGTGCCGCAATCGAGCGTGCAGATCTCGGGCAGGCATTCGGCGACGTGGCTGACGCGCTCGGTGGCGCCGGCCATGTCGGTGCCGGCTTCCTTGAGCGGCAGGGGCTTTTCGACATCGCCGAAAATCATGTCGCCGCCCATGCCGGCGGTGAGGTTGAGCACGATATCGACCTCGGCGGAGCGGATGCGGTCGGTCACTTCCTTGTAGAGATCGGTGCGACGGGAGGGGGCGCCTGTCTCGGGGTCGCGGACATGGCAGTGGATGATCGCCGCGCCCGCCTTGGCGGCCTCGACGGCCGCATCGGCGATTTCCTTGGGGCTGCGCGGCACGTTGCGCGACTTGCCGGCGGTGTCGCCCGAGCCGGTCACGGCGCAGGTGATGAAGACGTCTCGGTTCATGTTGAGCGGCATTGGATGACCCTCCCTCGGGATAATGTGGCGGCAGTCTGCGCCGCCGCCAAGGCGTATGCTTTGCATTAACGGCAACATTCTATACATTATCGGAAATCATGGAGGGGATCATGTTCGAGCAATCAGACCGGACAGTCGATATCGACATATTGGCTTTTCCCGAAACGACAGTGATCCTGCTCGCTTCGGTGATCGAGCCCCTGCGTGCCGCAAACCGCATCGCCGGCCGCGCGCTCTATGGCTGGCGGCTGCTCAGCCTCGACGGCAAGCCCGTGGAAACCACGGCGGGCATCGCCATGCCGGTTCACGGTGCTTTCCGACCCGGCAACGGGCAGGATCCGCTTTTCGTCGTGTCGAGCTACAATTGGCGGCGCTGCAACACGACCGCGGTGAAGATGGCCCTGTCGCGCGCCGCTCGGCACCGGACGATGATGGCGGGCATCGAATCGGGCACATGGCTGATGGCCGGGGCGAGCCTGCTCGACGGTCACAGGGTCACCCTGCACTGGGAGGACCAGGAGGACTTTTCCGTGCGCTATCCGCAGATCGACGTCGTCAAGGAGCGGTTCGTGATCGACCGGCGGCGGATGACATCGGGCGGCGCGCTGCCGACGCTGGACATGATGCTGGAAATCATCCGCCGCCGGCAGGGCTATTCGATGGCGCTCGAAGTGTCGCGTTCCTTCCTCTATGAGCGCGGCGGGGGCATGGACGAGGTGCCGCCGGCGCCGAGCAGCGTCGGCGTCCTCGACAAGCGGCTCTACCAGGCCGTCCGGCTGATGGAGGAGACCGTCGAGCAGCCGCTGGCGCTGGAGCAGGTCGCGGCCCGGACGCGGATCAGCGCGCGGCATTTGCAGACCTTGTTCCAGAAGAGCTTCGGCGTGCCGCCGCACGAGCACTACCTGGCGCTGCGGCTGAACGCCGCCCGTCGCCGTGTGATCGAGACCGATCTTTCGCTTGCCGATATTGCCGCCGGCACGGGTTTCAATTCCGCCTCGGCCTTCTCCCGGGCCTATCGCGGCCAGTTCCAGGAAAGTCCGTCGGAGACGCGGCGTCGCCAGCGGGGTTGAGGGGCATGGTGCGTGGAAGGGTATCCGATCCGGTTTCTCAGGGGCCGGATTGTCGAGTCCGATGAATCGCTTGCGGCGAAAAGCTCGGACGCGGCGAGAGCCGGGCGTACCCGCAACGGTCATTTCGAGGCACGATTTTTCGCCTTGTGGCCTGACACATCCGCGCCAGCGTCGGAGGGCAGCGTGACGAAGCGCAGCGATGCCGCCATGCCGATGGCGCCGACCACCAGGAAGGCCAGGCGGAAATCGGCGAGCGGCGTGCCGCTGCCGTCTCGCAGCAGGCTCGACAGG
>JAGRLJ010000350.1:0-151 GCA_020441805.1 Rhizobiaceae bacterium
GCGCGCGCCAGCGCCCTATCTGACCGAGGCCCAGCGCCAGGAACTCGCCGCCTATTCGCTCAAGATCGCCCGGTCCACCAGCTATATCGGCGCCGGCACTGTCGAATATCTGATGGATGCCGATAGCGGCAAGTTCTACTTCATCGAGGTC
>JAGRLJ010000350.1:185-321 GCA_020441805.1 Rhizobiaceae bacterium
TGACCGGCATCGACATCGTCAAGGCCCAGATCCACATTCTCGACGGCTTTGCGATCGGCACACCCGAATCCGGCGTGCCGGGACAGGAGGACATCAAGCTCAACGGCAATGCGCTGCAATGCCGCATCACCACCGA
>JAGRLJ010000350.1:365-1885 GCA_020441805.1 Rhizobiaceae bacterium
ATCACCGCCTATCGCGGCGCGACCGGCTTCGGCATCCGCCTCGACGGCGGCACGGCCTATTCCGGCGCGGTCATTACCCGCTATTACGATCCCCTGCTCGAAAAGGTCACGGCCTGGGCGCCGACGGCGGAGGAGGCGATCCGCCGCATGGAACGCGCGCTGCGCGAGTTCCGCATCCGCGGCGTTGCCACCAACCTGACCTTTCTCGAAGCGATCATCACCCATCCGAAATTCAGGGACAATTCCTACACCACCCGCTTCATCGACACGACGCCGGAACTGTTCCAGCAGGTCCGGCGGCAGGACCGCGCGACCAAGCTGCTCACCTATCTCGCCGATGTCACGGTGAACGGCCATCCCGAGGCCAGGGGCCGCGCCCGCCCGCCGGAGGATGCCGCGCCGCCGGTCATCCCCTTCATCGACCAGCCGGTCGGGCCGGGCACCAAGCAGATGTTCGACCAGCTCGGCCCGGCGAAGTTCGCCCAATGGGTGGCCGACCAGAAGCGGGTGCTGATGACCGACACGACGATGCGCGACGGCCATCAGTCGCTGCTGGCGACGCGGGTCCGCACCTTCGACATCGCCGCGATCGCCTCCACCTATGCCAGGGCGCTGCCGAACCTCTTCTCGCTCGAATGCTGGGGCGGCGCGACATTCGACGTCTCGATGCGCTTCCTCACCGAGGACCCCTGGGAGCGGCTGGCGCTGGTGCGGGAGAATGCGCCGAACTTCCTGCTTCAGATGCTGCTGCGCGGCGCCAACGGCGTCGGCTACAAGAACTATCCCGACAATGTCGTCAAATATTTCGTCCGCCAGGCGGCCAGGGGCGGCATCGATCTTTTCCGCGTCTTCGACTGCCTGAACTGGGTCGAGAACATGCGCGTCTCGATGGATGCCGTGGTCGAGGAGAACAAGCTCTGCGAGGCGGCGATCTGCTATACGGGCGACATCCTCAATTCCGCCCGGCCGAAATACGACCTCAAATATTATGTCGGCCTGGTCAGGGAACTGGAAGCCGCTGGCGCGCATATCATCGCGCTCAAGGACATGGCGGGCCTGCTCA
Organism: Rhizobiaceae bacterium; assembly: GCA_020441805.1. Classification (GTDB taxonomy): domain Bacteria; phylum Pseudomonadota; class Alphaproteobacteria; order Rhizobiales; family Rhizobiaceae; genus Rhizobium_E. The sequence goes on from JAGRLJ010000350.1 coordinate 1,429, forward strand.
AGCCGCAGGCGGCGCGCATCCTGTTCCGCGAGCTCAAGCAGGCGACCTCGCTGCCCATCCACTTCCACACCCATGACACGTCGGGCATCGCCGCCGCGACCGTGCTCGCGGCGGTGGAGGCCGGTGTCGACGTGGTGGATGCCGCCATGGACGCGCTGTCCGGCAATACGTCGCAGCCCTGCCTCGGCTCGATCGTCGAGGCGCTGGCCGGCACCGAGCGCGATCCGGGCCTCGATCCGGAATGGATCCGCCGCATCTCCTTCTACTGGGAGGCGGTTCGCACCCAGTATGCCGCTTTCGAAAGCGACCTCAAGGGGCCGGCCTCGGAAGTCTATCTCCACGAAATGCCGGGCGGCCAGTTCACCAATCTCAAGGAGCAGGCGCGTTCGCTCGGCCTCGAGACCCGCTGGCACAAGGTGGCCCAGGCCTATGCCGACGCCAACCAGATGTTCGGCGA
>JAGRLJ010000350.1:2041-2301 GCA_020441805.1 Rhizobiaceae bacterium
AGCCCCCCGGCGGCTGGCCCGAGGCCTTGCGGAAGAAGGTGCTCAAGGGCGAGGAGCCCTATACGGTGCGGCCCGGCTCGCTCCTGCCCGACGCCGACCTCGACAGGGAACGCGCCGACATCGAAACCAGGCTCGAACGCAAGGTCACCGATTTCGAGTTCGCCTCCTATCTCATGTATCCGAAAGTCTTCACCGACTTCGCGGTCGCCGTCGAGCAATATGGCCCGGTCTCGACGCTGCCGACGCCGGCCTATTTCTAC
>JAGRLJ010000351.1 GCA_020441805.1 Rhizobiaceae bacterium
ATGTCGGGATAATCGGCGAGGACCGGCCGCAGCTTCGGCCAGACGAGATAGTCGAGCGCATGGTCGGAGAGCGTGATGCGCACCGTGCCCGACGGTTTGTCGCGATAGGCGGTCAACGCCGCGATATCGGTCTCGATTTCGGCGATGCGCGGAGCCAGGGACTGACGCAGCCTCTCGCCGGCCTCGGTCGTCGAGACGCTGCGCGTCGTGCGGGCCAGAAGCCGCAATCCCATGCGCGTTTCCAGCCGCTTGATCGTATGGCTCAGGGTCGACTGGGTGATGCCGATCCTGGCGGCCGCCCTGGTGAAGCTCCGCTCCTCGGCAACGACCAGGAACCACAGCAGGTCGTTGAAGTTTTCACGCATCGCCAGCTCTCCGGACGGCCATGTGCCTAACTTTATTTATGGTTCCAGTCGATAAGTTCAAGCGAATTGAGGCTGCTAATCCCGGCAATTCCGCGATGCTATCTCTCCGCCAAGACGATTCCGCGTGGCACGCACCGGATCCGACATATGCGGAGAGCACAGGCTCATGGACACGAACTACGACGGTCGGCTGGTGGAACCGCGCGCGGCATGGGGCGCTGTGTTGTCGATGGCGCTGTGCGTCGCCGTGCTCATCGCCTCGGAATTCATGCCCGTCAGCCTGCTGACGCCGATTGCCGCCGACCTCGGCATCAGCGAGGGCCGGGCCGGGCAGGCGATCTCGGTTTCCGGTCTCTTCGCCGTCGTCACCAGCCTGTCCATCGCCGGTCTCGTGAAGCATATCGACCGCAAACACGTGCTGCTCGCCTTCTCGCTGCTGCTGGTCGTCTCCGGCCTGATCGTCACGTTCGCGCCGATCTATACGGTGCTGATGGCCGGCCGCGCATTGCTGGGCGTCGCCATCGGCGGTTTCTGGTCCCTGTCCACGGCCATCGTCATGCGGCTGGTGCCGGAAGACGCCGTGCCCAGGGGACTGGCGATGATCAATGCCGGCAATGCCGTCGCGGCGACCGTCTCCGCTCCGCTCGGCAGCCTGCTCGGCGATTATGTCGGCTGGCGCGGCGCCTTCTTCCTCGTCGTCCCCCTGGCGTTGCTGGCGCTGACCTGGCAGTGGACCGGCATGCCCTCGCTGCCGCCGCGCGGGCGACGAGGACCGGGCAATGTCCTCGGCCTGCTGCTGCGTCGGCAAGTGGCGCTCGGCATGACATCGATCTTCCTGCTGTTCATGGGCCAGTTCGCCCTTTTCACCTATCTGCGGCCGTTTCTCGAAACCGTCACCGGCGTCGATGTCTCGACGCTCTCCACGCTCCTGCTGCTGATGGGCCTTGCGGGTGTCGCCGGCACCTGGGCCATCGGACACCTGCTCGAAACGCGGCTCTACGGCCTCGTCATCGCCATCCCGGTCGTCATGGCGCTGCTGGCGGCCGCGATGATCGCATTTGGCTCTTCCGCCATGGCCGTTACCGCCCTGCTCGTCGGCTGGGGCTTCTTCGGCACGGCCGCGCCCGTCGGCTGGGGCACATGGCTGAGCCGCGCGCTGCGTGACGACGCCGAGGCCGGCGGCGGCCTACAGGTCGCGGTCATCCAGCTCGCCATCACACTCGGCGCCGCTTTGGGCGGCTTGCTGTTCGACACCTTCGGATGGTGGAGTGCTTTCACCCTCGCCACCGTCCTGCTGCTCGGTTCGGCGCTCACGGCCGTCGCCGCGGCCCATGACCATAGGAGGAACAAGGCGTGACGCCCTGCCGATTTACCCGCCGGAAGACCATACAGGCGGCATTGGCGATGGCGGCGGCCGCCCCGCTCGGCATGCCGACGGGTTCCAGAGCACAAGGAACGACACCCATGAGGATTCGTATCTCGTTTCACGATCGGATGATGACGGCAACGCTGGAAGACAATCCATCCGCCCGCGATTTCGCCTCGATGCTGCCGCTTCACGATTTGACCATTGACAACTACGCCGACAACGAGAAGATCAGCTATCTGCCGCGCAAGCTTGCCGAGCAAGGCAGCGGCCGGTTCGGGAATGAGCGACCGGGAGACCTTTGCTATTACGCTCCGTGGGGCAATCTCGCCTTCTTTCACGCGGGATATCGCTGGTCGAGCGGCCTGATCCGGCTGGGCCGCATCGACGGGCAGTTTCGAGCCCCTGCTGACAGAGGGGAAATTCCCGCTTCAAATCGACCTCATCCGATAATCGACAGGAGAACGACCATGGATATCCTACGCGCGGGATCGCGCTCGTCAGCCAAAGGCCCCGACGCCTGGTTCACCGGCACGGTCCGCATCGACCCGCTCTTCAATCCCTTCGACAGCGAACGGGTGCAGGGCGCTCAGGTCACCTTCGAGCCAGGCGCCAGAACGGCCTGGCACACCCATCCGCTCGGCCAGACGCTCATCGTGGTTTCCGGCCTCGGCCGGGTGCAGCGCGACGGCGGCCCCATCGAGGAAATCCGTCCCGGCGACATCGTCTGGTTCGCACCGGGAGAAAGGCACTGGCACGGCGCATCCCCCGATGTCGCCATGACCCATATCGCGCTTCAGGAGGTCAAGGACGGCAAAGTCGTCGACTGGATGGAGCATGTCACGAATGCCCAGTACGGCGTCTGACACGGTCGAAACACCAGAGCAAGGGAGAAGCATCCATGCTTGGAACAGTGCTTTACAGCCCCGGCGATATTCGCTGCGAGGAAATCGCCGAACCGGAAATCCTCCATCCCACCGACGCGATCCTCAAGCTTTCGGCCACCTGCATCTGCGGCTCGGACCTCTGGCCCTATCGCGGCCTTCAGCCGCTGAACGAACCCATGCATATGGGCCATGAATATTGCGGCGTGGTGGTGGAGGTCGGCGGCGCGGTGAAGACGGTGAAGCCCGGCCAGTTCGTCGTCGGCTCCTTCTGCTGTTCGGACAATACCTGCCCGCATTGCCGTTTCGGCTTCCCCTCCTCCTGCGAGAACCGTGAATTCATGGGCCGGGCGCAGGCGCCGCTGCTGCGCGTGCCGCTGGCCGACGGAACGCTCGTCGCCACGCCGCACATGCCGGATGAAGACCTGATCCCGAGCCTGCTGGCCACCTCGGACGTGCTCGGCACCGGCTGGTATGCCGCCGATGCCGCCCGCGTCCGGCCGGGCGGGACGGCCGTCGTCGTCGGCGACGGCGCGGTCGGGCTGATGGGGGTGCTGGCCGCGAAGCAGATGGGCGCGGAAACGATCATCGCGATGAGCCGCCACAAGAGCCGGCAAGACCTGGCGCTCGAATTCGGTGCGACGCATATCGTCTCCGAACGGGGCGCCGACGGCGTCGCCCGCATCAGGGACCTGACGGGTGGCGTCGGCGCGGAGTCGGTGCTGGAATGCGTCGGCACGCAGGAATCGATGTCGCAGGCGATCGCCGCCGCCCGCCCCGGCGGCTCGGTCGGCTTCGTCGGCGTGCCACATGGCGTGGAACTCGACGGCCAGCAACTGTTCTTCGCCCAGAAGAACCTGCTCGGCGGCCCCGCTCCCGTGCGCCGCTTCCTGCCGGCGCTGATC
>JAGRLJ010000352.1 GCA_020441805.1 Rhizobiaceae bacterium
TGAAGCCCATGATCTCGGCGGATGTGTGCAGGCGCTGGTTGTGCTCGGTGAGCTTGAAGATCCGTCCGCCATAGGCGCGCGCGCCCTCGAAGACCGCGCTCGCATAGTGCAGGCCGTGGGTCAGCACATGGATCTTGGCCTCCTTCCAGGGAACGAACTCGCCGTTCATCCAGATCTGGCCCTCAAGCTGGTCGAAAGGAACTGCCATAATCAAACCTCCGCGACGCCACCCCGGGCGCCATCATTCAATGGGTCAAGTCTTCCCGTCCGGCGGTCCGCGATGTCTGTCGAGAGAGGGACGGAGCTTGAGGAAGAAGCCGCGACCGGTCGATCGTCTCTGTCCTCCAAGTGGGTTTTACGCTATCAGTGGGCGGAATTTATGTCAATGAAGCTGACTTATCGCGCCTCCGGCGCGGCGGAATCGTGGATGTGATGGACAAACCGGTGAAGAATGGCAAGGAACTCGATATCGTCCGGGCACCGATGACCGGCGACGGCAACATCGATTTCGAGATCATCGAACTCCTGTTCTTCGCCTATCGCGACTTCATTTCCGACCCCGACGCCATTCTCGAGAAAAAGGAATTCGGCCGCGCCCATCACCGCGTGCTCCATTTCGTCAACCGCAATCCCGGCATGACGGTGGCCGATCTTCTCGATACGCTGAAGATCACCAAGCAGTCCCTCGCCCGTGTGCTCAAGCAATTGATCGACTCGGGCTATATCGCGCAGGTCGAGGGAACCGAGGACCGCCGGCAGCGGCATCTTTATCCCACCGCCGCCGGCCGCGACCTCGCCCTCGAACTCGCAAAGCCGCAATCGCGCCGCATTGGCCATGCATTCGGCTTGGCCGGATCGGTGATGCGCGAGGATGTGGTGCGATTCCTCGCGGGAATGCGCAACAATGGAGGCGGAAATGAGCGATGACGCGCCCATGCCGGACGACGCGCCGCATCTCCTGATCGTCGACGACGACACCCGGATCCGGGAACTGCTGCGGAAATTCCTGACCGGCAAGGGCTTCCGCGTGACGGTGGCAGCGGATGCCGCCGAGGCGCGCCGCAAGCTCGAAGGACTGGATTTCGACCTGCTCGTGCTCGACGTGATGATGCCGGGCGAGACCGGCATGGCCCTCACCCAGGCGCTCAAGCAGGTGCGGGACATCCCCGTCATCCTGCTGACGGCGCGCGCCGAGGCCGAGGCGCGCATCGCCGGCCTGGAGGCGGGCGCCGACGACTATCTCGCCAAGCCCTTCGATCCGCGCGAACTCCTGCTCAGGATCAACAACATCCTCAAGCGCGCCGCCAATCCCGGCCGGCCCAAGATCGACCAGCTCATTTTCGGCCCCTATACCTTCTCGCTGGTCAAGAAGGAGCTGCGCCGGGGACCCCAGCTCGTGAGCCTGACCGGCCGGGAGCAGGACATCATGATGATCTTCGCCGCCAATGCCGGCCAGACCATCGCCCGCCACGAGCTTGCCGGCACCGGCGCCGATGTCGGCGAACGCACCATCGACGTGCAAATCAATCGGCTGCGCCGCAAGATCGAGGACGATCCCGGCAACCCGGTCTGGCTACAGACGGTTCGCGGCATCGGCTACAGGCTTTCGCTGGACCAGAGCGGATGACCGCCGAAACCGATCTCGCGCCCGGCATGGCTGACGAGCAGAAGTCGAACCCGCTCGCCACGATAGGACGGTTCTTCCGCCGCAACCTGCCGCGCGGCCTTTTCGCCCGATCGCTGCTGATCATCGTCCTGCCGATGCTGATCCTGCAAACGGTCCTGGTCTTCGTCTTCATGGAGCGTCACTGGCAGATGGTGACCAGCCGTCTCTCCGCCGCCGTGACCCGCGACATCGCCTCCATCATCGACCTGCTGGACAAGATGCCCGGCCGGCAGGATGAAATCATCCGCATCGCCGAGGATCGAATGGGCCTGACCGTCAAGGTGATGCCGGGCGACAAGCTGCCGCCGCGAAAGCCGGTGCCGTTCTTCTCCATTCTCGACAAAACACTGTCCCGACAGATCAACAAGCAGATCAACCGGCCCTTCTGGATCGATTCGAGCCTGGGTCCCAAGCAGGTCGAGGTCCGGCTGGTCATCGATGGAAAACGCATCCTCAGCGTCGTGACCCAGCGCGACCGTACATCGGCTTCCAATTCGCAGATCTTCCTGATCTGGATGTTCGGGACGTCCCTCGTGCTGATCATCATTTCAATCCTGTTCCTGCGCGGGCAGATCCGGCCGATCCTGGCGCTTGCCCGCGCCGCCGAGAGCTTCGGCAAGGGCCAGAAGCCCGCCGAGCCCTACCATCCGCGCGGCGCGGTCGAAGTGCGCAGGGCCGGCATGGCCTTTCTCCAGATGCGAGAGCGCATCGAACGCCAGATCGAGCAGCGCACCGCCATGCTCTCCGGCGTCAGCCACGATCTGCGCACCATCCTCACCCGGTTCCGGCTGCAACTCGCCATCGCGGAGGACATGAAGGATCTCGACAGCCTCAACCGCGATGTCGACGACATGAATGCCATGCTGGACGGCTATCTCGCCTTCGCCCGCGGCCAGTCCGAGGAGGCGGAGGGCGAACTGGAGCTCACCGCATTGCTGCGCCAGCTAGAGGAGACCGCGGCGCTGCATGGCAAGACCCTGACCACGGCAATGGATGGGCCACCGCGCGTGAAGGTCCGCCCCAATGCCTTCAGCCGCCTGATCACCAATCTGGCGACGAATGCCTGGCGCCATGCCGACACGGTCCGGATCGAGGCGCGCCATTCCGGCCGGTTCCTCGTCGTCACCGTCGACGACAACGGCCCCGGCATCGTCGAAGCGATGCGCGACGAGGTGTTCAAGCCGTTCTTCCGGCTGGACGAGGCGCGCAATCTCGACGCTTCCGGCACGGGCCTCGGCCTCGCCATAGCCCGCGACATCGCCCGCGGCCATGGCGGCGACGTAACCCTCTCCGACAGCCCGATGGGGGGCTTGAGGGCGACGGTCCGCGTGCCAGTTTAGGTGAAGCCCAAGAACCTGCTTGCCCTTGAGCAGCGCACCGGGGACGCGATTTCGAGGCTGCCCCGGCGAGTCGCCTGACACCTACCGCCCGTAGAATTCCTGCGGCACCAGCTCGAAAAAACGCCGCTTCCGGTTGAAACGGTCCCAGGCGAGGATGCGGTTGGCGTGGCGCCCGCGCATCGCGTCCAGCGGCCTGAGCAGCGCGCCGTCCCGCTGCCATTTCCGGTCGAGGATCTCGATGATGCGCCGGTTCGGCCAGGGCTTGTTGACGATCGACAGGAAGGCGCCGAAAGCCTCCTCCTCCATGCCCCGCCCCGCCCGATGCGCGATCATCGCATAGCAGAAAGCGGTCGAGCGCGAGACGCCGGCATGGCAATGAACCAGGATGCGGGAATCCGGGCTTTCGACCGCTGGACGGACCGTTTCGAACAGGCCTTCGACGATTTCGGGGAAATGCGCGGTGAACTCCGCCGTTTCCTGGTCGCGCAGCCGGGCGACGATATGCTCGGCGCCTCGGATCGCCGGCACATGCTCCGCCCCGAGCGCCGGGTCGATCAGCGAGACGACATGGGTCGCACGCCATTCCTCCGCCGCGGCCGCCGCCCGCGGCAGGCATGAAACGCGAAAGCGCTCCCCGATTCCGGTCAGTGTCATCTCATATCTCCACGCGCCTTTTCGAAACCATCGGCAAGCGCTCGCGAGGTTCATGCTCCGGAATTGAAGCGAAAACGGGGAGAACCGGTCAAAGCAGCTTGCCGCCGTTGGGAACCGGCAGTCCGGGCTGCGCCAGCACGATGGCGCCTTCGCCGTCCGCGAAGCCGAGGGTCAACACTTCCGACCGGAACGGGCCGATCTGCCGGGGCGGGAAATTGACCACGGCGAGCACCTGCCGCCCGACCAGCGTCTCCGGCGCATAGTGAACCGTGATCTGCGCCGAGGACTTCCTGATCCCGATATCCGGGCCGAAATCGATCTTCAGCTTGATCGCGGGCTTGCGCGCCTCGGGAAAGGGCAAGGCCTCGACGACCGTGCCCACACGGATATCGACGCGCTCGAAATCGGCATAGCTGATCTGTTCCGGCATGGCGGCTATCCTGCGAGTTCCCGCGCCCGGTCCCGGGCGGCGGCGATCGCCTTGTCGAACAGCGGCTGCATGCCGGCATCGGCCATCAGGACATCCAGTGCCGCCGCCGTCGTGCCGCCGGGAGATGTGACATTCCGGCGAAGCTCGGCAGCCTCGCCGGGCGACTGGTGAAGCAGTTCACCAGCGCCCGACACGGTTGCTCTCGCGAGACGCATGGCGAGGTCCGCCGGCAGACCGAGTTTTCGGCCTGCCTCAGCCATGCACTCGACGAGACAAAAAACATAAGCGGGACCGGAACCGGAAACCGCCGTCACGGCATCGATCAGCGCCTCGCTGTCGACCCATTCCACCGGCCCCGAAACCTCGAGCAGCGAATGGACCAGCGCGCGCTGCGCTTCCGACACGCGCGCATCGGCAAAGGCACCGGTGACACCCCGGCCGATCATCGCCGGCGTATTGGGCATGGCGCGAACCATCGGCGCCGGCCCGACTTGTTCCTCGAGAAAGGCAAGCGTCTTTCCGGCCGCGATCGATACCACGATCGTATCCTTGCCGATCACCGTCCTGTAGGCCGGCAGAACCTTGTCCATGACCTGCGGCTTGACCGCGACGAAGACCACGCCCGCCGTCACACCTTCCGGTGCACCAGACGAAAAGCGGATGCCGACATCGTCGAGCCGCGCCTTCATCGCCTCCGGCGGATTGGGATCGGCCGCGATGATCGATGCGCCGGCGATACCGCTCCTGATCCAGCCCAGCGCCATCGCGCCGCCCATATTGCCGGCCCCGATCAGCACGATCGGACCGGAACGCAAAGGACTCATGCCTCACCCACCGTTTCGAACATCACCGCGCCCACGGCCGATTGCGCATCCATGCCGGACCAGACGACGAACTGGAACGCCTGGTAATAGGCCTCGCAGGCATCGAGCGCCGACGACAGCAACACCTCGACCTGACGCCCGGTCGGCTCGACTCCGCCGGACAGCAGAAGCGACTGGCGGAAAATCACGATATCGGCATTGTGCCAGACGTCGAAATGGCCGAGCAGCACCTCGCCATTGATATGGGCGATCAGCTTGATCACCTCGTTCATCCGCGAATCCGGAATCCTGAGGTCGAAGGCGCAAGAGAGATGCAGCGCCTCGAATTCCTCCATCCAGGCGAAGGAAACGTTGTAATCGGCCCATTTGCCTTCCACCGTCATCGCCAGTTCGTCGTCAGCGGAACGCTCGAACGACCAGTCGTTCGTATCCGCCACGAACTCGATGAGGTCGACAGGATTCGACAGGCGTTCGGTCTTCAGGTCGTAAAGGCTCATGCGGCACCTAATTGCGGAATCCAAGCCACGTCGCGCATGGAGCAAACCAAGCGCGACCGGAGGATACCGGAAACTCACTGGAATGATCCGCGAACCGATAACTTCATCCTAGGCCACCGAGCCTGCCCGGAACTTACGTCCGCTTCGAATCATCTTGTAAAATCAGTGTATAATGCCAGAGTCATGAAACCAGTCCCGGCGCGCTAAAAAGCTGGTGATATCAATTCCGGGTCAATCAGAATTTGATTCAAATTCGATTGTTAACCGACTCTCAGACAAGGCTTTTTCGATGATCCGCGCCAGTGGAAAACCTCACGGGCCGCGCCGCCGCGCGGCCTGTGGATAACTTTCCGAGCTCAGAGCTTCGCCGCGGCGATCTTCGCTTCCAGTTCGGCGATACGCGCCGCGAGCCGGTCGTTTTCCTCACGCGCCTGAACCGCCATTTCGCGCACCGCCTCGAATTCCTCGCGCTTGACGATGTCCATCGAGTTCAGCCAGCGTTCGGCCTGGGCCTTGAAGGCGGTCTCGACCTCGCGGCCCACGCCCTGAACGGCGCCCGCCGCATCGGTCATCAGCTTGGCGAAGTCGTCGAGAATACGGTTGGGTCCCTGGTTCATGGCAGTCCTCCGGGAAGGGATATCATTGAGAATGGAGGTAGGATGCCGCCCATCGCGATGCAAGGAAAAAGCCCCCGTGAGGGCAATTTCACCCGGCGCGCGGCGGCGGCCGCGCCTGTTCGGATCGAAACTTCATGCTATAAGCCGGCCAACCGCAAACGAATCCGGACAGTCCGTTGATCAGCGCCGCCGAGACCCTCGCCCTCCTGCCCTTCCCCGACATCGATCCCGTCGCCATTTCCATCGGCCCCGTGGATATCCGCTGGTACGGCCTCGGCTATGTCGTCAGCATACTGCTCGGCTGGTGGTATGCGCGCAGGATCGTGGCCACGCCCCGGCTCTGGGCCAACGACAAGCCGGCGATGACCGCGCTCGATCTCGACGATTTCCTGCTCTGGGCCGCGATCGGCATCGTCGCCGGCGGCCGCATCGGCTTCATCCTCTTCTACGACCTGCCGCTCTATCTCGCCGATCCCGCCCTGATGCTGCAAATCTGGAAGGGCGGCATGTCGTTCCACGGCGGCATTACCGGTACCGCCATCGCCATGATCCTCTTCGCCCGCAAGCGCGGCATCGGCATGTGGTCGCTGTTCGATATCGTCAGCACCGTCTGCGTCACCGGGCTTTTCCTCGTGCGCATCGCCAATTTCATCAACGGCGAGCTCTGGGGCAAGATCAGCTTCCTGCCATGGGCGGTCATCTTTCCCGGTGAGATGTTCCCGCGGCATCCGAGCCAGCTTTACGAGGCGGGCCTCGAAGGCCTGCTGACCGGCCTCGTGCTGGCATGGCTGGTGTTCCGGCGCGGCGCGCTGAAGCGGCCCGGCCTCGTCGCCGGCGTCTTCGTCAGCCTCTACGCGGCCTGCCGCATCGGCGTCGAATTCGTGCGCGAGCCGGATGCGCAGCTCGGCTATCTTCTCGACGGCTGGCTGACCATGGGCATGCTGCTGTCGCTGCCCATGCTGCTGCTCGGCCTCTGGGCGATCTGGCGCGCCAACCGCGCGGCGATGCATCGCGCATGACCACGCCGCTCGCCGGAAAGATCAGGGCGATCATCGCCGCCCACGGCCCGATCAGCGTCACCGATTACTTCGCGCTCTGCCTCGCCGATCCCGAATACGGCTATTACAGGACGCGCGACCCATTCGGGCGCGGCGGCGATTTCGTCACCGCGCCCGAAATCAGCCAGCTTTTCGGCGAGATGGTCGGCGTCTTCCTCGTCCATGCCTGGGAACGGCATCTCCGCCCGCAAAACCATGTCCGCATCGCCGAGATCGGCCCCGGACGCGGCACCATGATGGCGGACATGCTACGAACGATCCGCAAGCTCGCGCCGGACCTTTACGCCGCCGCGAGCGTCCATCTGGTCGAAACCAGCCCGGCCCTCCGCGCCGTCCAGGAAAAGACGCTCGGCGAACATGCCGGCAAGGTGGCATGGCACGACGGTTTCGACGAGGTTCCGCCCGGCTTCCTGCTGCTCGCCGCCAACGAATTCTTCGACGCGGTGCCGATCCGGCAATTCGTCAAGACGAAGGCCGGCTTCCGCGAGCGGCTCGTGGGACTCGGCCGCGACGGGGACCTGACCTTCCTCGCCGGCGCGGGCGGTCTCGATCCCGCCCTGCTGCCCCCCGGCCACGCCGCTCAGCCTCCGGGCAGCATCGTCGAGGTCGCACCCGCCCGCGCGGCGATCATGCAAATGATCTGCGACCGGCTTTTCCAAGGCGGCGGCACGGCGGTCGTCATCGATTACGGCCATCTGGAAGCCGGCTTCGGGGACACGCTCCAGGCCGTGCTGAAACATCGCTTCGATCCGCCGCTCGCCCATCCCGGCGAAGCCGATCTCACGAGCCATGTCGATTTCGAAACCCTTGCCGATGTCGCCCGCGCCCGGTCGGTTTCGGTCAGCGGAATGGGGACGCAAGGCGAATTCCTGCTCGGGCTCGGTCTCCTCGAACGCGCGGGCGCGCTCGGCCGCGGCCGGTCGGAGAGAGAGCAGGCGGATATCCGCGCCGCCGTCGAGAGACTGGCGGGCGACGGTCCCGGCCGGATGGGTGAGCTCTTCAAGGTCTTGGCCGTCTCCAGCCCCGCCGTCGCCCTCGCTCCCTTCGGCGGCTGAGTTGACACTCCGCCGGCCCTTCTGCAACATCCCGCCGCAATGACCGCTTTGCTTCGCAGGGCGACAGACTTCGAAAGGCCGCCGCCTCATGACACCACCCGAACGGCCCTCTCCGCTGCAAAGCCCGGCCCTCGGCGACCTCGCCGGTTGCGGCATCGCCCATGGCTTCTTCACCCGCGCGGGCGGCGTGTCGGAGGGGCTCTATTCCGGCCTCAATGTCGGCCTCGGATCCCGGGACGAGCCGGCGAGAATCCACGAAAACCGCGCCCGGGTCGCCGGATGGTTCGGCTCGGCCCCGGAAAATCTCGCCTCGCTCTACCAGGTCCATTCCCCCGATGTCGTGATCGTCTCGGAGCCGGCGACCGAGGACCGGCCGAAGGCGGACGGCCAGGCGACCGCCACGCCCGGCATCGTGCTGGGCATCCTGACGGCCGATTGCGGGCC
>JAGRLJ010000353.1 GCA_020441805.1 Rhizobiaceae bacterium
CGCAGCGCGGCGTCGAGGTTGGACAGCGGCTCGTCGAAGAGGAAGACCTTCGGATTGCGCACGATCGATCGGCCGATCGCGACGCGCTGGCGCTGGCCGCCGGAAAGCTGCTTGGGCAGGCGATCGAGATAGGTGGTGAGCTGAAGGATGTCGGCGGCCGCGCGGACCTTCTTGTCGATCTCGGCCTGCGGTTCCTTGGCGATGCGCATGCCGAAGGCCATATTGTCGTAGACCGTCATGTGCGGGTAGAGCGCATAGGACTGGAAGACCATGGCGATACCGCGCTTGGAGGGCGGCACGTCGTTGACCAGCACGTCGTCGATATACATCTCGCCGCCCGAAATGTCCTCGAGGCCGGCGATCATCCGGAGCAAGGTCGACTTGCCGCAACCCGACGGGCCGACGAAGACGATGAACTCGCCTTTCCCGATGTCGAGATCCACCCCGTGGATCACATGGACTGCGCCGTAGGACTTCTTGATGTCCTTCAGAACCACTCCAGACATTTCCATTCCCTCCTCACCTATCTCGTCAGGCCCTGCGGGCGAACCAAGCGCCCCAGGCCGGCAGATTCACGCTGCGTTCATTCAATTCCGACGGAAAGCCGTGACCCGTCAGCGGCTCCCAGTTTCCCTCGGGCAGATCGGTCACGACCGAGTGCTCCGACATGTTGTAGACCGCCAGCACCGTCTCGTTGCCCAGGCTGCGGGTAAAGCCGAGCATCGTATCGTCGGCGATCAGGAACTCGATCTCGCCCTTGGCGAAGGCCGGCTGTGTCCGGCGGAAGGCCAGGAAATCGCGGTAGTGATTGAGCACCGATGTGGGTTCCGGGTTCTGGCAATCGACCGCGAGATCGAGATGGTTCGCGGGCACCGGCAGCCAGGGTCTGACCAGCGAGAAGCCGCCATTCGGCGCGGCTTTTTCCCAGACCATCGGCGTGCGGCATCCGTCGCGCCCCTTGTAGTTCGGCCAGAACTGGATGCCATAGGGATCGCGCAGGTCCTCATAGGCGAGATCGGCCTCGGGCAGGCCGAGTTCTTCGCCTTCATAGAGGCAGACAGAGCCGCGCAGCGTCATCAGCAGCGCGCTCAGGAGCTTGGCATAGCCGGCGATATCATGGATGTTGGCGCCCCAGCGCGAAATGTGGCGCATCACGTCGTGGTTGGAGAAGGCCCAGCAGGCCCAGCCCTCCGGCGCCACGCGCTGGAATTTTTCCTGAGTGACGCGGATGAAGGCCGGCGTCGGCGGCTCCGGCGCCAGGAATTCGAAGGCGTAGCACATATGCACCTTGTCGCCGCCGGACGTATATTCGCCGGCGATTTCGAGCCCGCGCTGGGAATCGCCGACCTCGCCGACCGAGGTGATGGCGGGATATTCGTCGCAGACGGCGCGGAAGCGCTTGAGGAATTCGAGATTCTCCGGCTGGCTCTTGTCGAAGAGATGTTCCTGGTGGTTGTAGGGATTGACGGCGGGCGCGGTCTGGGCATTGCGCAGTTCCGGCGCGAGCGGCGGATTGTTCCGCAGATGCCTGTCGTGGAAATAGAAGTTGATGGTGTCGAGCCGGAAACCATCGACGCCTCGCGCCAGCCAGAAGCGCGTCACGTCGAGCAGTGCGTCCTGGACCTCCGGATTGTGAAAGTTGAGGTCCGGCTGCGAGGTCAGGAAATTGTGCAGGTAATATTGCTGGCGGCGCGCATCCCACTGCCAGGCGGAACCGCCGAAGATCGAGAGCCAGTTGGTCGGCGGCGTGCCGTCGGGCGCGGCGTCGGACCAGACATACCAATCCGCTTTCGGATTGTTGAGCGAGGCGCGGCTTTCCACGAACCAGGGGTGCTGGTCGGACGTATGCGACAGGACGAGGTCGATCATCACGCGGATGCCGAGACCATGCGCCGCGATCACCAGATCCTCGAAATCCGAGAGCGTGCCGAAGATCGGGTCGACATCGAGATAGTCAGAGACGTCGTAGCCGAAGTCCTTCATCGGTGAGGTGAAGAAGGGCGAGATCCAGATCGCATCCGCGCCGAGCGAGGCGATATGGGGCAGACGGGCGGTGATGCCTTTGAGATCGCCGATGCCGTCGGCATTCGAGTCCTGGTAACTGCGCGGATAGATCTGGTAGATCACNNGATCACCGCGCCGCGCCACCAGTCCCTGTCCGGCGCCGGCATGATCGGGTTGGTCTGGTTCATCACAGTCTGCCCCATATGCATGGTCACGTCAGCCGCCCTTCACTGAGCCGGCGAGCAGGCCGCGCACCAGGAAGCGCTGTAGCGTGAAGAACACGAGAAGCGGCACGACGATGGTGATGAAGGCCGAGGCCGTGAGGATTTCCCAGTTGCCGCCGCGCGAGCCGAGCAGGTTGACGAGGCGTCCCGTCAGGACCAGCTCCTCATTGCCCGTGCCGAGGAAGACCATGGCGACGAGCAGGTCGTTCCAGGTCCAGAGAAACTGGAAGATGGCGAAGGAGGCGAGCGCCGGGAAGGAGAGCGGCAACACGATCTTGACGAAGATCTCGAAGTCCGAGGCGCCGTCGACGCGGGCCGATTCCATGATCTCCTTAGGCAGGCCGGCCATGTAATTGCGAAGCAGGTAGATGGCGAGCGGCAGGCCGAAGCCGGTATGGGCGAGCCAGATCCCGAGATAGGTCTTGGACGGGACGCCGAAAATGCCACCGACGCTGTTATACAGTTTGAGAAGCGGGATCAGCGACATCTGCAACGGCACGACCAGAAGGCCGACGACCACGGCGATGATCAGCGCCCGGCCGGGAAACTTCATCCAGGCGAGCGCATAGGCCGCGAAGGCCGCGACCAGGATCGGGATCACCGTCGAGGGGATCGCCACCGTCAGCGAGTTGATGAAGGAAGCGCCGATGCCCTCCGCGGTCAGCACTTCGCGATAGTTGTCGAGCGTGAAGCGAGGCGGGATCGAGGCGACGAAGGCGATGCGCTGGCCGCGATTGCCCTCTATCTTGGTCGGGGAGACGATGGCGAAGGCGCCGTCGGCCTGCACGGTGGCCGTCGAGCCGTCCCGCAATTCGGTGGACTGGCCGGGCTGGAACTCGTCGGGCTTGTTGGGGCTCGTGCCCCAGGCGCTGACCACGCCGCCGCGCGCCTCCAGCACGTTGCCCTCGATCACGAACTTGCCGTCCTTCTCCACAGCCTGGTCGGGACCGGGCGCGCGATAGACGATATTCTGTGTCGAGGTGGTGAGCGCCGTCCACCAGCCGGAGGCCGCGAGCTGGTTCTTGTCGCGGAAGGACGAGATCAGCAGGCCGGCCGTCGGCAGCGTCCAGATCAGGACGAGCAGGATGACGGAGAGGTGGACGACCCAGATAAGGGGCGATTTCTTGGTCCCGAGCATCAGCGTCCCTCCATCTCTTTGCGGGCGTTGCGGATGTTCCAGATCATGATCGGGATCACGAGGATCATGATGACGATGGCGATGGCCGCGCCGCGGCCGAAGTCGCCGCCGCCGCGGAACATCCAGTCGAACATCAGGTTGGCGAGCACCTGGCTCTGCCATTGGCCGTTGGTCATGGCGAGCACGATGTCGAAGACCTTGAGGACGAGGATGGTGATCGTCGTCCAGACGACCGCGATCGTGCCCCAGATCTGCGGAATCATGATCTTGAAGAAGATTTGCAGGCCGTTGGCGCCGTCGATGACCGCCGCCTCGATCGTCTCGTCGGGAATGCCGCGCAACGCCGCCGATAGGATGACCATGGCAAAGCCGGTCTGGATCCAGATCAGGATGACCATCAGGAAGAAGTTGTTCCAGAAGGGAAGAGTGATCCAGGCCTGCGGGTCGCCGCCGAAGAAGACGACGATGGCGTTGAGCAGGCCGATCTGCTCGCTCGACGCATCGCGATAGTCATAGATGAATTTCCAGATCACCGCCGCGCCGACGAAGGAAATCGCCATCGGCATGAAGATCAGCGACTTGGCGATGTTGCCCCACCAGATACGGTCGGTGAGCACGGCGATGATCAGGCCGAAGAATGTGGCCGCCGCCGGCACGACGAGAAGCCAGAGGAAGTTGTTGAAGATCGATTCGCGGAACTGCCCGTCGCCGATCATCCAGCGATAGTTCGCCATGCCCACGAACTGGGTGCCGGATCGGTCCATGAAGGAAAGCCGGATCGAATCGAAGGCCGGATAGACGAGATAGAGCGTGAGCGCGATCAGCGCGGGGCCCAGGAAAAGCCATGGCCGGATCTGGGATGCGCGGCGCATGTTGCGCGCGGCCCTGGCCGTGTCCGAGCCCCTGGCGGGAAAGATCATGTCGAGGATGAAGTTGCTGCCGATGAAATAGACGGCGCAGCCGATGACCCCGGCCACCATCGTCAGGATGGCATAGATGAGCTGTTGCATGCGACAATCCTCCCCTGATCGCCAGGCAAACGCCTGGCGAGTCCCACTTCCCGTCGGTCGCCGAAGCTTCCCCCGCGAAATTACGATTCAGCTCGTATTTCAGATCATGTTCAATCAAAGTCTGCCGATCCGTGTCCCGCGCGGATCCGGCCAGCCGGCGGAGGCGCGAGGCCCCCGCCGGCAATTCGCCGTCACTTGATGGCGTTCCAGGCGTCCTGGATGCTCTTGGCCACATCCTGGGCCGATTTGCCGCCGACATAATCGACCATGCCGGTCCAGAAGGCGCCGGCGCCGATCTTGCCGGGCATCAGGTCCGAACCGTCGAAGCGGAAGGTCGTCGCGTTGGTCAGGATCTCGCCCATCTTCTTGGACGGAGCGTTGGAATAAGCGTCCGGATTGACCTTCTTGAACGGGGTCAGGAAGCCGGTCTTGGCCATCCAGACCTCATGTGCGATCGGGGTTTCCAGCCATTCGACGAAAGCGCGGGCGGCCGGCGTGTCCTTGGTGATCGCGACCAGCGTGCCGGCGCCGAGAACCGGATTGCCGAGATCCTTCGAGGCGTAGGGCGGCAGGTAGAAGAAGTCCGCATCGACGCCGAGCTGCGTGCCTTCGGGGAAGAAGGACGGGATGAACGA
>JAGRLJ010000354.1 GCA_020441805.1 Rhizobiaceae bacterium
ATTGGTTCCGATCAGAAGTCCAGGAGGAAGGGCGCGTCGCCCTGGTAATCGGCGCCGCGGCCGATGGCCTTCACCGCCGCGACGAGCCGTCCGGAGCGGCAAAGCGCGGCATCGCCGATCTCGATCAGGCGGCTGTTCGGGGAGGCCTGGGGCGAGGCCCGCCGCAGGGCCCGCGCGAGGGCGTCGTCGTCGAGTCCGGCATCGGTCGCGAGCGCGGCGATCAGGGCCGCCGCCGGTGAGCGGGATACCCCCATCCAGCAATGGACGAGCAGTGGCGCCGACCGGTCCCAGCCGCGCGCGAAATCGACGATCGCGGCGACATGGGCCTCCTGCGGCGCCACAAGGCCGTCCCGGCCGGCAAAGGCGATGTCGTTGACCGCGATCGCCAGATGCCGGCTCGGATCGATGATGCCGGGACGGTGGAAATCGTGCTTCTCGGCGATCAGCGTGATCATTTCGCGCGCCTTGTGGCGCGCGGCCATCTCGGCGATGCTCTTGAGGGGAGAGACGATTATGCGGGGCATGGCGACGTCCCATCGTGCTTCCGGGATGCCAAATCGAAACGCGTCATCCTTTCCCTCGCCATGCCTCGATTTCCGTGAAGCGCGCGCGGAACAGGGTCTCGGCCTCCGCCGTCGCCATCGGCCGGATGGGGATCATGTCGGCGGTGACGCCGCGCGGCTGGCCGAAAAACTTGCGCGCCTCGGCTTCCGAGAAGCCGGCCAGGCGCGTCGCCTCGAAATAGGCTGAAATCGCATCGGCTTTCTTGATCAGCGCCTTGAGGCTGGCCGTCGGATGCGGCGGCAGCGAGAAACGAAGATGGATGGCGGCCTCCAGCCGTTGTTCGACCGATCTGTAGCCGCCGCCGACCACCGCCTTGAAGGGCGAGATCATGTCGCCGATCACATATTCCGGCGCATCGTGCAGCAGCGCCATCTGGCAGGCCTCGGCCGGACAGTCGGGATTCTGCAATCGGAAGATCCGTTCCACCGCCAGCGAATGCTGGGCGACCGAAAAGGCGTGTTCGCCATGGGTCTGGCCGTTCCAGCGGGCGACACGGGCCAGCCCATGGGCGATGTCGGACAGTTCGACATCCATCGGCGACGGATCGAGCAGGTCGAGCCGCCGGCCCGACAGCATGCGCTGCCAGGCGCGGGCGGAAACGGGCGTCGTGCCGGTCATGACGCGGCTTCGCCGGAGGAGACGGGAAATGTCAGGCCGCTCCAGCCCGGCAGCGAAAGCCGGACCGGGATCGTGCCGGCGGTGATCTCTTCGCCCCCGGCCATGGCTTCGCCCGCCTTGTCGATGCGGACGACGGCGAGGCCGGATCGTCCCGAAACGGTCCGGAGCGCGCCGATGTCGCGGCTGCCGGCAAGAATGGCCGTGCCGGCGGCAGGCAGTTCCGCCGCGGCCTCGACGATCACCAGCCGGCGCCGGGCGGTGGAGCGGTGCTGCATGCGCGAGACGACCTCCTGTCCGACATAGCAGCCCTTCTGGAAGTTCAGCCCGCCGTTCCGGTCCATGAGCAGGTCGTGCGGAAAGAAATCTCCGGCATTGCCGTCCTCGGCCCCGCCCGAAATGCCGTGAAGGATGCGAAGCGCGGCATAATCGCCGGACACCGCGCCGCCGTTCCCGCCCGGCCGGCGGAAGAGGTCGAAGCCGGCCGTGGCGAAGCGCATGTCGCGGAAGGCGCCATCGGGGGCCGGGGCGTCCCAGGTGAGCGAGACGGAACTGTCCGGACGCCGCTCGATCGTGATCCGGGCGCGCAGCCGATAGAGCATGAGGCGCTTGGCGAGCGCATCGGCGTAATCGGCGTCGGTCTCGATCAGGAAGCCGCCGTCGATCCGGGCGATCATGAATTCGAACAGGATCTTGCCTTGCGGCGTCAGCAGCGCGCCGGCGAAGCTTTCCCGCGGGCCGATGCCCGGCACGTCGGTGGTGACGATCCCCTGAAGGAAGTCCCCGGCATCCTCGCCGGCAACGGCGATGAAGGCACGGTTTTCGAGCGTGATGGCGGTCATTGGCGGCGATCCGGGTTGCCGCCCAGAGGTAATCTCTCCCGGCCGGCGCGACAAGGGGCGGGTCTCCGCTGTCCAGAGCAATCGCATATGGATTTGTGGTCGGCGCGGCGCGTTCCTTCTTCTCCCGCTGGAGAGAAGATGCTCGGAGGGCTGATGAGGGCCCCCCGGGGCCGACATGCCGCCGGGAGCCCCTTATCGGGCTCTCAATCGCCCGCCACGAAGAACTTCCACTTGCCGTCGGGACTGATGCCGAGCCGGTAGAAGTTGTAGCCGCCGAATTCCTTCATGTCGGCGACGTCGCCCGCTGTCACGATCCTGAAGAGTTCGACCATTTCCGGGGGCGTGAGCGTATCGAGATTCTTCTCGGCGAAATAGGGCCAGACATAGGCTTCCTGCGGCGTGCCCTTGTCGGTATGGGCGGCGCCGGTCGAGATGATGTCGAGCAGGATCGCCAGCACCTCGCGGCCGTCGGAATCGCCCGACAGGCTCTTGAGCGCGGCAATCGGATCCTCCGGGGCGTCGCCGACGGCCACCTGGGTTTCGTCGGCGCCACTGCCCATCAGGGGCCGCAATTTCTCGATGTCGCCGGAAGCCGCCGCCTCGACCAGGGCGATCCGCATCTTCTTGACCGGCTCCGGCAGCTTGTCGAGATCGTTGACGAATTCGACCGGCACGTCCGGCTGCTCCTGCATCGCGTTTTCGGTCTGCTTCTTGGTGAGCGAGTCGGGCATGGGAATCGTCTGGCTGTCGGCCTTGTCCTCCTCCGGCTTGTCAGGCGTTTCCGACGCGGCCGGATCGTCCTGCTGCTCGACGGCTTCCGGCTCCTTCTTCGGCTCGGTCAGCGCATGGGCGGAAAAGCCCGCCATCGTCGCGGCCAGCAGCAGCGCCAGCGCGAGGGAGAGAATCGGCCGTCCGAGACGGTACGGGAAGAAGGTCGCCATGCCGGGCATGACAGGGTCCTTATTGAACTGTGCGGTTGGGCGAGAATTCGCCGGAAAGGATGCGTTCACGGAGCTGGTCCAGCAGCGCCTCGGCACCGTCCTCGCCCTGGAGCCGGACCGTCTCGCGCATGGCGAACAGGATCGCGGCCTCGGCGATGATCTCGGGTTCGATGCCGTCCGCGCGCCCGTCCGCCCAGGCCTCGGTCTGGTATTCGAGCGCAGCCTGCATCTTTTCATGGACGATCAGGTCGTCGATTTCCTTGAGGCTTGCGTCCATCACACTTCCTTACTCACGGGGTCGGCCACATCTTACCGGTCCGTTAATACGCATATCAAGGTTTTCTCAAATCGGCACTCCGCGCAATGTAAAGCGGTAAATAAACTGCTAATTTCCAAAGCGCGCGGTAATTTCTGTGGCAAGTGTTGCACCTTCGGCACGGTAGGCTTCCTCGGCGGCGATGGCCTGCCGCGTGCATTTCACGTAAGTCGAGGCAAAGGAGCGATAACCGCGGTTGAACGCGGCGGTAAGGCGCGCCGCGCGCTGCGGCTCGTTGGCCGCGTCCTCGGCCAGGAGTTCCTGCATCATCTGCCGCCACTCCGATTCGTCGCCCTTGCAGAGATTGCGGATATAGGACACCGAACCGAGGATCTCGGCGAGCCGCATCAGCTTCGGGTCGTAGGGCGCGGGCTTTTCGGCGGCGACGGGCGCGTCGGCTCCGGCCTCGTCCTCCGCCGCCTTCCGTTTCTGCTGGCCGGCGGCTGGCGCGACGGAAAGGCTTGCGAAAAGGATAAGGACGAGGGTGCGCTTCAACATGGTCAGGGCATAGCAAAGTCGCGGGGCCTCGGCAAATCAGCCGCCGAGGATTTCCCGTTCCAGCTTCTCGATGCAATCGATGACGCTGGGCGGCGTGTTGAGCCCCCGGATCTCCGCCGGCGTATACCAGCCGGCCTCGGTGGCGTCGTCGGCGGCCTCGGCGATCTCGGACGCATCCGCATCGACGAGGAAGACGGTCAGATGGAAATGCCGGCCGGGATTCTCGGCCCTGAGGTCGTAGAATGCGAATTCGCGCGGACTACGGGCGCGGATGCCGGTCTCCTCCAGAAATTCCCGCAAGGCGGTATCGGGCGGTGATTCCCCCGGTTCGGCCCGGCCGCCGGGAAAGGCGAACATGTCGAGCGACGGCGGATTGCGCCGGCGGATCATCAGGATCCTGCCGTCGCGGATGAGAATGGCGGAGGAAGCGGCTTCGGGCATGGGCGTCACGCGGGGATTCGGATGAGGGACATTGACCCAACATGGCGCCGATGCCAAGTAATTCGGCATGTGCGGACGTTTCGCTTTGCTGGCCCGGCCCGAAGACGTGCTGGAAATCCTTTCCCTGATGGAAATCGAGGATTTTCCGGCACGTTACAATATCGCGCCGACCCAGCCGATCCTGGCCGTGATCGAGGGCGACCGGCCCGAACCCGGCTCGAATCGCCCCGCCCGCCGCGCCCTTCTCATGCGCTGGGGATTGATCCCCGGCTTCGTGAAGGACCCCCGGGATTTTCCGTTGCTGATCAATGCGCGTTCGGAGACGGCGATCGGCAAGGCGAGCTTCCGCGCGGCCATGCGCCATCGTCGTGTCCTGATTCCCGCCTCGGGTTTCTACGAATGGCGGCGTCCGGAGAAAGGCTCGAAGGAGAAAAGCCAGGCCTATTGGGTGCGGCCGAAGCGCGGCGGGCTGGTGGCCTTTGCCGGTCTCATGGAAACCTGGTCGTCGGCCGACGGTTCGGAGGTCGATACCGGCGCCATCCTGACGGTGGACGCCACGCCGGGCTTCCGGGCGATCCATGATCGCATGCCGGTGGTGATCGCGCCCGAGGACTTTTCGCGCTGGCTCGATTGCAGGACGCAGGAGCCGCGCGCCGTCGCCGGCCTGATGGTCTCCCCCGAACCCGGTCTCTTCGAGGCGATCGCGATCTCCGATCTCGTCAACAAGGTGGCCAATACCGGCCCGGATCTCATCGTGCCGATGGCCGAGCCGCCCGCGCCGAAGAAAACGGCGTCGCCGGACGTTTCCAGTCAGCTCGACCTTTTCTAGGGAATGATCACATGTACCAGCCGCCGCTGTTCAGGGAAGAACGCCTCGATGTGCTGCATGGACTGATGCGCACGCATCCTTTCGGCCTGATCGTCTCGGTCGGGCCGGACGGGGAGCCGGTGGCCAATGCCATTCCGCTGCTGCTTGACGCCGGCGCCGGTGAAAAGGGCACGCTGCGCGGTCACCTGGCGCGTGGCAACCCGCATTGGAAACTGCTGGCCGAGGCCGGCAAGGCGCTGGTGGTGTTCCAGGGTCCTTATTCCTACGTCACGCCTTCCTGGTATGCGACCAAGAAGGAGACCGGCAAGGTCGTTCCGACCTGGAACTATGTCATCGTGCAGGCGCGGGGAATGGTGAAAATCCACGAGGATTCGGGCTGGCTGCGCGCCCATGTCGGCGAACTTTCGGATGCCCACGAGGCGGGTCGGACCGATCCCTGGGCGGTATCCGACGCGCCGGCCGGCTTCATCGACAGCCAGCTCAGGGGCATCGTCGGTCTCGAAATCGGGATCGCGAGCCTGGAGGGCAAGTGGAAGGTCAGCCAGAACCGGCCCGTACCCGATCGCATCGGCGTGGTAGAGGGGCTGGCCGCCGATACCGGCGAGGGCAATGCGGAGATGGCGCGGCTGGTGCGCGACTATGGCGGGCTGGCCTGACAACGGGCGCGGCCCCTATCGGCGCTGAACGCGACCCCGGCCGTCCAGGCGTGCCCGGGAGTGCATCCCTTGCGATCCCGACCATTCCCGATGCCGCTTTTGTCTCGGGCTGCGGCGTGGGAGTCTGTCCGCCCGTTTCGAGGACGCGGGGCGACGCTGGGCGCCCTTCGTCCGGTTCCCCGGCCTGGCCTATGGCGCCCGGCTGCTCGAACCCGTCTTCGCCGGACCCGCCGCATGGCGGGTGCTCGATATCGTGATCGGCCTCGTCATGGCCAGCCCTGCCTGCCGCAAGCCTTGCGGCGACCTTGTCCTAGGCTGCCTCTGCGGCCTGGCGGGGCTTTGCGGCGGCGGCCTCGTCGGCCTGCTTCCTCGCCTGCTGCATCAGCGCCGCGGCGAGCAGGTGACGCGGCCCGAGCGGTCGATAGTTCGCCAGCAGCGTGTTAAGGTTTTCTTTACGGTTTTCAATCTTTTGCATGGTCGTCCCTAATCCGATTTATCAGCTTTGTCGCTTGCTCCCCTTATGCGCTTTCGATTTGGACAAAAGCGTGACGCGGAGAGGGAAACAAAAAGGTCATTGGCAGCTTAGCGGCCCTTCGGGCGAAATCTGTTACCCAAGTGACACAGTCACGCTTGACCGGGGCGGAAGAAAGCGCGATACAGACGCCATGAAAACGATTGTCTGCATTTGCCGGATCATTATTCGCTAGCTTTCCGCTGGCCCGGCCGTTTTCGTCTCCTGACATCCCAAGAGCTCAAAACGCCCCGGCCAGCCGGTGGATGCAATTGTTGCAATTCAGGAGATATTCATGGGCGCCACGCCGGAACTCAGGTTCTACAACACGCTGACGCGGGAGAAGTCGGTCTTCGCGCCGATCGATCCGACGAATGTCCGCATGTATGTCTGCGGCCCGACGGTTTACGACTATGCCCATATCGGCAATGCCCGGCCGGCCATCGTCTTCGATGTGCTCTACCGGCTGCTCCGCCATGTCTATGGGCCGGACCATGTGAACTATGTCCGCAACATCACCGATGTCGACGACAAGATCAATGCGCGCGCGCTGCGCGACTATCCCGACATGGACCTCAACGCCGCGATCCGGCTGGTGACCGAGAAGACCTACGATCAGTACCAGAAGGATGTGAAGGCGCTCGGCTGCCTCGAACCGACGGCGCAGCCGCGCGCCACCGAGCACATCGCCAGGATGGTGGAGATCAACCAGCGGCTTCTCGACAAGGGCCATGCCTATGTCGCCGAGGGCGCCGAGGGCAGGGAGGTGCTGTTCGCCACCGGGTCGATGCCGGATTA
>JAGRLJ010000355.1 GCA_020441805.1 Rhizobiaceae bacterium
CCATGCAGCCCATGCCGGCGGCGGTGATCGCCTGCCGGAACGTATCGTCGGTCACGTCACCGGCGGCGAACACGCCCGGCACGTTGGTCGCGGTCGAATCCGGCGCCGTCCAGAGATAGCCGTTCGGCTTCGTCCGGAGCTGGCCGGTGAAAAGCTCGGTCGCCGGCGCATGGCCGATGGCGACGAACAGGCCGTCGATCGGCCGCTCGGCGATCTCGCCCGTGCGGGTGTTGCGGATCTTCACCCCGGTTACCGAGGCGGGCATCGGCGGATGGAGCTGTGCGCCGGTGATCTCGGCGATCTCGCTGTTCCACTCGACCTTGATATTGTCCCTGGCGAAGAGGCGCTCTTGCAGGATCTTCTCCGAGCGGAAGCTGTCGCGGCGATGGACGACGGTGACCGACTTGGCGATGTTGGAAAGATAGAGCGCTTCCTCGACGGCGGAATTGCCGCCGCCGACCACGATCACATCCTTGTTGCGATAGAAGAAGCCGTCGCAGGTGGCGCAGGCGGAGACGCCGAAGCCCTGGTAGGTCTTCTCGGAATCGATGCCCAGCCATTTCGCCTTGGCGCCGGTGGCGACGACCAGCGTGTCGGCGGTCCAGTCCTGCCCGGAATCGGTGCGGACACGGAAAGGGCGACCCGAAAGATCGACCTCGGTCACCAGGTCGTTGACGATCTCGGCGCCGACATGTTTCGCCTGGCCAAGCATCTGCTCCATCAGCCACGGGCCCTGGATCGGATCGGCGAAGCCCGGATAGTTCTCGACATCGGTCGTGATCATGAGCTGCCCGCCCTGTTCGAGACCGGCGATGAGCACCGGCTCGAGCATTGCGCGGGCGGCATAGATCGCCGCTGTGTAGCCGGCCGGTCCCGATCCGATGATCAGGACTTTGGTGTGACGAGCAGACATGTCAAAAATCCTTGTGGTGCCGTGGCGCGCGCCACCGCATAGCTGCTGCTTATCTATGACCTCAGCGCATGGATATTCAAGGGGAGGCGGCGTTCAGGGGTTTGTCAAGTTCGACCTTTTCCCCGGATTAGAAACCACGCGCGCACTTTCCATGTCGCGCAATCTCATTTAAGTCGGTTGTGGGGAAACCGATCCGATGGCTCTCCTCGGCCATGGATACAATAAACAACAGCGCTCGCGCGCGATGATTAGGGAGGAAGGCATGGGCGCATTGCTGTCGCTCAGCCGAGGCATCGACGCCATATCGAAACTCGTTGGCCTGGTTGCGGAATATCTCGTTCTTCTCTGCGCGCTGATCAGCGCGTTCAACGCGATGTCGCGTTATTTCTTCCATGCCAGTTCCAACGGCTGGCTCGAGATACAATGGTATCTCTTCGCCTATGTCGTGCTTCTGGGGGCTTCCTATACGCTCAGGAACAACGGACATGTCCGCGTCGACCTGATCTATGGCAATGTGGGGCCGGCCAAGCGGTTGTGGATCGATATTTTCGGGCTGCTCGTCTTTCTTTTGCCGGTCACCGCTTATCTGACCTATCTCTGCTGGCCGTTCTTCCATGAGGCCTATCTCAACGGCGAGATGTCGCTCAACGCGGGAGGCCTGATCCGCTGGCCCGTGAAATTGCTGCTGGTGCTCGGATTCGGACTTCTGTTCTTGCAAGGCATTTCCGAGCTGATCAAGCGGATCGGCGCTTTGACCGGACAAATCCAGGTCGACACCGTCTACGAAAAACCGCTCCAGTAACGATAGGAAAATAGGGGATTCTCCTTGTTCGATTTCGGGATCATTCCGCCTCTGATGTTCCTGGGCATGGTCGTCTTCATGCTCTACGGCTTCCCGGTGGCGTTCTCGCTTGCCGCGGTCGGCATCTTTTTCGGCGTCATCGGCATACTGACGGGGCATTTCGATGCCATATTCCTCGAGGCGCTTCCGTTTCGCTTCTATGGCATCGTCTCGAACGACCTTCTCCTGGCCATTCCGTTCTTCACGCTGATGGGCGCCATTCTGGAGCGATGCGGTCTGGCCGAGGATCTGCTCGAGGGGACAGGCCGTCTCTTCGGCGGCATGCCCGGCGGCCTCGCCTTCGCGGTGATCATCGTCGGCGCCATTCTCGGAGCCATCACCGGCACGGTTGCCGCGTCAGTCATCACCATGGCGATGATTTCGCTGCCGATCATGCAGCGCTACGGTTATAATATGCGGCTCGCCACGGGCGTGATTGCCGCATCCGGTACCATCGCCCAGCTTATTCCTCCTTCGCTCGTTCTCGTCGTTCTCGCCGACCAGCTGTCGAAATCGGTCGGCGACATGTACAAGGGCGCCGTCGGGCCTTCCATGATCCAGATCAGCATTTTCCTGCTGTTTATCGCCGTCATGGCCGTGGTTCGACCCAAGAGCATGCCGCCCCTGCCGAAAGAGGCCCGTGGCGATCTCGACTTCAGGTTGCTGTTGACGATCATCAAGGGGATGGTGCCATCCGCGGTGCTGATGTTTCTCGTGTTGGGTACGATCTTCATGGGTTTGGCGACGCCGACGGAAGCCGGCGCCATGGGCGTCGTCGGCGCGATCCTGATCGCCATCATCAACCGACGGCTCACATGGATCCTGCTGCGGCAAAGCATGGAGACGACGGCGCGGATCACCTCGATGGTGGTTTTCATCCTGATCGGCGCGACCGTGTTCAGCCTCGTCTTTCAGGGCATGGACGGCGGACGCTGGGTCGAGCACATGCTGACCAGTTTGCCGGGGGGAAAGATCGGCTTCCTGATCTTCGTCAATCTCTTCGTGTTCCTGCTGGCCTTCTTCCTCGATTTCTTCGAGATCGCCTTCATCGTCGTGCCGATGCTGGTGCCCGTGGCGGCGGCGCTCGGTATCGACCTTGTCTGGTTCGGGGTCATGCTTTGCGTCAATATCCAGACGAGTTTCATGCATCCTCCCTTCGGTTTCGCGCTCTTCTATCTGCGGGGAACCGCCGATTCATCGATCAAGAGTTCGGATATCTATATGGGAGCGCTGCCCTGGGTCGGATTGCAGCTGATCGTCGTGGCGATCGTCATGTTCTGGCCGGAATCGGTGACCTATTGGCTCGATAACGGGCCGAAGGTCGATCCGAGTTCCATCGACATCAAGATCGACCTGCCGACGCTGGGCGACAATACGGACGGCGGGTTGCCCGGCCTGCAATTGCCGCCGCTCGGCCAGTGATGGTGGATCCGGTCAACTGCCGGCGGGAAGCGCGATATGGGACCGGCCCGGCACATAGGGCCGACCGTCTATGACCCGTGGCCAGGGCTTGTAGCCGGCGCCGAGGAGATCGAATTGCGGCCGGTCGCGATTGGTCCCGACCCCGAGTAGGGACAGGAGCGTCCAGTCCAGTTCGTCGGTCTGGTAGGGCCGGGCTTCGAGCGACGCCTTGCCCGACAGGAGCGCCTGCTGCTTGCTCCAGAGGAACATCGGCACCGTGAAGCCGCTTTCAAGCTTGAAATTGTGTCCCCAGGAATTCGTGAAATGGCCGACCTCCTGTGCGTGGTCGGACACATAGAGCATGTCCGCGGCGCTGCCACCGGCGCGGTCGAGGCGGGCGATGACCTCCGACAGAAAGAAATCGGTGTAGAGGATCGTGTTGTCGTAGGTGTTGCGCATCGTCCGGAGCCAGCTCCATTTCGATGCCATGGCCTCGGAGACGGTGTCGTCGCGATCGTCGAAGGCGGCGAACCGGTCGCTGTAACGCAGGCTGTAATGCTGATGCGAACCGATCGAGTGCAGGACGATGAACTTCAGCGGCGCGGGATCGGCCAGCGCCTTGTCGAGTTCGGGCAGCAGCCGCTCGTCGAGGCTGGTGTCGGTGCGCTGACCGAGACCGGTATTGACGAGTTTGAAATAGCTGGCCTCCTGGCCGAAGACGGTGTTGATGAAGAAATCGTTCTGGTTGGTCAGCCAGAATACCTTGTAGCCAGCGGCCTTGGCGAGCAGCAGCACGTCGGGTTCGGTCTGCCATCCGGCGTCGTCCGCATGGGTGGCGGAGGTCAGCATCCGGATGACCTCGACCAGCGTGCTGCCGAAGGAGGAGACGGTGTCGGGGAACAGGACGAGCTGGTTCCGCATCGCTCCGAGGCGCGGCGTCGTCGGTCGCTGGTAGCCGAACAGCGACCAGTCGCTGCGGTTCGAGCTCTCGCCGATGACGAAGACCATCGTCCGCCGCTCCGGCCCGGAATATTTCGGCGCCCAGCGCCCGACATTCCGTTCGGCTTCGGCGCGATCGGCCACGAGCTTCACCCGGTCGGCTTCCTGCTGGCGCATCTGGCTGTAGAATTTCGCCCAGCGGGTCACCGGATCGGCGCGGGCGACGACATGGTTGGAATGGATCGCGAGCGGCAGGACGATGAGGACGACGCCGAGCGTGACCGCAGCCCAGCGGGGCGGGCTCACGGTTTCGAGATGACGGCCGAGGCCGCGCGCGAGCCGCATCAGCCCATAGGCGAGCAACGGAACGAAGATGAGGACAGGCACGGCGAACAGCAGGGCGTCGCGGATATATTCGGTGGTTTCCTGGTAGTTCGCGTTGCTGACCGCCTCGACGATCACGGGGGATTCGATCTGGACGCCATAGCGCCACATGGTGAAGCTGACGGCGAAGAAATCGACCACCCAGACAAGCGCCCAGACGAAATAGAGTCGGTAGCCGATCCCGGCGTGCCGGCGGGCGAGAAGGACGAGACCCCAGACGGGCATCGCCATGAAGATCACCGACAGGCCGTTGACCGAGGCGATGCGCTGCGGCACGCCGATCAGCCTGAGGATCAGGTAGCTCGCGAGATAGACGGCGACGAAGGCCGCGAAAGACCGGACATAGATGTTGTCGGCGATCCGGCGGGCGGCAGCGATCAGTGCCATGGACATTCCGTTTGCGCTTGTGGTGTGCGGAGCGATGCTGGTAACAGCCTCGCAGGGCGCCGGCAAGCGAGCGTCACAAAGCCGTCATCATCCATTCCGCTGTCTGGCAGCAAAAAGAGACACAATCTTGGCATCCGATCGGCCATTCCGACGTCAGGTCATCAAGTTGCTTGCGGCGCTTTGTCTCGGCCGGCGTCGGGCGCATTATCATGCCTGGTTGCCTTCGCTCAGGATCGAAGGGCGGGAGGCGCGCGCGACGGGCCGGATCCTGTATCGCGGCCGCCGGGTCGGCACGCTCGCGACGGCGGGCATTCTCCGGGCGCGCGCCGATCGGACGATCGTCATTGTCGGCAGCGGCCCTTCGGTCAAGAACGCGCCGCTCCATGCCCTGCCGCCGCGCCGGGCCTTGCTGCTCAACGGCGCGATCAGCCTGATCGGCGAGCGGATCGCG
>JAGRLJ010000356.1:0-9009 GCA_020441805.1 Rhizobiaceae bacterium
TCGGCACCGGCTATTTCGACGCCGTGTCGCTGGCGATTTCCGGCGGCAAGTCCTCGACCACCGCGATGAAGGAATCCACCGAGCACGACCAGTTCCGCCCGGCGGCGGAGTGAGGCAATTCCCCGCCCCGGCCTCTCCCCCTCGCGGGGAGGGCCGGGGCGAGGCCCCAGACTTTCAAGAACCCCAGACCAAAAGAGGAGAAATGCCATGAGTGTCCAGACCCGCGTCAAGGAACGCGCCGAAGAACAGGCCACCGCCATGACCGCCGAACAGCAGGCCGCGATCCGCATGGTCGCCAACGACCTGCACCGCCTCAATCATTCCGTCATGAAAGCCGTCGATGCCGGCGTTTCGGTGGAACTGATCCGCTCCGCCCGCCATCACAATGAAGGCAACTGGGGCGACCTGATGATCCCGGTGATCGTGACGCAGAGTCGCTGACACTTCCGTTTCCCCCTGCGCCGGCAACGGCGCCCTGGCCCGGCTCGCACTGGCGATCCGGGCTTTTTCATGCGTCGAGCGCCTTTCTCAACGAGGCCACCTTCGCCGGATCGGTGCGGCGCGCCGAGGGCGAAGCGAAGCCGAAGACGGCGATCCGCTCCGGCGGGGTCTCGGCCGGCGCCGAGCAGGAGGCATGGACCTCCGTCACCCCGAGCGCGCGCACGGCGCCGACACTCCGATGGTCGATACCCGAGCCGGGCATGATCGAAATCCGCCCTCTCGCCGCCGTCATCGCCTGCTTCAGGCCGTCGAGGCCTTCGGCCGCCGACTTCGCCCGGCCCGATGTCAGGATCCGGGAAAAGCCGAGCGTCACGGCAAGCTCCACCGCCTCGGCGATATCCGGCACGAGGTCGAACGCGCGATGCAGGGTAAGGTCGAGGTCGTCGGCGGCCTTGACCAGCGTTTCCAGCGCGAACCGGTCGAGGCGGCCGTCCGGCAGGCTCGCGCCGAGGACGACGCCCGCGAGGCCCGCGCTCCGCGCCGCCGCGATATCGGCGAGCATGACGTCGAGTTCCTCTTCCGAATAGACGAAATCGCCGGCGCGCGGGCGGATCATGGCATTGCAGACGATATCGAAGGTGGCGGCCAGGTTCATCAGGCCGAAGGACGGCGTCAGCCCGCCCAGGGGAAGCGCGCTGCAAAGCTCGACGCGGCCGGCCCCGCCCTTCATCGCCGCCTCGATGCCGGCAAGGTCGTCGACGCAGATTTCGAGCAGGATGTCGCCAGACCGTCTCATCGCGCGATACCCTCCCCTGCCTTGACGACCAGATGCCTCATCCCGGAGCCTCTAGCCCGAGCAAGGCCGCGCCGGCAAGGCCGGGCTCGATGGAGAGCATGCCGGGCACCACCAGCGGCCGGTCGAATTTGCGGAGCGTGCGGCCGCGCACCGCTTCGTCGAGCCGGTCGATCAGCGGTCCCGACCGCGCCAGTCCGCCGCCCACCGGAACGATCGCGGCGCCGGTGATGTTGACGGCGAGCGCCAGCGGTGCGGCGACCAGCTCGACATAGAGATCGACGGTGCGGACGGCGTCCGTCTCCCCCGCCTGCCAGGCTTCGACAATCTGCCGGCTCGTCGCCTCGATGCGATGGATTTCGGCATGAAGCCGCTCCATGCCGCGCGCGCCGCCCACGGTATTGAGGCAGCGCGTCTGGCCGCAGGCGCAGGTCCAGGCCGGGATGGCGACCGGCGGCGCGCCGGCGAAGGGCGGCAGGATCGGCCCATGGCCCCACTCGCCGGCAAAGCCGCCGGCGGCATTGGCAAGCCGGCCGTTCACGACGAGACCGCCGCCGACGCCGCTGCCGAGGATCGCGCCGAGCACGATGGCATGCCCCCGCCCCGCGCCCAGCCCGGCTTCGGCCAGGGCGAAACAATCGGCATCGTTGGCGATCAGGACATCGAGGCCGAGCCTCGTTTCGAGATCGCGGCGCAGGACGCGGCCATGGATACAGGGGATGTTGGCGACGGTGGCGATACCCGTCTCGGGATCGACCACGCCGGTGATCGACAGCACGACGCGCGCGGGACGGATGCCGCTATCGGCGATGACGGCGATCAGCGTCGCGGCGAAGGCCTCGAAGTCGTCGAGCGGTGTCGGTCGCGGCTGGAGCGGCGCGATATCCCTGGGCGTAAGCGCTACCGCGCCCTTGATGAAGCTGCCGCCGATGTCGAAGCAGACGATCGCCATTCATCCTGTCCTTCTCGGCCGCCTGCCGGCGAAGAGATCCGCATGCGCCTTCAATAGCTTGACGAGGCGGTCGGCGACAGCGCGGATTTCCCGGCGATGACGGTCGTCATTGTTGGTCACTACCCATTGCCGGTGACGCAACGCCTCAATCTCGTCACCGGCCCGCATTCTCCGCCCGGCACCGCAGGACACGATGAAAGGACAGGACGCCCGGCTCGGCCGGGCGTTGCCGCATCAGACGTTGAGCAGCAGGAACTCCCGTTCCCAGGGGCTGATGACCTGCATGAAGGTCTCGAATTCGCCGCGCTTGACGCCGGCATACATGCCGATGAACTCGTCGCTGAAGACTTCTCTCAGCGCCGGCTCGTTTTCCAGAAGCGAGACGCCTTCGAGCAGGCCGCGCGGAAGCTCGACCGAGCCTTCGTTCGCCGTGCCGTCCGACGGCGGCGTCGGCTCCAGCCCCTTCATGATGCCGAGCAGTCCGCAGGCGAGCGACGCGGCGAGCGCGAGATAGGGATTGGCGTCCGAGCTCGGCAGGCGGTTCTCGACGCGGCGGGCGGCGGCGTCCGAGACCGGCACGCGGAAGGCCGTGGTGCGGTTGTCGTTGCCCCAGGCATTGTTGACAGGCGCGGCCATGCCCGGCGTCAGCCGACGGTAGGAATTCACATAGGGCGCCATCATCACCAGCGTCGCCGGCACATAGGCCTGCATGCCGCCGATGAAATGGAAGAATTCCGGCGAGGGCGCGCCGTCGGGCATGGAGAAGATGTTCTTGCCGGTCCTGCCATCCACCACCGACTGGTGGATATGCATGGCGGAGCCCGCCTGGCCCTGCATCGGCTTGGCCATGAAGGTGGCGTAGATGCCATGCCCCATCGCGGCCTCGCGGATGGTGCGCTTGAACAGGAAGACCTGGTCGGCGAGCTCCACCGGATCGCCGTGGCGCAGGTTGATTTCGAGCTGCGCCGGCCCCTCCTCATGAATGAGGGTGTCGATTTCCAGCCCCTGCGCCGCCGAGAAATGATAGATATCGTCGATCAACTCGTCGAATTCGTTGATGCCGGCGATCGAATAGCCCTGCCCGCCCTGGATGGAGCGGCCCGAGCGGCCTGTCGGCGGCTTGAGCGGATAATCGGGATCGTCGTTCTTGGCGACGAGATAGAATTCGATTTCCGGCGCGACCACCGGCTTCCAGCCCCGCGCCTTGTAGAGCGACATGATATGCTTGAGCACGTTGCGCGGCGTATAGGTCACCGCCTGGCCGTCGGTATCGACGATGTCGCAGATGACCTGCGCCGTGGGATCGGTCTCCCAGGGCACGACGGACAGGGTGGAGAGGTCCGGGACCAGCTTGATGTCGCTGTCGCGGGAATCGTAGCGGAACTCCTCCGTCTCGTCGGGATATTCGCCGGAAATGGTGTGGCGGTAGATCGCCGACGGCAGGGCGAGCGAGGTGTTGGAGGTGAATTTGGACGACGGCATCATCTTGCCGCGCGGCACGCCCGCCAGATCGGGCGTGATGCATTCGATGTCCTCGATGCCACGCGCGCGAAGCCATTCGGCGGCTTCCTTCCAGTTGGCGACGCCGCGGGTATTGAGCATGACGGGAGAGGGTTTGGGCTGGGTCGTGGTGGTCGGCTTATGGGCGATTCTGCTGCGGATTTTCTTTGCTGCCATGATTGAACCGGTCGTTGTTGCTCCCGCCGCGATCATAGCCGTTCCCGGACAAATGGCGAGGGGGCAACGGCAAATTTCACCGCGAACCGTCAGTTCGTCGATCCGGCGCCCGTTTTTCAACCTTTGTTAAGGGATTGCGCCCATCGTGGTGGACGTGAGCCAGAGGATCCTCCGATGCATAAGCGTCACGCCCGCACAATCACCGCCAAGGCCGTCCGGATCGACCCGCGTCCCGCCATCGCCGTGACGGCGCTCGCCATTCTCGCGACGCTGCTCATCGCCGCCCGCGCCATCTTCTGACGCGCCGAGAGGACATTCGTCCCCCGCGGGATGTAAGGCAAAATTAAGCCGGGCCGCCGATAATCGGCCGACCTGCGGCCTCCGACCCGAATGACCGGGCGGTTTGCAATGATTGCATCGCCGCCGTCTTTCTTCGCTCATTTCAGGCGTTTCGGGGAGGTTGGCTTCCGTGAATATCGACAGGATTCTATCGCGTTTCAGGATTCAGACGAAGGTTCTCATATTCATACTCCCCTTCGTGGCGAGCATTACCGCGGTCGGGATCACCGGACTCTATGCCTCGGGGCTGCTTCAGGGACGGATGGAGATTTCCAACAGCGTCCTCAAATCGCTGTCCGGCTTCCGCGACGTCGGCGCGGCGATGAAGGACTTTCTCGACGACGCGAATGCCGACAAGCGCAACGAGCTCGCCCGACTGCTGAAGGAACAGGGCGCGACCCTGAACGCGACACTCAACCAACTCGCGCCGGACGCCGAGGGGCGCGCCGATCTCGAAACCGCGGCCAAGTCCATCGACGGCGTCATGACCCGCATCGACGACCTCTGGGCGCTGCATGAAAAGGAAACCAGGCTCGACCAGGATATCCGGACCAATCTGAGCGTGGTGACGACGTCGCAGATGCTTCTGGTCGAGGAATCGGCCAAGATGCAGAAGCAGATGCGCAGCGACGAGAACGCGGCGAAAAGCATGCTGCGCGAGGCGGATCGCATCAGTGCGGCGTCGAAATTCCTGACCGACCTTTCCAACGCCTTCATGAAGGCCAAGACGCCGGATGAGAAATTCGAGCTGGCCAAGTCGAATCTCGGCGAGCTCAAGAAGCGCTCCCGGATCCTGGCGATCGCCCTGCCGGACGGCAACAAGGCGGTCGCCAAGTCGCTCGCCACGGCGATCGGCGAACTCGACACGATGATCGCCGGCGGCGACCGGTCGGCGGACGGCATCCAGAAAATATCGAGCAAGCTGTCGGCCCTCCGCCAGACCTCGGTCTATCTCGGCGTCGCCGCCGCCGTCAAAATGAAGAACGCGACCCAGATCTTCTCCGAGCTCGACGCGCCGCTGGTCAAGGCCGAGGGCATCCTGTCCGACAGCAGAAAGGTCGTGACGTCGGGCTATTCGATCCAGATCGAGCTTGCCCGCTTCCTCGAAGACCCGACGGAGGTCAACCGCAAGCGCGTATTCGGCGAATTCGAGATCGTGCGCAAGGACATGGTCGTGCTGGAAGGCACGGCCGGCGACCAGCCCTTTTTCGCCCGGATCAGACAGAGGCTGCCGGCCGCCGTGGACGCCATGGACCAGGCCTCCGCCGAACTGGTGAAGATCAGCCTGGAGCGCCACAGGCAGTTCGACGACGCAGCGCTCGAGATCGACACGATCTGGAGACAGCTCACCGCCTTCGCGGAGCTCCAGAAACAGAGCGCGAATGCCGAAAGCCAGAATGCCAACGGCATTTCCATCGGCGCCACCACGCTCGGCATCGTCATAGCGATCTTCGCCGGCATCGGCCTGGTCATGACCTTCAAGGGCCCGATCGGCCAGATCACCGCCGCGATGCGCCGGCTGGCCGACGGCAAGCTCGACACCGCGATCAACGGCGAAGGCCGGATCGACGAGATCGGCGAGATGGCGCGCGCGCTCGACGTGTTCAAGCGGAACGCCGTCGCCAAGATCCGGATCGAAGAGCAGAGCGAGGCCGAACGCACCGCCGCCGAGGAAGAGCGCCGTCGCAACGACGCCGAAAAGCTCGACATCGACCGCCAGATCGACTTTGCCGTCAACACGCTGGCCGCCGGCCTCGGCCGCCTGTCGCGGGGCGACATCTCGCAAACGATCGAGACGCCTTTCTTCGGCAAGCTCGAAACGCTGCGTATCGATTTCAACAGCTCGCTGCTCAGGCTACAGGACACGCTGGCGCAGATTCGCGGCAACGCTCAGATGATCCAGCACAATTCCGGCGAGCTCTCCGGCTCCGCCGACGAACTGTCCAGGCGCACCGAGCAGCAGGCATCCTCGCTGGAAGAGACCGCCGCCGCGGTCGAGGAGATCACCGTCACGGTCAGGTCCTCCGCCGAGCGCGCGCAGGAGGCCAACCGGATCGTGGCCGATACCAAGGGCGCCGCCGACGCCTCATCCAAGGTCGTCTCCAACGCGATCCAGGCCATGTCGCGGATCGAGGACGCCTCGACCAAGATCGTGCAGATCATCGACGTGATCGACCAAATCGCCTTCCAGACCAACCTTCTGGCGCTCAATGCCGGCATCGAGGCGGCGCGCGCCGGCGACGCCGGCAAGGGCTTCGCCGTCGTGGCGCAGGAAGTGCGCGAACTCGCCCAGCGCTCGGCGGGCGCGGCAAAGGAGATCAAGCAGCTGATCGACAAGTCGACGGAGGAAGTCACGGCGGGCTCGCGCCTCGTGCAGCAGACCGGCCAGGTCCTGTCCGACATTTCGGAGAAGATCCTGACGGTTTCCGAGCGGGTGGAGATGATCGCCATGGCGAGCCGCGACCAGTCGACCGGACTGGCCGAGGTCAACGCCTCCGTCAACGCCATGGACCACACGACCCAGAAGAATGCCGCGATGGTCGAGGAGACCAATGCGGCGACGCGCCAGCTCGCCCAGGAGGCCGACGCGCTGATGGCGCTCGTCGACCAGTTCAAGCTGAGCGCGGGCGGCGACCGGCCCGCGCGCCACGCCGCCTGAACGACCTGGAACGATCGAAAGGGCGCGAGGTTGCCGCGCCCTTTTCCGTTTCCGGCAGCGCCGCCGGCAAGGCCTCCGCCGGCCGCCCGACACCGCCCGGCTCAACAGAATGCTTCCATTTGGCCCGGAAACGCTCTAGACATCGGGCTCCGCAACCAATCCCCGAGTCCATATGATGGCATGGCAAAGCCCGATCTCCCCCGGCATTTCCTGGTATGAAGCCTCGATCGACGATCGACCCGAATACCCCCCGCTGGACGGATCGGTCACGACGAGCGTCGCCATTGTCGGCGGCGGCTTCACCGGGCTCCAGGCCGCCTGCAACCTCGCAAAGTCGGGCATCGACGTCGTGCTGGTCGAGGCGCATCGCTTCGGCGACGGCGCATCGGGCCGCAATGGCGGGCAGTTCGGCACCGGCCAGCGCTGGTGGCCGGAGGAATATGAGGAGGAATTCGGCCTGCCGCTGTCGAGGCAGCTCTTCGACATGGCGGAGAACGCCAAGCGCTACGTCCTGGATTTCGCCGCCGGGAACGAATTCGACATCGACTATGTGCAGGGCCACATGATCGTGGCGCACAAGACCCGATTCGAGAAATCTTTCCGCGCCAATCCCGAGATCGCCGCCAAACGCTACGACTATCCGCACCTCCATTTCATGGAGAAGGAGGAAACGACGACGCGGCTGGGCTCGGCCCGCTATCACTTCGGCGTCTACGACAAGAATACCGGCCATATCCACCCGATGAAACTCATCGTCGGCCTGGCACGGACGGCGCAGGCGGCCGGCGCGAAAATCCATGAGAAAACAGCCGCCACCAGGATCGCGTCCGAGGGCGGCAAGGTCCGGATCGAGACATCGGGGGGCACGATCACCGCCGACAAGGTCCTGGTCGCGACCGACGCCTATACCGAGAAGCTCGAACCGGTGACGGCGTCGCATGTGATGCCGATCGGCTCCTTCATCGGCGCCACCCCTCCCCTCGACAACTTTCCACCGATCCTGCCCGGCAAGGAATCGGTCTCCGACAGCCGCTTCGTCGTGCGCTATTTCCGCAAGACCAGGGACAACCGCCTGCTTTTCGGCGGGCGGGAGGCCTATACGTCCGAGCGGCCGCACGATATTTCGAACCATATCCGCAAGCAGGTCACCGAGATCTATCCCGCGCTCGCGGATATTCCCTTCACCCATGCCTGGGGCGGCTATGTCGGCATCACCATGCCGCGCTTTCCCTTCGTGCGGCAGGTCGCCCCGAACGTGACCGCGATCGGCGGCTATTCGGGCCATGGCGTCATGCTGGCCAATTATTGCGGCAAGCTCTATGCCGACATGCTGACCGGAAAGGAAACGGAACTCGAACTCTTCCGCGGCCTGAAGGTGCCCTCCTTCCCCGGCGGAAGGACCCTGCGCGCGCCGCTGCTCTTTCTCGCATTGAGCTGGTATGCGATGCTGGACAGGATCTGACCGGTCCGTCCTGCGCCGGAACAGCGCGTTCCCCTCGCATGGCCGCGCCCCGCCGATAATTTTTCGCGCGGCCCTCTGGAATTTTTAAATCGATTAGATTAAACCGCCATCTGTGACAAGAAAGAGAGCGTCATGAGCAGCCAGTTCATTCCTGTCGATCCGTTCGACTATGTCGTCTTCGGCGGCACCGGCGATCTTGCCGAGCGAAAGCTGCTGCCCGCGCTTTATCATCGCTACATAGCCGGCCAGTTCACAGAGCCCTCCCGCATCATCGGCGCCTCGCGCGCGGAGATGACCAACGAGCAATACCGCAAATTCGCGGGCGAGGCGCTCAAGCGCTTCCTCAAGCCCGGCGAGGCGCCGCCGGAACAGGTCAAGAAATTCTGCGAAATGCTCTATTACGCGCCGGTCGACGCGGCGTCCGAGAAGGGATGGGACAAGCTCCACGACCTGCTCGACGAAGGCAAGGACCGGGTCCGCGCCTTCTATCTCGCGGTCGGTCCGCAGATCTTCGGCCAGATCAGCCAGAAGATCCGCGATCACAAGCTGATCACCAGGAACACCCGCATCGTGGTGGAAAAGCCGATCGGCCGCGACCTCGCCTCCGCGCTCGAACTCAACGACACGATCGGCAAGGCCTTTCGCGAGGAGCAGATCTTCCGCATCGACCACTACCTCGGCAAGGA
>JAGRLJ010000356.1:9022-11377 GCA_020441805.1 Rhizobiaceae bacterium
TGGCGCTGCGCTTCGCCAATGCGCTCTACGAGCCGCTGTGGAACTCGGCCCATATCGACCATGTGCAGATCACGGTCGCCGAATCGGTCGGGCTCGAAGGCCGCGCCGGCTACTACGACAAGGCCGGCGCGCTGCGCGACATGGTGCAGAACCATATCCTCCAGCTTCTCTGCCTTGTCGCGATGGAAGCCCCCTCCTCCATGGGCTCGGAGGCGGTGCGCGACGAGAAGCTGAAGGTGCTGCGCTCGCTCAAGCCGATCGACGCCTCCAATGTCGAGAAGATGACGGTGCGCGGCCAGTATCGCGCCGGCGCCTCGGAAAGCGGCGCGGTCAAGGGCTATCTCGACGAGCTCGAAGGCGGCGTCTCCAATACCGAGACCTATGTCGCGATCAAGGCCGAAATCGGCAACTGGCGCTGGGCCGGCGTGCCCTTCTACATCCGCACCGGCAAGCGGCTCGCCACCCGCGTCTCCGAGATCGTCATCAACTTCAAGCCGATCCCGCATTCGATCTTCGATGCCACGGCCGGCCGTATCAACGACAACCAGCTCATAATCCGCCTCCAGCCCGACGAGGGCGTCAAGCAGTCGCTGATGATCAAGGATCCCGGCCCGGGCGGCATGCGGCTCCGCGAAGTGTCGCTGGACATGATGTTCGCCCAGGCCTTCGACGCGCGCAACCCGGATGCCTATGAACGGCTGCTGCTCGACGTGATCCGGCAGAGTGCGACGCTCTTCATGCGCCGCGACGAGGTCGAGGCGGCATGGCGCTGGGTCGATCCGATCCTCAAGGGCTGGGAAGAGACCGGCCAGCAGGTGCAGGGTTACACGTCCGGCACCTGGGGCCCGAGCCAGTCGATCGCGCTGATCGAGCGCGACGGCCGGACCTGGCACGAATAGGCGCGGGAGTCGGGCGGATGGCACATAGGCTGCACACTTTCGCCGGCGGCGCCGATCTCGCGGAAGCGCTGGCGACGCGTGTCGCCGGAGCGCTCGCCGATGGGATCGCCGCACGCGGCAGGGCCTCCATCGCCGTATCCGGCGGCTCGACGCCCAAGGCTTTCTTCCGGGCGCTGTCGGCAAAGGACATCGACTGGTCCGGCGTGGTGATCACGCTGGTCGACGAACGTTTCGTGCCCCCCGAGAGCGACAGGTCCAACCACGGACTGGTGAGCGCCGGCCTGCTCCAGGACAAGGCGGCCGCCGCCAGCTTCGTTC
Organism: Rhizobiaceae bacterium; assembly: GCA_020441805.1. Classification (GTDB taxonomy): domain Bacteria; phylum Pseudomonadota; class Alphaproteobacteria; order Rhizobiales; family Rhizobiaceae; genus Rhizobium_E. The sequence goes on from JAGRLJ010000356.1 coordinate 10,240, forward strand.
CGCTCTATCATGCGGTGGCCGATGCCGGAGACGCCGCGCTGCTGGCCAGCGACGACCTCAGGCGCATTCCGCAACCCTTCGACGTCGCGGTGCTGGGAATGGGCGGCGACGGGCATACGGCCTCCTTCTTCCCCGGCGGCGACAATCTCGCGCGCGCCCTTGATCCGAAGACGCCGCGCGGCGTGATGACCATGCGGGCCGAGGGGGCGGGCGAGGAACGCCTGACACTGACCTTCTCGGCCTTGCGGGACGCGCGACTGCTGGTCCTGCATATCGAGACCGAGGAGAAGAAGAACGTGCTCGAAACGGCGCTCGCCCAGGGCGCGGCGGGGCCTCTGCCGATCGCGCGCGTAATCGGCGCGGCGGCTTCCGACATCGAGATTTACTGGGCGCCCTGACCGGCGCCGCCGCGCGGCGCGCTCCCAACGCGCCGCCTAGGAACCGAAAGGAACGACCATGGCAGCCGACGCCAGGATTGCAGCCATCACCGCCCGCATCGTCGAGCGGTCCAAGCCCACGCGAGAAGCCTATCTCGGACGTCTCCGGGAGGCGGCGAGCCGGGGCGCGCACCGCGCGGTGCTCTCCTGCGGCAATCTCGCCCATGGTTTCGCCGTCTGTTCCCCCGCCGAGAAGGACATGCTCGCGGGCGATCGTGTCCCCAATCTCGGCATCATCACCGCCTATAACGACATGCTCTCGGCCCACCAGCCCTACGAGACCTATCCGGCGCTGATCCGCGAGGCGGCGCGCGAGGCGGGCGGCGTGGCGCAGGTGGCAGGCGGCGTGCCGGCCATGTGCGACGGCGTGACCCAGGGCCAGCCCGGCATGGAGCTCTCGCTGTTCTCGCGCGACGTCATCGCCATGGCGGCGGGCGTCGGGCTTTCCCACAACATGTTCGACGCGGCCGTCTATCTCGGGGTCTGCGACAAGATCGTGCCGGGACTCGTCATCGCCGCGCTGACCTTCGGACACCTGCCCGCGGTCTTCATTCCGGCGGGGCCCATGACCTCCGGCCTGCCCAATGACGAGAAGGCCAAGGTCCGGCAGCTCTTCGCCGAGGGCAAGGTCGGCCGGAGGGAACTGCTGGAGGCCGAGTCGAAGTCCTATCACGGACCCGGCACCTGCACCTTCTACGGCA
>JAGRLJ010000357.1 GCA_020441805.1 Rhizobiaceae bacterium
CGTCAGCGGCAGACGCGGACGCGCTTGATATAGACATTGCCCCAGTCGTCGTAGCGCTTGATCTTCTTGACGAAGCAGTAGTCGCGATAGACGACGCGGGGGGAGACGACGACCACGCCCCAATGGCGGTGATGGAAGCCGTGGCGGTGTTTCCAGCGCCAGCCGGCATCGGCGGTGGAGGCGAGCGAGAGGGTGGCGACGAGGGCGGCCATGCCGCCGATGATGAACTTCTTCATGGTCTTTCTCCGTGGGATCTGTGTTGCGTTTGCGTTGGCTCAGTGCGGTTCGGATGTTTGTCTCTCATCCGTTGAGACTGTTTTCCCACAACCATCCCAACCCGCTGTTTCCCCGGGAACAGGGGAGACGATTGTGCCGAAAGCGGCAGATAATTTTCCGCTTGCGCCGCGAACCTATATCACATAAAGATATCTTTATATCTTGATTGGGTGAAGCATGACCGAGCGATCGAGCCTTTCTCTGAACAAGCTTGTGGATATCCTGAAGGCATCCGCCGAAACGACCCGGCTGCGGCTGCTGGTCCTGCTGTCCTCCGGCGACCTCACCGTGAGCGACCTGACCGAGATTCTCGGTCAGTCCCAGCCGCGCATTTCCCGTCATCTCAAGCTCCTCGCCGAGGCCGGCCTGGTCGAGCGCTACCAGGAGGGCGCCTGGGCGTGGTTCCGCATGCGGCGGGAGGGCGAGGCGGCGCGGCTGGCCCGGATCATCGTCGACGAGGCCTCGACGGCGGATGCGGTGATCGCGCGCGACCAGGACCGGCTCGGCCAGGTTCGCGCCGCCCGCGCCGAGAAGGCCATGGCCTATTTCAGCCGCAACGCGCAGGGCTGGGACGACCTGCGCCGCCTGCATGTCAGCGAGGCGGAGGTCGAGACCGCATTGCGCGAGATGGTGGGCGAGCGGCCGGTGGATTCGCTTCTCGACCTCGGCACCGGCACGGGCCGTCTTCTCCAGCTTTTCGAGGGGCTCTATCGCCATGGCATCGGTATCGATGCCAGCCGCGAAATGCTGGCGGTCGCCCGCGCCAATCTCGAACGGTCGGGTATCGCCAAGGCGTCGATCCGGCTCGGCGATATCTTCAACCTGCCGCTCGAAGGCGGCGGCTTCGATCTCGTCACCATCCACCAGGTGCTTCACTATCTCGACGAGCCGCAATTCGCCATTCGGGAGGCGGCGCGCATGCTGCGTCCCGGCGGCCGGCTGGTGATCGTCGATTTCGCGCCGCATGGCATCGACGCGCTTCGCAGCGAGCATCATCATGCCCGTCTCGGCTTTTCGCACGATGCGATGGCGGGCTGGCTGAGGGCGTCCGGCCTCGAAGTCGTCGAAACACGCGACCTCGAACCCGAGCGCGGCGAGGAGGCCCTGACCGTGACCCTCTGGCTGGCGCGCGACCGGCGCATCGAGATGGCCGACGAGACATCCCTGAAAATTGCCGGCGGGAGGGCATGACGATGAGCAACACCATGAGCCGCCACGAAGACGGGGCCACGCTGTCCTTCGAGTTCTTTCCCCCGAAATCGGAAGAGATGGGCGAACAGCTTGGGGCCACGGTCGCCGCGCTGAGGCGGTGGAACCCGCAATTCGTCTCCGTCACCTACGGCGCCGGCGGCTCGACACGCGACACGACGCTCGCGACGGTCGCGCGCATGATCGCCGGGGACGGTCTCGCCGCCGCGTCGCATCTCACCTGCGTCGGAGCGACGCGCGAGGAGGTCCGCGAGACCGTGATCGCGTTTCGCGATGCCGGCGTCCGGCACTTCGTGGCGCTCCGTGGCGATCCCCAGGGCGGCATCGGCACCGCCTATCGGCCGCATCCCGGCGGCTATGCCAATGCGGCGGAATTGACGGCCGGGCTCCGGGCGCTCGGCGATTTCGAGATATCCGTATCGGCCTATCCGGAGAAACATCCGGAAAGCGCCGACACCGCGGCCGATATCGACATGCTCAAGCGCAAGGCGGACAATGGCGCGACGCGGGCGCTCACCCAGTTCTTCTTCGACAATGACGTCTTCGCCCGCTATCTCGACCGTGTGCGCGCCGCCGGTATCGAGATCCCGATCGTGCCGGGCATCCTGCCCGTGCACAATCTCGCCCAGGTCAAGCGCTTTGCCGCGCTCTGCGGCGCAAGCGTTCCCGCCTTCGTCGAGGCCACGCTCGGTCCGGTCGACGACCAGCCGGAGGAGCGCGCGCGGCGCGCGGCGGAACTCGCGGCGCGTCAGAT
>JAGRLJ010000358.1:0-1292 GCA_020441805.1 Rhizobiaceae bacterium
GCGACCAGGCGCACGATGCGCTCGCCATCGGCGGCCGACAGCCTCTCGCCCGTATCGGCCAGCCCTTCGGACAGGCGATCAATCCAGATGCGGCCATCGGGATTCAGCATCACCTCGACGACGGCGGGGTCTTCCAGAAATCGCGCGATGGCGGCCCCAAGCGCGGTGCGCAGCATCCGCGCGCCGCGCTGGATCGCCTCCGGCTTCTGGTGTGAAGTGGTCATGTCGGCCCCGTTTCCTCACGAGGCGCAACAGACAGTCCCCGGAATGGGGTCGATTAAAAGAGCCCGAAATCGGGTCGGTTCAACAAGTATCGGTCGTAGTAGTAGTGTGGCGTGCAAATACAGGAGAACGGCGGAAGAGCCCTGATCTTGATGTCGTCGCCGGGCTCACCAGATGACGCGCGAGATCGTCACGGCTCCGACTCGGAGACATCCTCGGGGATCTCCTGTCGCAGCTTCGGCCCTTTGACGAGGCGCCGGCCGAGCGCGGTGATGAAAGCCTCATACCGCTCGGCTGACTTGGCGCGTGCCGCCTGCGCGGCAGGCTCCGGCAAGGCCGGCGTGGTCGTGATCCAGAAGCGGATGAACACCGCCAACGTTTCAACGGCGATGCCGACATCCCGCTCCAGGCGGGTCATGCGGCGGTCGATCTGATCGAGGCGCTTGGCGACGACGGCCTCGCGCCGCTCGGCATCGTCCGGCGACAGGAACGATGCGATCGCTGCCTCGGCGATCATGGACTGCGATTGATCCCGGCGCGCGGCAAAATCCGCCAGCGCCTGCGTCACGTCGGGGTCCAGATAGACCGTGAACTTCGACTTTTTCCGATGGCTGGTCATGGCGCGCTCACAACTCCATGCCGTCATTCGGGTCGAGCGAGACCTGACGCGCCACCCCCTGCATCTGGCGAAGCATACGCCGGTTGCGCACGGCGTCCTCCTCGGCGTCGTCGGGAAGCTCGATCTCGAACTCGTTGGCGATGGGTTCTTTCTTCTCCACCGGCTTGGCGCGGCTGAGTTCCGGTTGCAGCCGACGTTCGGAATCGGTGGTGTCTTCGTCGTCGGACAGGTCGGCAGACTGCGCGTTCAGCGCCTCCGGCCTCGCCGGGATCGGCAGGCTGCTCCAGTCGTCGGGGCGAGGCTTGTCGAGACGTTTCAGTTCGGGCGGCGACAGCAGACGCTCGCGGAAACGGGCATCCTCATAGTAGCGCGCCTTCTTCGCCCGGATCGGGGGGGTGCCGGCGACCATGACGATCTCGTCGCTCGGCGGGAGCTGCATGATCTCGCCTGG
>JAGRLJ010000358.1:1371-1526 GCA_020441805.1 Rhizobiaceae bacterium
TTCTTCATCGCCTTCATCTCGGTCGCCGTGCCGAGCGCATCGGACACGCGCTTGGCGGTGCGCTCGTCGTTGGTCGCGAAGCTCACGCGCACATGGCAGTTGTCGAGGATCGAGTTGTTCGGGCCGTATGCCTTTTCGATCTGGTTGAGCGACTG
>JAGRLJ010000047.1:0-2247 GCA_020441805.1 Rhizobiaceae bacterium
CCAACCTCTTCGACGACGAGGACGGTGACGGCTACTCGCTGATCTGGTCCCGCCCGAACCGCCGGGCGGACTGACCCACCAGCAAGGCCCCGGCCGACAGGTCGGGGCCTTAGCCTTGCCCACGCGCGAATCAGTGACGCCGCCGAAGACCGGGACGGACGGACGATCAGTCTTCCAGCAGTCCTTACGGCACCGAGAACGACTAAAATAGTCGTAGTTCTGGCAAGTAGTTATTGGCCGGTGGGAGGTGGTCATTCATGATCACCGCCCGACAATCACGGGCCGCACGCGCGTTGCTGGGATGGACACAGGAGACGCTCGCTGACGAGGCCCGAACATCGCTGACCGCGCTCAAGCGTCTCGAATCCGAAAGTGGCCTCGAGGTCTATGAGTCGACGCGCGATCTCGTTCGCAGGGCGCTGGAAGCCGCGGGGATCGTCCTACTCTCGACCGACAAGGGCGAGGGCGTGCTCTTGCTTCACGACCGGAAAGACATGCCGCCGAAGCGTTAAGCGTCGCACCACATCTGGCGTGGCCACAGAATTTCGCGCGATGCTGTTAACGAACCTCCGTTGAACGATTATAGTCGCCCCATGGGACAGCAAACGCCGTCATTTCTCGACGAGCCTCCGATCAGCCAAACGCTCACGGCCTATGATCGCGAGCATATGGTTCTTTATCTGCGCCTGCTCGATTCCTCGCGCGATGGCGCCGACTGGCGCGAGGCCGTCCAGATTCTCTTTGGCCTCGATCCGAGGTGTGAGCCGGAACGGTGTCGCCAAATCCATGACGCGCATCTCGCCCGCGCCCTGTGGATGAACGAGCACGGCTATCGCGAGCTGATCCGCTCGGCCCAGTGATCGCAGCGATGCCGTTTTGGCACCACCCTTTGTCGGCCACCTGACTTCCGCAGAACAACCGGACCGGGAATCCTGACTCTCCCACAAGTTCAAGGACTAAGGGAGGATCGCAATGACCCCTGATGCTTCTGGCTGGCGCTCGTCGATACGCTACGCGCATGTAGCTGACATGACCGCCTCCGACGTCGCGTGGGAATGGCTGCGTCGCAACGAATCCTACAACAAAGATTTCCGGGCACTAGCTGACGGCATAGACGATCCACGCACGCTGACCGAAAAGATCGGGCAGCGGTGGGGGTTGCGATTTCCCGGTGGACCCGATGCGAAGCTCGGCCGAGGCGCAGGTGATCTGGCTTCCCCAGGACGATACAAGCGCCATCGTTCTTGGCACGCAGCCCGATATTCTGTCCACAAGCGCTGACCGGCAACCGACGATCGACACCACGACAAGCGTTGACGCCGACGGCGAAACCTTTCTGGTATTCGATCTCGGCAACGGCCAGCGCGTCGAGCTTGTTTATCCCTCCAAGACACGACCTGCCAAACCGCTCTGCGCCTTCATCCCGCTCAACCTGGAAGGCTTCGGCCGGATTGAATCCGTTGCCCGCCTGCTCGCCGCCCTCCATGGGCGCGCAATACCACCCGACACTCGCCTCACGCGGCAGCAACGCGCGCGACTGTGTCGGATGCTACAAGCGTTCGACGGCTGGCGCCATGGCGCAACCCAGCAAGAGATTGCGCAAGTCGTATTTCGCATCGACCCGCTCGGGCGCGACGACTGGCAGGCTTCCTCCTCGCGCCACGCCATCAAATCCCTGCTCAGGGATGCCCGCGCCATGATCGCGGGAGGCTATCGCACGCTGCTTCGTCATCGCCGGCAATCCTAGCCGGTCCCCGTCGGTTGGCGGTGGGCGAATTTAGGCCCCCCTGAATTCGCCCTGCATCTCGCCGGTCGTGCTTCGCCATCGTGGCCTTCGTCACCCGCCGTTTCCCGGCGGCCCTAACGAACCCACGGAGGCCCGATCCATGCGACCCGAACTCGCCGTTTTGCCGCCGCGCTTCCTGCGCACCAAGGAAGCGGCCGAATTTCTCAGCCTCTCCGCCCGCACCCTCGAAAAGCATCGGACCTACGGAACGGGGCCGGCCTACCGCAAGCTCGGTGGCCGCGTCGTCTATGCCGTCGACGATCTTGAAGCGTGGGCCGCGCGCGGCGCCGTGACGTCCACCTCCGATCCGCGTGGCAGCGTGCTCCCGGCCAAGCGCCAGACGCCTGCGCCGACGGCCCATGCCGGTCGCTTTACTCGCTGACCGGATTCCAGATGGCGGCGCAGCCCCGGTCCCTTTCGGAGCGCGGACAGCTCGACCTGTTCCGGGCGCTCCCCGGCGA
>JAGRLJ010000047.1:2394-8366 GCA_020441805.1 Rhizobiaceae bacterium
GCCGACATCCTGATCTGGGCCGCCAGCCAGATCGTCGAGGCCCGTGACGCCGGCCTGCGCACCTCCCGGCTGATGGCCGCCACGCCCTACGAAATCCTCTTGTTCGTCGGACGCGGCACCAGCTTGCGCGATTATCAGCGTCTCAAGGCGGCGCTCGACCGGCTGCAATCGACCACCGTCTCCACCTCAATCCGGCAACCCGCCGAAGGCCGGCGGCATCGCTTCTCGTGGATCAACGAGTGGCAGGAGCGGACGGACCGCGACGGCAAACCGGCCGGGATCGAGCTGATCGTGCCCGACTGGTTCTATCGCGCGGTCCTTGACGACGCGCTCGTGCTGACGATCGACCGCGCCTATTTCGATCTCACCGGCGGACTCGATCGCTGGCTCTACCGCCTGGTCCGCAAACATGGCGGCCGCCAGCATGGTGGCTGGCGGTTCGACTTCCGCCATCTGCATCAGAAGTCCGGCAGCCTGTCGCCGTTCAAACGCTTCGCCTTCGAGCTGCGCGACATCATCCGCCGCCAGCCGTTGCCCGGCTACACGCTGTTTCTCGAAACCGAGATCGGCGGCCGCGTTTTGCTCGCCTTCGAGCCATCCTCGGCCTGTGGACAATCTGTGGATGGCCTCGTGCTATCGGGAACCCGGACTATCGTGCCATCGGGAACCCGAGGCTCGTGCTATCAGGAACCGAAACCGGGTCTAACGCACGGAAACAAAACCCGGAATCGCGCCCTTAACTTAGAATCTAACCAAGAATCTAACTTTGAAGAGCGCGCGCGCGATGTGCAAAAGCTCATCCGCGCCACCGCCCGAGGTCTCAGCACGGCCGCCAGGAAGAGCGGCGGACCCGTCCCTGAGCCAGCACGAAATTCCTCCGCACCCGAACTTCCGCTTCGGCCGCGGTCGGGAGGTGCGCGATGATCATTGCGCTCCTCAATCAGAAGGGCGGCGTCGGCAAGACGACGCTGGCGCTGCATCTCGCCGGCGAATGGGCCGGGCGCGGCAAGCGCATCACGCTGCTCGACGCCGACCCGCAAGGCTCCGCACTCGACTGGTCGCAGCAGCGCAGCCGCAGCGGCCTTCCGCGCCTGTTCGGCGTCGTGGGCCTGGCGCGCGATACGCTCCACCGTGAGGCGCCCGAACTGGCGCGCGACGTCGATCATGTCGTGATCGACGGGCCGCCGCGCGTCGCCGGGCTGATGCGCTCCGCGCTTCTCGCCGCCGACCTCGTGCTGATCCCTGTGCAGCCGTCACCGCTCGACGGTTGGGCATCGGCCGAGATGCTGGCGCTCCTGTCGGAGGCGCGCATCTATCGGCCGGACCTCCGCGCGCGCTTCGTCCTCAATCGCTGCGGCGCCCGCACGGTCATCGCGCGTGAGACGGCCGAAACGCTCGCCGATCACGATCCGCCGGTGCTGCGCAATACGATCGGCCAGCGCGTGATCTATGCCGACGCCGCACAGTCCGGCCGGCTTTCCTTCGAGATCGACGATGACGGTCCCGCCGCGCGCGAGATCGCGGCGCTCGTCACCGAGATCGAAAGGATCGCGCCATGAGCGAGCGATCCCCGAGACGCGGATTTGCTGCGCGTCCCACCACCGATCCCGATGCCTGGGTCCGACACGCCGAAACTGCACCGGCGCCAATCGCTGACGCGGCGAGCTTCACCGCCCGCCTGACCATCGACATCACGCCCGAGCTGCGCGGTCGCATCAAGATCATCGCGTTCCAGCGCGGCGTCACCGTCGCAGACATGCTGCGCGAGCTGCTCGCGCGCGAATTCTCTTCAACCCCAGGAGACACACCATGACCGGCATCGCGGCCTCCCGCATGCGCGGCGGCCCGTCGCCGGCTGCGCTCCCCCACGACACGCTCACCCATGTCGAGCTGACCTGGGTGGAGAAGAAAATCGAGAACTGGATTCGCTTCGGCACGCACGCTCACGAACAGATCCTTGATCGCCGGCGGCGCGTCCTGTCGTTCCGCCCTGGCGCCGTCTTCGCATTCGTCCGCTGGGCATCGAACGACTTCGGCACGATCATCTCGCGTATCGACATCGTGCGCGCTGTGGCGCGCGGCGAAGCCTACCAGACGCTGCCCTTCGTGCGGCCGGGCGGCGACATTCTGCTGAAGGTCGAGGGCTGGCCCAAGGTCGAGCGCGTGTTGCAGGCGATCGACGCCATCGAACGTCTCGGCATCGAGCCGGAAACGGTATCGCTCGATCACTGGCGGCACGTCCACAACCGGCTCGCCGCCGGCCATGAGCCGCGCGCCTACACGCTCGACCATCATCGCGCGACCCTCCTGCGCCGGAGGACGGAGCCGTGAGCCGCGCAGGGATCATGCTTGCGGGCGCGCTCGCGATCATGGGTGTCGGCTATCCCGGCCTCACGCCGATGCCGATCAAGCTGATATGGAACGCATCTGCCAGCGCGCCGATCGGCTTCTACTCGATCGACTTCGACGGCCCGTTCGAAGTCACCGATCTGGTCGCCGTCGATGCGCCCGAGCCACTGGCGACCTTCCTCAGCGAGCGCGGCTATCTGCCCAAGGGCGTGCCGCTGCTGAAGCGCATCCTCGCCGTGTCGGGGCAGACCGTTTGTCGTTCGAACCTCACCATCACGGTGGATGGCATCGAGGTCGGCGCGGCGCTCGAACATGATCGAGTCGGCCGCGATCTCCCCATCTGGCAAGGCTGCCGCCGCGTCCAGACCGGCGAAGTCTTCCTCATGAACTGGCAGGTCCGCGACAGCCTCGACGGCCGCTACTTCGGCCTGACCTCTACAGACCAGATCATCGGCCGCGCCGTCCCGCTGTGGACCGACGAGGACGGAACCGGCCGCTTCGAATGGCGCGCACCCATGCGCTGACCGCTTTCCCATCGGCGGGAGCGGTGCTCGCCGATGGCTTTTCAACCTCACCGCCAAGGAGACTGTCATGCCCCAGATTGGTGAATTCACACGCGACGAGACCGGCTTCATCGGAAACTTCGCAACGCTTTTCCTGCAACAGGACATCATCATCGTCCTGGCTGAACCGTCCGACGCGGAAAACGCGCCAGATTATCGTGTTCACCTCTTCGACGGTATGAGCAACGAAACAGGCCCGGAGATCGGCGCAGCCTGGAAACGCACCGGCGAGAAGGCCGGCGAATACATCGCGCTGCTGATCGACGATCCCACATTCCCGCATCCGATCCGCGCCAATCTGTTCCGCGACGACGATGCCGGGGCGTCATGGTCGCTGCACTGGTCGCGTCCGCGTGATCGCGGCGAGAAGGACTGAGCGATGGCTGCTCGCCGCTCATCGACGAGCCGTCCGCGTGCACCCGGGCTGCACGCTGCCCGGCGCATGGCTCTCCTTCTCCTTTCCGGCCTTTCCATCGCGAACGTCATGCCGGCGATCACGATGGCGCGGGACGTAGCCGTCGCCCGGCCGTCGCCGCGCGATCTCTATGCCGAATATATCGCGGAGGCATCGCGCCGTTTCGGCGTTCCGGTTGCCTGGATCAGGGCGGTGATGCGCGCCGAAAGCGCCGGAGAAGCGCGCGCGGTTTCTTCTGCCGGCGCGATGGGCCTGATGCAGATCATGCCCGCGACCTGGGCCGATCTGCGCGCCCGGCATGGTCTCGGCCGCGATCCCTACGACCCGCGCGATAACATACTCGCGGGCACTGCTTACCTGCGCGAGCTGCACGATCGCTACGGCTCGCCCGGATTTCTGGCGGCCTACAATGCCGGTCCCGGACGCTACGAGGCATCGCTTGCCGGTCGCCCGTTGCCCGCCGAAACCCGCGCCTATGTTGCCTTGCTCACGCCGATCATCGACGGTTCCGGCAGCACGAATCCAACCGTCATAGCCGAGATCGACCGCTCGGTCTGGACACGCGCACCGCTGTTCATCGCGCAGTCGGGGCGCAATTCAGCCACCGCTTCCGTGCCGGCCGATCGGCCTGCCGATGGTGCTCCGGCTGCGACCGCCGTGCGCGATGTCTCCGCCATCGAGCCGCAGTCGAACGGTTTGTTTGTAGCGCGAACGACAGCCGGAGAACCGCAATGACGGCGCGCTACGGCTTTCGCAGCATATCGCACCCCAGCGTATCGAAGAGGACGCAGAGGTGGAAGGCAGGCACCACAACCGGACGATGGCTAGATAAAAAGCCGCGAGGTGCGGCGTCGGTCGGTTGTGGTGTTTCAATAGGTTATGAGGCGATTTTGCGAGGTGCGGGATTTCCTCGCACCTCGCGGCAACGCCGATTTCTCATGTGTCTCCGTGCCTTGGCGCGATGCGCGGGGCATCGGCCATGACCGGAGACAGCGATTTCCGCATCCGGCCAGGCCGCATCCGTTCGACACGCGCACAGGCCGCGCGCCCCTTCATCGCGCAGGCCCTGGCGGCCGCGAAGAAGGCCGGCGCCCGTGTTTCGCGCTCGGGCAAGATCACCCCCGGTAATCGCTCGACCTTCGGACGCGGGCGCACGGCGAGCGTGCGGGCCAACCGACTCCTGACCGGACGCTCGCGTATCGTGGTGATCAAGACGCGTGTTGTCCGGCACACGGCACGCGCCGCGCCTCTCGCAGCCCATCTCACCTACCTGCGCCGCGAGGGCGTAACCCGTGACGGGGAGAAGGCGCGGCTGTTCGGACCGGAGATCGATGAGGTGGACGGCCGTGCCTTCGCCGAGCGGTGTCAGGACGATCGGCATCACTTCCGTTTCATCGTCTCGCCAGAGGACGCGGTGGAGATGGCGGACCTCAAGACCTTCGCCCGCGATCTCATGGGGCAGATGGAAAAGGATCTCGGCACCAAACTCGATTGGGCCGGCGTCGATCACTGGAACACCGACAACCCGCACATCCATATCATCGTGCGAGGCTGTGCAGATGACGGCCAGGATCTCGTCATCGCTCGCGACTACATCAAGGAGGGCATGCGCGCCCGCGCCGCCGATCTCGTCACCCAGGAAATCGGGCCGCGCACCGATCTCGACATACGGCGCAATCTGGAGCGCCAGGTTGAAGCAGAGCGCTGGACGCAACTCGATCGCCAGCTTGTCCGCGACGGCCGGGATACCGGCGTCATCGACATGGCCGTCGATCCGAATACCCGGCCCGACGAATATCATGCGCTGAAAGTCGGGCGGCTCCGCAAGCTGGAAGCGCTCGGACTTGCCGAACAGATTGGCCCCGGCCAATGGATGATCGACGAGAAGGCCGAAGCGACGCTACGCGAACTCGGCGAGCGCGGCGACATCATCAAACGGATGCACCGGGCCTTGACGGAACGCGGCATCGAGCGCGGCTCAGCCAGTTATGTGCTGGCCGCCGAGAGTCTGGACACGCCGATCATCGGCCGACTGGTCGATCGTGGTCTCGATGATGAGTTGAAGGGCACGGCCTACGCCGTGGTCGATGGTGTCGATGGCCGCACCCATCACATCAAGCTGCCCGACCTCGATGCGGCCGGTGACAGCGCAGCGGGCTCGATCGTCGAGCTTCGTAAGTTCGATGATGCACAGGGGCAGCGGCGCGTTGCGATCGCGGTGCGTTCCGATCTCGACATCGATCGGCAGATCACGGCAACGGGCGCGACCTGGCTCGACCGGCAGAATATCGCCCGCGAACCGGCGGCACTGTCTGAGGGCGGCTTCGGCGCCGAGGTGCGGCAGGCACTGGACCGGCGGGCCGATCATCTGGTCGGACAGGGTTTTGGCGAGCGGCACGGCCAGCGCGTCACCTTCAACCGCGGGCTGATCGACACGCTGCGTCGCCGTGAGCTGGAGGCGGTTGGCAAAAAGCTCGCCACTGAGACCGGCCGACCGTTCAATCGCGCCAGCAGCGGCGAGTATGTCGCCGGCACCTACCGCCAGCGTCTCGCACTCGCCTCCGGTCGGTTCGCCATGCTGGACGACGGCCTCGGCTTCCAACTCGTCCCCTGGTCGCCCTCTCTCGAAAAGCAGCTCGGCAAGC
>JAGRLJ010000047.1:8405-9851 GCA_020441805.1 Rhizobiaceae bacterium
TTCGGCCGCAAGCGGGGGCTCGGCCTCTAACCTCTCTCTCGAAAGGACCGCCGTCATGTCGGCAACGAAAATCCTCTGGGGCCAGATACTCACCGTCTTCCTGATCGTCCTCGCCACCACCTGGGGTGCCACCGAATATGTCGCGTGGAAACTCGGATTTCAGGCGCAGCTCGGCCCGGCCTGGTTCTCGGTTCTGGGCTGGCCCTTCTATCTGCCACCTTCCTTCTTCTGGTGGTGGTACAGCTTCGACGCCTACGCACCGTCGATATTCGTCGAGGGCGCCTTCATCGCCGCATCCGGCGGCTTCATCTCGATCGCTGTCGCCATCGGCATGTCGGTCTGGCGGGCACGCGAGGCCAAGAAGGTCGAAACCTATGGCTCGGCGCGCTGGGCCGAGAAGAAGGAGGTGAATGACGCCGGCCTTCTCGGCCCGGATGGTGTCGTCCTGGGGCGCTACGATCACACCTATCTGCGCCACGATGGGCCGGAGCATGTGCTGTGCTTCGCGCCGACCCGCTCGGGCAAGGGTGTCGGCCTCGTCGTGCCCTCGCTGCTCACCTGGCCGGGCAGTTCGATCGTCCACGACATCAAGGGCGAGANNNGGCAGCTCACCGCCGGCTTCCGCGCCCGGCACGGTCGTGTGCTGCTGTTCGATCCGACCAACCCGAAATCTTCCGCCTACAATCCGTTGCTCGAGGTGCGCCGCGGCGAGTGGGAAGTCCGCGACGTCCAGAACATTGCCGACATCCTGGTCGATCCCGAAGGCAGCCTCGAAAAGCGCAACCATTGGGAAAAGACCAGCCATGCGTTGCTGGTCGGCGCGATCCTCCACGTCCTCTATGCCGAGGACGACAAGACGCTGGCCGGCGTCGCCGCCTTCCTCTCCGATCCGAAGCGGCCGATCGAATCCACACTCGATGCGATGATGAAGACCGCCCATCTCGGCGAAACCGGGCCACACCCTGTCATCGCCAGCGCCGCGCGCGAGCTGCTCAACAAATCCGACAATGAACGATCAGGCGTGCTCAGCACCGCTATGTCGTTCCTCGGCCTCTATCGCGATCCTGTCGTCGCCGAGGTGACGCGGCGCTGTGACTGGCGGATCGCCGACATCGTGGGCGGAAAACACCCGACGACGCTCTACCTCGTCGTGCCGCCCTCCGACATCAACCGGACCAAGCCGCTGATCCGCTTGCTGCTCAATCAGATCGGCCGCCGCCTGACCGAGGATCTTCAGGCGAAGGCGGGACGCCATCGCCTGCTGCTGATGCTCGACGAGTTTCCGGCACTCGGTCGCCTCGATTTCTTCGAGTCCGCGCTGGCCTTCATGGCGGGCTACGGTCTCAAGAGCTTCCTGATCGCGCAGTCGCTCAATCAGATCGAAAAAGCCTACGGCGCAAACAATTCGATCCTCGACAACTGCCATGTGCGCGTCAGCTTCGCCAC
>JAGRLJ010000047.1:9858-11902 GCA_020441805.1 Rhizobiaceae bacterium
GACGAGCGCACCGCCAAGCGTGTGTCGGATGCCCTTGGCACCGCCACCGAGATGAAGGCCATGAAAAACTACGCCGGGCACCGGCTGTCACCCTGGCTCGGCCATCTGATGGTGTCGCGCTCGGAAACCGCCCGGCCGCTGCTCACGCCCGGCGAGATCATGCAGCTTCCGCCCACCGACGAGATCGTGATGGTGGCCGGCACGCCGCCGATCCGGGCGAAGAAGGCACGCTATTACGAGGATGCCCGCTTCAAGGAACGCATCCTGCCGCCGCCCGCGCTCACCGCGCCGAAGCAGGCACGGCCCGATGATTGGACGTCTCTACCGCTGCCGCCGCGTCCCCAGACCGACGAAGCCAATCAGGCCGGGCAAACCGCCGACGAAGATCCGACCGAATCCGAGCGCCGCCAGCAACCGGAGCTCAGCCGCGTGAAACCCGTCGAGAAGAAGGTGCCGATCGACAACCCGTTCGAGATCGATGCCGACCGGGAGGAGGCTGACGACGATGCGGTGCGCAACAACCGGATGAACCGGCTAATGCAGGGCATGGCGCGTCAGGCATCGCTCGATCCTGGCGACGACATGGGCATGTGAGGCGCTGATGACGAAGCCAGCCCGCAAGCAGCGCCTTTCCGTCTATCTCGATCCCGCTGTCATGAACCGCCTGGCGGAGCACGCCGCGCGGCGCGATCATTCGCGGTCGCTGGTCGCAGAGGCGGCTATCGAATCCTTCCTCTCGCCGGATGCGGCCGAACGCCAGGAGGCGGTCATCACCAAACGGCTCGACCAGCTCGATCGCCGCATGACCCGGATCGAGCGCGATGTCGGCATCGCCGTGGAAAGCCTCGCCGTGTTCATCAAATACTGGGTCACGACCACGCCCACCTTGCCGGAGCCAGCAGCGCAGGCCGCCAAGGCCAAGGCCGGTGAACGCTATGATCAGTTCGTCACCGCGCTCGGACGACGCCTCGCCAAGGGACCGAAGCTGCGGCAGGAAATCAGCGAGGATGTGAGCGAGTCGCAGCATCAAGAAAGTCTCGCGCACGGCGAATAGTTATCCCCATCCCGTCTTCAAGATCGGATCGCGACCGCCGTTCTCCTGTATTTGCGCGCTACACTACTACGACACTGTTTCGTTGTTGAATCGGCCTAAAATCAGGCCCTTTTAATCATCCCCGTCCGGGGAAGGCCTGTCTCAGCCCCGATGGAATCGGGGTTGTATGGCGGCGTCTCACCAAAATTCAGAAGGCTTTGCGCGCGGCGCGCGGATGCTGCGCACCGCGCTCGGCCCCGCCATCGCGCGCTACCTCGACGACGCCGGCATCGTCGAGGTGATGCTCAATCCAGACGGGCGGCTCTGGATCGACCGTCTCTCCGAGGGCCTTTCCGATACGGGTGAACGGCTGTCGGCAGCGGACGGCGAACGTATCGTCCGTCTCGTCGCCCATCATGTCGGCGCTGAGGTTCATGCGGGTGCGCCTCGTGTCTCGGCCGAGCTGCCCGAGACGGGAGAGCGGTTCGAGGGGTTGTTGCCGCCGGTTGTCGCAGCACCCGCCTTCGCGATTCGCAAACCCGCCGTCGCCGTGTTCACCCTCGATGATTATGTCGCGGCCGGCATCATGTCGGCGGATCAGGCCGCAGCACTTCGCCAGGGCGTCGCTTCTCGGGCCAACATCCTCGTCGCTGGTGGAACATCGACCGGCAAGACCACGCTCACCAACGCGCTGCTCGCCGAGGTCGCGAAGACCACCGACCGCGTCGTCATCATCGAGGACACGCGCGAGCTGCAATGCGCCGCGCCGAACCTTGTCGCCATGCGCACAAAGGATGGCGTCGCCTCGCTCTCCGACCTCGTGCGCTCGTCGCTTCGCCTCCGCCCAGACCGTATCCCGGTCGGCGAGGTTCGGGGCGCGGAGGCACTCGACCTGCTCAAGGCCTGGGGCACCGGCCACCCCGGCGGCGTCGGTACGATCCACGCCGGCAGCGCCATCGGCGCGCTGCGCCGACTCGAACAGCTCATTCAGGAAGCCGTCGTCACCGTCCC
>JAGRLJ010000359.1 GCA_020441805.1 Rhizobiaceae bacterium
CCTTGGGGCCGAGGGTGACCTTCACCGCATCGGCGAGGACGTCGACGCCGCGCAGCATCTTTTCGCGAGCGGTGCGGCCAAACTTGATATCTTTTGCAGCCATTTTGAAAACTCCCGGGTTACAGACCCATTGGTGTCATGGATGAAAGGGGTGACGGCAATCAGCCGATCACACCCATGATGTCGGATTCCTTCATGATCAGCAGGTCTTCGCCGTTGAGCTTGACCTCGGTGCCGGACCACTTGCCGAAGAGCACGCGGTCGCCGGCCTTGACGTCGAGAGCGACGAGCGCGCCCTTGTCGTCACGGACACCGTTACCGACGGCGATGATTTCGCCTTCCTGCGGCTTTTCCTTGGCGGTGTCGGGGATGATGATGCCGCCCTTGGTCTTTTCTTCGGATTCCACACGGCGCACGACGACGCGGTCATGGAGCGGACGGAAATTGATGCTTGCCATCGTCTGTTTCCTCGATCAAATGACATGGCCGGGCGGGACGCCCGGATGAAAGGGACTGCTAGCACTCGTCTCCTCCGAGTGCTAACGGCGCTTGATCTAGGCGTCGTCATTTCATGAGTCAAGGATCGGCGCGCGAAAAATTTCACCCGGGATGGTAAACGGCGCGCCCGATCGCCGGATGGATGGCGGAACCTCCGCCGACGCCCGGGGAACAGGCCGGACAAAGCATATCCTGCGCGAGGCAGGTGCGCCATGCCTATTGCCTTCCGAGGCCTGCATTCGCTATTGCGCTATTCATCGTCGGCATCCCGCGGCAGGCGATATCCCAAAACGGAGAACCCGATGGCAGAACGCATTCAGTCCCTGAAGGACATCACGCCGCATTACGACGTGGTTCTGTGCGATGTCTGGGGCGTGCTGCATAACGGCGTCGATCCCTTTCTCGACGCCGCCACGGCACTCGCCGAGGCGCGCGACCGAGGCGTCAGCGTGGTGCTCATCACCAATTCGCCGCGCCCCCATGACAGCGTCGCCATCCAGCTCGACGGCATCGGCGTGCCGCGCACGGCCTGGGACCGAATCGTGACATCGGGCGACGTGACGCGCGCGCTGATCCGGCGAGGACCGCCGGAGGTGTATTTTCTCGGACCGGACCGGGATCTCGGCCTGCTCGACGGAACCGGCGCCTCGCCCGTGCCGGAAGACGACGCCGGCGCCGTCGTCTGCACCGGCTTTTTCGACGACGACACCGAAACGCCGGAGGACTATCGCGAACTTCTCAAGCGCCTCGCCGCCCGGGACCTGCCGATGATCTGCGCCAATCCCGACCTGGTCGTCGAGCGGGGCGAGAAGCTCATTCCCTGCGCGGGCGCCATGGCGGCGCTCTACGATGCACTGGGCGGCGAGACCCGCATCGCCGGAAAGCCGCACCGGCCGATCTACGAGGCGGCGCTGGACCATGCGGCGGCGCTGCGCGGAACCCTCGATCGGGCGCGCGTCGTCGCCATCGGCGACGGCATGCCCACCGATGTGCTCGGAGCGCTCGCGCAGGGCCTCGATCTCCTCTATATATCCGGCGGCATCCATGCCCGCGACTACATGACGGGCGGCCGGACCGACGAACAGGCGCTGGCCCGGTTCCTTGCCGGGCATGAGGCGAATCCCCGCTGGTGGATGCCGAGACTTGCATGAGGCCGATAGCGTGACCGTCTTCCATCGCAATGAAAAGCGCGGCGAACTGCCCGCCTCCCTCCGTGGCGGCGTCATCGCCGTCGGCAATTTCGACGGCGTGCATCGCGGCCACCAGGCCGTGCTCGGCCGGGCGCTGGAAATCGCGGCCGACCAGGGCATCCCTTCCCTGGTGCTGACCTTCGAACCGCATCCGCGCACCGTCTTCCGGCCCGAGCAGCCGGTGTTCCGCCTGACGCCCGCCCCGCTCAAGGCAAAGCTTCTGGAAGCGCTCGGCTTCAATGCCGTGCTGGAATATCCTTTCGACCGCGATTTCGCCAACCGCTCCCCGGACGAGTTCATCCATTCGATCATCCTCGACTGGATCGACGCCCGCCATGTGGTCACCGGATTCGACTTCCATTTCGGCAAGGGACGCGAGGGCGGGCCGGCCTATCTGCTGGCGGCCGGCGGCCGCTACGGCTTCGGCGCGCACCTGCTGGACGCCTTCCGCGACGAGGGCACCTATGTCGTCTCGTCGAGCCGCATCCGCGACCTGATCGCGGAAGGCGACGTCGCCCAGGCGGCGGGCCTGCTCGGCTATCGCTATACGGTCGAGGCGGAAGTGATCCACGGCAAGAAGCTCGGCCGCACGCTGGGCTTTCCCACGGCCAACATGGCGCTGCCGCCCGAGGTCGCGCTGAGGCCCGGCATCTATGCCGTGCGCTTCCGCACCGCCGGCAACACCCTGCACGACGGCGTCGCGAGCTTCGGCCACCGGCCCACGGTCGACAGCAACGGCGAAGCGCTGCTCGAAACCATGCTGTTCGATTTCGACGGCGACCTCTACGGCCAGGTCTGCTCCGTGTCCTTCTTCGGCTTCCTGCGGCCCGAGCTCAAATTCGACGGACTCGATCCGCTGGTCGCGCAGATGAACGGCGACGTGGCCGAGGCGCGTGCGCTTCTCTCCGGCGTCCAACCGCTCGGCCCGCTCGACGGCATGCTGACCTTCGCCTGAGCACCGGTCAGCAAAGCCTCGCTCAAGATAGGCCGCTTAGAACCCCGCTCACGGGCAGACGCATGCGGACGGGCACCATCCCCGCCCGGACACGTCCGGAGAGAGGGCCGCCATCCCCGCCGGACGCGTCGCGCATGCCTGCCCGGGCTTATTTGCAGCGGCGTCGGTTGCCTCGGTTCTCACCGGGCGCCGACGGCCGCTCGCACCGCCGCGACGATCTCCGCCACCCGTGCATTGCCGTCATGCTCCGGTTTGCGCGCCCGGACGAGGCAGGCTTCCGACCTGAGGACGACGCCGTCGTCGAGGATCCTGAGGTGGTTGGCGCGCAGCGTCGAGCCGGTCGAGGTGATGTCGACGATGATGTCGGCCTGTCCGGCGGCGGGGGCGCCCTCGGTGGCGCCGAGGCTTTCGACGATGCGATAGAGCTGGATGCCGTGCTTGCCCGAGAAGAACTGCTGCGTCAGCCGCCAGTATTTGGTGGCGATGGCCAGACGCCGGCCGTGACGGGCACGGAAATCGGCAGCGACGTCGCCGAGATCGGCCATGGTATCGACGTCGAGCCAGATTTCGGGAACGGCGACGACGACATCGGCGTGGCCGAAACCGAGGCGGGCGCAGAACTCCGCCTTCCGGTCCGCCTCGGCCAGGTCCTCGCGAACGAGATCCTCGCCGGTCACGCCGAAATCGACGGTGCCGGCGCCAATCTCGCGGGCGATCTCCGAGGCCGAGAGAAAGGCGATCTCGATATCGTCAGCGCCCTCGACCCGACCGCGATAGGAACGGTTGTTGCCGGCGGCGGCGATTCTCATGCCGGCGCGTTCGAAGATCGCCGACGCGTCCTCCTTCATCCGGCCCTTGGAGGGTAGCGC
>JAGRLJ010000360.1 GCA_020441805.1 Rhizobiaceae bacterium
ACCGACCAGACCTCGACCGGCCGCGACCGCTACCAGGGCTATGTCAACGCGCTCCAGAAGGCGGGCATAGCGGTCGATCCGGAGCTTCGCATTCCCGGGCCGCGCACCCGCGAGGGCGGCTTCGAGGCCGCCGTGCATTTCCTGTCGCTGCCGCAGCGTCCGACCGCCGCCGTCTGCTGGAACGATCTGGTCGCCATCGGCCTCATGAACGGTGTCCAGCGCGCCGGCCTCGTTCCCGGCGTCGACATTTCAGTGACCGGCTATGACGACCTCGAAGAGGCCGCCATCGCCACACCCGCGCTGACGACCGTGTGGAACGGCCAGTCCGAAGTGGGGCGCATGGCGGCGCGCGCGCTTCTCGACCGCCTCGCGGGAAGCCATGAGCCCGACGGCCTTCATCTCATCAAGCCGGAAATGCGCATCCGCCAGTCGACCGGCCCCATGAAACCCAGGAAATAGGTCCGCGATGACAACGCTGCTTCTGATCGGCCGCGCCCATCCGCGTTTTCGCGAAAAGCTGAGCGACGGTTTCGAGCTTTTGGAACTGCCGGATTCCCGGCCGGAAAGCATCACGCCGGACATGGCGGCGAAGGTCGAGGGAGTCACCACCTTCAATGACATGACGCCCGCCCTGATCGATGCGCTGCCGAACCTGAAGATCGTCGCCAATTTCGGCGTCGGCTATGACGGGGTCGATGCGGCCTATGCCGCGGGCAAGGGCGTGATCGTCACCAACACGCCGGACGTGCTCGACGAGGAAGTCGCCGATACCACGATCGGTCTGCTTCTCAACACGCTCCGGCAACTGCCGAGGGCCGAGGCCTATCTTCGCGAAGGACGGTGGCTGCGGGACGGGGCCTTTCCGCTCTCGCCGCTCACCCTGCGCGGCCGCCATATCGGCATGTATGGCATGGGTCGCATCGGCCAGCAGATCGCCAGGCGGCTCGAAGGCTTCAATGTCAGGATCAGCTACCACACCCGTAGTCCCAGGGCGGACGTTCCCTATGAATATCATGCCACGCTCAAGGACCTCGCGGCGGCGGTCGATACGCTGATCTGCATCGTTCCGAAGACGCCGGAAACCCGGTGGACGGTGAATGCGGAAATCCTCTCGGCCCTGGGGCCGGATGGGGTGATGATCAATGTCGGACGCGGCTGGACGGTGCATGAGGACGACCTTGCGGACGCACTCGCGCGAAAGGCGATCGCGGGCGCCGGTCTCGACGTCTTCGAGGCCGAGCCGTGCCTGCCGGAGGCGCTGACGGCGTTCGACAATGTCTCGCTCCTGCCGCATGTCGCCTCCGCATCCGTCGCGACCCGCAACGCCATGGCCGACCTGGTGGCCGACAATCTCATTTCCTGGTTCGGCGCGGGGCGGCCGATCACGCCGGTTCCCGAGACGCCGTTCCGGGGTTGAGCGCCCGCGTTCGCACTCTGTTAACCTTGCCGCAAGTTTCGCGGCGCATCATCCGTCTGTTCCAACGGTTGATGTGAAAGGGCGGACAGATGGCAATACGCGCGATGCTCGCGGCCGTGGCTGTGATCGGCGGTCCTCTCTGGTGGTTCTCGCCGGCGCATGACCTGCCGCCCGACACCATCACCACGGCTTCCGTCAATACGGCCGGCGAACAGGAATTCACCGTCTCCAACATGGAGAACCGGACAGCCTGCCTGATCCGCCGGGGCACGACGACGACGCTGCGGTCGAGCGGCGTGATCGCCGGCGACGATTGCGCCGCGGTCTGGCCGGGCCTGTCGGCGGTCCGCAACTGGACGGACAATGGCGACGGCACGATCGCCCTCACTGACAATAGCGGCGAGACGGTGCTGACGCTGGGACTCGGCGACGGGGTCGCCTATGAGTCGCTGGAACCCGCCGACGCCTCGATCGCCCTCACCTCCGTCAACTGATCGCGATACGCGCCTTTCAGTGCCCGCCGCCGCCTCCGGCCGCCGCCGGCGGCTTGCGCAGCAGCATGGTCATCGCGACAAGGCCGGAAAAAAGCGCCGTCAGCACGATGAAGACATCGATGAAGGACAGGATCGAGGCCTGCTGGTGGACCATGCCGGCAAGCTGCTTGATGGCGATGGTGCCGCCGTCGAGCCCATGGGCGTTGAAAGTCGCCGTCAAGTTGCCGATCATGTCGAGGGCCGCGGGATTGGCCGGGTTCACATGCTCGGCCAAGCGGGCATAGTGCACGCCGCTCTGATGGGTGAGCATGGTGTTGATCAGCGCCAGGCCGACGGCGCCGCCGAGATTGCGCGTCAGGTTGAACAAGCCCGAGGCCGAACGGATGCGTTCGACCGGCAGCGTGCCGAGCGCCACGTTGTTGATCGGCACCATGGCGATCATCATCGATGAGCCGCGCAGGATCTGGGGGATGAGCAGTTCCCAGAAGTCCCAGTCCGAGGTGATGTGGCTCATGAGCCAGGTGCCCGTGGCGAAACCCGTAAAGCCGATGGCCATCATTACGCGCGGATCGAGCTTGTTCGACAGGATGCCGGCGATCGGTGCGGTGAAGAACATGGCGAGGCCCGAGACGAACATCGTCTCGCCGATCATCAGCGCATCGTAGCCCCGGATCCGGCCGAGATAGAGCGGATAGAGATAGGTCAGCCCGTAAAGGCCGATGCCCATGACGAAGGAGAAGAGCGAGCCGAAGGCGAAGTTTCGATTGTTGAAGGCGCGCAGGTCGACGATCGGGAAGGTCGCGGTCAGCGCGCGGTAGAAGAAGACGGTGCCGCCCAGCAGCGCGGCAAGCCCGGTATAGATGATGACCTCGTCCTCGAACCAGCCCTTGATATTGCCTTCCTCGAGGAAATATTCGAGCGAGCCGAGGAAGATCGCCATGGCGGCGAGGCCGTACCAGTCGAATTTCTTCATCAGGCTGAGATCCGGCTTGTCGAAATCGATCAGGATCCAGGTCGCGGTGCTGACCAGGATGCCGGGGATGACGTTGATCAGGAACAGCCAGTGCCAGGAAAAGGCGGCGGTAAGATAGCCGCCGACGGTGGGGCCTATGGTCGGCGCCAGCGTGGCGACAAGACCGATGACCGGCGAGACGATGGCGCGCTTGGACGGCGGGAAGATGATGAAGGCCGCGGCGAAGACCGAGGGGATCATGCCGCCGCCGATGAAGCCCTGGATCGCGCGATAGACGATCATCTGGTCGATATTGGTGGCGGTCGCGGCAAGCGCGCTCGCGGCCGTGAAGCCGGCGGCGGAGATCGAAAACAGGACCCGGGTCGAAAGCACGCGGGCGAGGGTGCCCGAAAGCGGGATCATGATCACTTCGGCGATCAGGTAGGAAGTCTGGACCCAGGCGACCTCGTCATTGCTGGCCGACAGGCCGGCCTGGATATCGGCCAGCGAGGCCGAGACGATCTGGATGTCGAGAATCGCCATGAACATGCCGAACACCATGGCGAAGAAGGCCATGACCTCGCGGGTCGTGACCTGCCTCTCGCCGGGCATGGCGGACGGGGATGCGGGACGCGCCGGCACCGGCGCCTGATCGACTGTCGCTGTGGCCATCGCGGCCTCCCTGGCACCGTCGTTCGGGCGGTGTCGTCATCGATTGGTTATGGACGCCCGCCGTCCCCCGACCCATGAGGCATGGCCGGGACAACCCGGATAACCTTCGAATGTGTCGTTGCCGTCGGACGGCGAGCGCCGTGGTTTATTTCTTCGCGACATGGACCGCGTTCGCGTCGCCCGTGCGGCTGTCGACCGCGACGACGACCGACAGGCCGGCCCGCAGATGGCCGCTTTCGAGCGCCGATCTGGGCAGGGCGATGCGCACCGGCAGGCGCTGGGTCACCTTGGTGAAGTTGCCCGTGGCATTTTCCGGCGGCAGCAGCGAGAAAACCGAACCCGAAGCGGGGGAAATCGACTCGACCGTGCCTTCGATCGCGTGATCCTCCAGCGCGTCGACCTCGATCCTCACCTTGGCGCCCGGCTTGATGCCGACGACCTGGGTCTCCTTGAAATTGGCCTCGATATAGAGGTTCTCGATCGGCACCAGGGCGGCAAGCCGCTGGCCGGGCGTAACGAGGTCCCCCGTCTGGACGGCGAGATTGCCGACCACGCCGTCGAAGGGCGCCTTGAGCACGGTGAAGGAAAGGTCGCGCTCGGCCTTGGTCTTTTGCAGTTCCAGCGACTGGATCTGGCTTGCGGCCTCGGCGCGCTGCGCCGTCACGACGGCGATATTGGCCCTGGCGGCGGCGATGGCGGAATCGGCGCCGGCCAGGTTCGCCTTCGCCTGGTCGTAGGCGACCTCGGCATTGTCGAGATCAGCGCGAATGCCGGCATTCTTGGCGGCCAGGCCCTGCTGGCGCTTCAGCGTGATCTCGGCGCCGCGGACGGTGGCTTCGAGCGCGGTCTTCTGCGCCTCGGCCTGGGCCACGGAGGAGCGGGCGGCCGCAATCTGGGCGTCGTAGCGGGCAAGCGTCAACTTCTGGGTCTCGATCTGTGCCTCGGCCTGCTCGGCGGCGATCCTGTAGTCGCCATTGTCCAGCGTCACCAGCGTATCGCCGGCCTTGACATGCTGGTTGGCGACGACATTGACCTCGGAGACGTAGCCCGTGACCTTGGGCGCGATATTGGTGATGTCGCCCTCGATATAGGCGTCGTCGGTCGAGATCATGAAACGGCCGTCGATCCACCACTGATGACCGTACCAGCTGCCGGCGCCGAGGGCGGCGAGCGCCACGACCGACAGGATGAGGCGGCGGGCGATGCCCTTGGTCTTTGGCTTGGCCTGCTCGACGGCGGCTGCCGGCGCTTCCATCTTGATCGGCGCCTCGCTTCCGGCGTCGGCTTCCATCGTGTCGTCCTCGACCGCGTGCACCGCCGCGACCTTGCTCGTTGATCTCGCCATCTGAAACGTACCCCGCTTTGCAGCGCTAATCGAACCGAACGGTTCAGTTTGAGTTGACATAGTCCGTTTCCTGATCCATATCAAGAGTAATCGAACCGACGGGTTCGAAATAAAATTAACAACGGGAAAATATCCAAGATGAGCGATCTCGGTGAGGCAGCCGACATCGAAGACGGAAAGAGGCCGGAAGGGTGCGGCGGCCGTCCGGCGGCGGGCGAGGATCCGGTCAAGCGCGAGCAGATCCTCGATGGCGCGCATCGCGTCTTCATGCGCATGGGCTTCGATGCGTCGAGCATGAACGACATTACCCGCGAGGCGGGCGTGTCCAAGGGTACGCTCTATGTCTATTTCCGCAACAAGGAAGACCTTTTCGCGGCGATCATCCAGCGGCAGAAGTCGAAGATCTTCGAGAAGCTGCGGGAGATCCTGGAGGAGGACCGGCCGCTGGCCGAGGTGCTGCACGATTTCGGCACCGCCTTCACCACGCATCTCCTGTCGGAGACGGCGATCCGGGGCCAGCGCATCGTCATCGGCGTGATCGACCGGATGCCGGAGCTTGCCAGCACCTTTTTCCAGACCGGCACCAATACCGGGCCGGTCATGTTGTGCAACTTCCTCGAAAAGCAGGTGGCCCGCGGCCGGCTCAAGCCCATCGAGGACCCGATGATGATATCGCGCCAGTTCGGCGACCTCTGCATGGCAGGACTGTACCGCCCCCGGCTGTTCGGCGAGATGCGCGAGCCGCCATCGGCCGAACGGATCGAAAAGAACGTGGCGTCCGCCGTCCGCCTCTTCCTCGGCGGCTACGGCGCGGGCGGGGCCTGAGGGCCAGCTTTGTCTTGACGTCCCACACTGAATATGGCCTAAGGCTGCCCCAACGAAAGGGTGGCCTTTTCGCCATTTCCCGACATTCCTCCGACTGGATCCAAGAAAAATGACTGCTTCCGGCGTTCGCGTCCGCATTGCTCCTTCCCCGACCGGCGAGCCGCATGTCGGCACCGCCTATATCGCGCTCTTCAACTATCTCTTCGCGAAGAAGCATGGCGGCGAATTCATTCTGCGCATCGAGGATACCGACGCGACCCGCTCGACCCCGGAATTCGAGCAGAAGGTGCTGGACGCGCTGAAATGGACCGGCCTCGCCTGGAGCGAAGGCCCTGATGTCGGCGGCCCCTACGGTCCTTACCGCCAGTCCGACCGCAAGCATATCTACGGCGAATATGTCGAGAAGATCGTCGCCGCCGGCCACGGTTTCCGCTGCTTCTGCACGCCGGAGCGGCTGGAGGAGATGCGCGCCGCCCAGCGCGCCGCCGGCAAGGCGCCGAAATATGACGGCCACTGCCTCAACCTTACGGCCGAGGAGGTCACGCGCCGCATGGCGGCGGGTGAGCCCTCCGTGGTGCGCATGAAGGTCCCGACGGAGGGAAGCTGCAAGTTCCATGACGGCGTCTACGGCGATGTCGAGATCCCGTGGGACGCGGTGGACATGCAGGTCCTGCTCAAGGCCGACGGCATGCCGACCTATCACATGGCCAATGTCGTCGACGACCGCCTGATGAAGATCACTCATGTCGCGCGCGGCGAGGAATGGCTCGCCTCGGTGCCGAAGCATATCCTGATCTATCGCTATCTCGGCTGGGAAGCGCCGCAGTTCATGCATCTCTCGCTGATGCGCAATGCCGACAAGTCGAAGCTTTCCAAGCGCAAGAACCCGACGTCGATCTCCTATTATTCGGCGCTTGGCTATCTGCCCGAGGCGCTGATGAATTTCCTCGGCCTGTTCTTCATGCAGATCGCCGAGGGCGAGGAACTGATGACGATGGACGAGCTCGCCGAGAAGTTCGATCCGGAGAACCTTTCCAAGGCCGGCGCGATCTTCGACGTGCAGAAGCTCGACTGGTTGAACGGCCGCTGGCTCCGCGAGAAGCTCACGCCGGACGAATTCGTCGCGCGCGTCTTCGGCTGGGCGAGCGAGAACGGCCGCCTGACCGACGGCCTCAAGCTCGCGCAGTCGCGTATCGGCAAGCTCGGCGAATTGCCGCCGCTCGCGAGCTTCCTGCTCGCATCCGATGTCGGCCTGACGCCTGCCTCCTTCGCCGGCATCAAGGCACCGCCGAAAGAGACGCTCGACGTCCTCGAAACGGTGCAGGCGGATCTCGAAAAGATCGTCGAATGGACCGTCGAGAGCATCGAGGCGGAGCTGCGCGCCATCGCCGAACGCACCGGCAGGAAGCTCAAGGTGATCACCGCGCCGCTCTTCGTCGCCATGTCGGGCAGCCAGCGCTCGCTGCCGCTGTTCGATTCGATGGCGCTGCTCGGCCGTTCGGTCGTCCGCCAGCGGCTGAAAGTGGCCGCCGCGGTCGTGAAGTCGATGGCAGCCTGATACCCTCAAGAGATTGATGATGACGAACGAAAAGAAGCCCGAAGCCGCCCTTTCCTCGGATGCCGCGGAAGTCCGCGCCCAGAAGCTCGCGATCCTGCGCGAGAAGGTCGGCGAGGTCTATCCCGCCCATTTCCATCGCACGGTGACCAATGCGGAGCTGGCCGAGACATACAAGGACCTGCCGTCCGATACCGAGACGCAGGATATCGTCACGGTCGCCGGCCGCGTCTATTCCTCGCGCAATTCCGGCATGTTCATGGATATCCATGACGCCTCGGGCAAGATCCAGATCTTCAGCCACAAGGACGTGACGCCGGAGGCGGCGCGCGAATTGCTCTCGCTGATCGATATCGGCGACATTATCGGCGTAACCGGCGCGGTGCGCCGCACCAAGCGCGGCGAACTCTCGATCAACGCGCATGAAATCACCATGCTGACCAAGTCGCTGCTGCCGATGCCCGAGAAGTGGCACGGCGTGTCCGATATCGAGATCCGTTACCGCAAGCGCCATCTCGACATCATGACCAACGAGGAATCCAAGCTCCGCTTCCAGCAGCGCTCGAAGATCATATCCGGCATCCGCCGCTTCATGGAACATGACGGCTTCATGGAAGTCGAGACGCCGATGCTGCATTCGGTCTATGGCGGGGCGACCGCCGAACCGTTCAAGACGCATCACAACACGCTGAAGCTCGATATGTATCTCCGCATCGCGCCGGAACTCTATCTCAAGCGGACGCTGGTCTCGGCGCTGACCGACAAGGTATTCGAGATCAACCGAAATTTCCGCAACGAAGGCGTCTCCACCCGGCACAATCCCGAATTCACGATGATGGAGTGCTACTGGGCCTATGCCGATTACGAGGACATCATGGACCTCGTCGAGCGGCTGTTTGCGGAATTGGCCACGACCATTCACGGCACGACCGAGGTCGCCTATGG
>JAGRLJ010000361.1 GCA_020441805.1 Rhizobiaceae bacterium
GTGGCCGTACCACCACTGGGTCAGCGCGTCCTGCACGCCCGAGAAGAGCGAATAGGACTTGGTGCCGAGGAAGGAGACGGGCACGGCGAGGTTGTTCACCACATGCAGCATCGCGATCGTGACGATGAAGCCGAGATAGAACCAGTTGGCCACATAGATATGCGGTTCCTTGCGCTTGATCAGCGTGCCGAGGAAAACGATCAGATAGGCGACCCAGACGACCGTCAGCCAGATATCGACATACCATTCGGGTTCCGCATATTCGCGGCTCTGGGTGATGCCCAGCAGGTAGCCGGTCGCGGCCATGACGATGAAGAACTGATAGCCCCAGAAGACGAACCAGGCGAGATCGCCGCCGAAGAGGCGCGCCCGACAGGTCCGCTGCACGACATAGAAGGACGTGGCGATCAGCGCGTTGCCGCCGAAGGCGAAGATGACCGCCGACGTATGCAGGGGACGCGTGCGGCCGAAATTCAGCCAGGGCTCGAGATTGAGGTCGGGAAAGGCCAGCTGCAACGCCACCACGACGCCGACCAGGAAGCCGACCACGCCCCAGAAGACCGTCGCGATCACGCCGTAGCGGACCACGCCGTCCATATAGCCCGATTCGTCGGCCGGCTTTGCGGTTGACGGCGAGAAGTCCACCTTCCACAGCATGAGGAAGGTCGCTGCGAGAAGGCAGAGAAAGGCGATCGTCATGTGCTGCTGAAACAGCGTGTCATGCGTAAAGCCCGCGGCGAGAAGTGTCAGAAAAGCCCCGACTGCCACCCCACCGATCTTGAGTGTACTGTCCATTGCTGGCGTCCCCACGGATTCGATTGTCCCGAAGGAAAGCATAGCACGCCCCCTTCGGCGGTCCACCCATCTCAGGTGCGTCCCTCCCCAACCTTGATTCAAATCAACGCGAGGCGGCTTTTCCTGAAGAATCATGAGCCGCATCGGTCAGGAGGCCCGGCGCATGAACCACAGAGCCAGGACAACAGAAGCCCGCATCCCCGGCGAGGGCGCAAAATCGATCGCCTGGTGGAAGGAGGCGCACAGGCTTCAGCTCGCGCTCTGCGACGAGCTCGAGGCGATCGCCGATTCTCTGCCGGTCAATATCGTCAACCAGGACTGCCTCTTCACCGCCAGAAGCCTCGGCCGGCTGATTCGCGACGTGCATGCCTATGAGGAGCAGACCCTGTTCCCCGCCCTGCGGCGCATCTTTCCCGAATCGCCGGAATTCGGCGCGGCCGTGGAGCGGCTGAGCTTCGAGCATCTGACGGACGAATGCTATGCCGAGGAAATCGCCGAAAAGCTGTTCTATGTCGGCTCGGGCGGCCGCGACGTGAACATGGAAGCCCTCGGCTACATGCTGAGAGGCTTTTTCGAAGCCCTCCGGCGCCATGTCGCCTTCGAACGGGATCATTTTTCGAGCGCCGTCCAGACGCTTCAGACCGCTGCGGAATGGCGCGCGCCGCCGGCGCCGAGATAGGCGTCGAAGCGCGCCGCGATCGAGCGCGCGAAGGGCCGCGCCGCAGCCCTGATCTGGAAACGGCCGTCCTCGAAACGCAGCATCGAGTCATTGCCGGCCGCCGCCTGCGCCTCGGCCAGGATCGCGGCGGATCGATGGCCGAACCGTTGCGCGAGTTCATCGGCCTCGAAACCGAAATCGCACATGATGCGCTCGATGACCCAGGCCCGCATCCGGTCCTCGCCGTCAAGCGCGAAGCCCCGCACCGCCGCGAGCTTTCCCGCGAGCACGGTTTTCTCATAGATCCCGGTCGCCGGGATGTTCTGGACATAGCCCTCCGACAGGCCGCCGATCGAGGATGCGCCCAGCCCGACGATCGCGGTCGCCTGGTCGTCCGTATAGCCCTGGAAATTGCGCCGCAGCCGGCCGCCGGCCGCCGCGCGCGCGAGACTGTCGTCCGGCCGGGCGAAATGGTCGATGCCGATCGCGACGAGACCCGCCTCGGCGAGCATCTCGGCGGCCCGCTCCATCAGCCGGAAGCGCATGGGGCCGTCCGGAAGGCTTGTCTCGGGGATCAGCTGCTGATGCTTCTTCATCCAGGGCACATGCGCGTAACCGAAGAGCGCGACGCGGTCCGGGGCGAGCGAGACGATGTCGCGAACGGTGTTTTCCAGCGTTTCGAGCGTCTGGTGCGGCAGGCCGTAGACGATATCGCAATTGACGGAACGCACGCCCCGGGCCCGCACGGCCTCGACCACCGCGCGCGTCTGCCCGAAGGTCTGGATGCGGTTGATCGCCTGCTGTACACGCGGCTCGAAATCCTGGACGCCGAGGCTCGCCCGCGTCATGCCGATATCGGC
Organism: Rhizobiaceae bacterium; assembly: GCA_020441805.1. GTDB lineage: Bacteria > Pseudomonadota > Alphaproteobacteria > Rhizobiales > Rhizobiaceae > Rhizobium_E. Next base: position 2,314 of record JAGRLJ010000361.1, read on the forward strand.
GAGCGCGTCGTAGCGCGGCTCGTCGAGATCGTTCGGGTCCATCTCGACACTGATTTCCACGCCCTCGTCCAGCACGAAGGCGTCCGCGAGCGCGGCTTTCAGCGCCCGCATGTCCCCCGGCGCAAGCAGCGTCGGCGAGCCGCCGCCGAGATGGATCGCCGACACGCGCGCATCGCGGCTGACGAGGCCGCCGACCGTGGCGATTTCCGCATGCAGCGCTTCGAGATAGGACGCGACGGGAGCATATTTCAGCGTATGCTTGGTGTGACAGGCGCAGAACCAGCACAACCGGTCGCAATAGGGAATGTGAATATAGAGCGACAGGCGGTCCGCGCCGCCCAGTGCTGCGAGCCAGCCCGCATAGACGTCCGGCCCTACGCTGTCCGTGAAATGCGGCGCGGTCGGATAGGATGTATAACGCGGCACATTGCCGGCATATCTGGAAAGAAGTTCGAGGCTCATGAGGCCCTCCTTTTTTCCATTGGTGATGGATGAACCGCATTTCCTCCTTGATTTCGATCAAGAACGACGGTGTCTTCAAAGAAGTGGGGATTGCAAAATCGTCGCAGCCCGGGCTTTTTTGACAGAAGTCGAATTTTCAACGGACGGCGAACTCACTATCTATTCGACAGGTGACGCAGGTGGGCAGCATGGACGCTTTGAGGAAAGACATTCACAATTCCGACGTTCCGCTCGTCTGCCGCTCGTGCGAGGCGCGCCACGGCGGGGTTTGCGGGGCGCTCACGACCGAGCAGCTTTCGGAGCTCAGCCGCTTCACCTCCCGCAAGACCATCAATACCGGCGCCGAGCTGCACGGCCAGGGCGAGCCGGTCCGCTCCTATGCCAATATCCTCAGGGGCGTCGTCAAGCTCACCAAGATGATGCCGGACGGCCGCCAGCAGATCGTCGGCCTCCAGTTCGCACCGGATTTCATCGGCCGCCCCTTTTCGAGCGAAAGCGCGCTCTCGGCCGAAGCCGCGACCGACACCGAGGTCTGCGCCCTGCCGAAGGCCGCTCTCGACCGCATGGCCAACAATTCCCCCGATCTCGAACGCCGTCTACACAACCAGGCGCTGATCGAGCTCGACGAGGCGCGCGACTGGATGCTCACCCTCGGACGAAAGACCGCCCGCGAGAAGGTCGCGAGCTTCCTCTACCTCATCGCGACGCATATCGATCCCGACAAGGCCGAGGTCCTTCAGTTCGAATTGCCGCTCACCCGCCAGGATATCGGCGACTTCCTCGGCCTGACCATCGAGACGGTCAGCCGGCAGATGACGAAGCTCCGGCAGGAAAAAATCATCCATGTCGAGAACAATCGCAACGTGACAGTCCACAATCTCGCCACGCTGGCCGAGGTCGCCGGCGTCGACCGCTGATATCCCCGACCAAGTCCGGATGCGCGTGCCGGAAGGAGCCGGCAGGCCGCACCATGGCGGCGATGGGTGGCGACCTTGCCCTCTATTCCACGGCCATCGCCGCCGCCGGTCTCATTCCGCCGACGCGCGGATCGCGGCCCAGGCCGGCTTGCGCTTCTCGGCGAAGGCCGCGCGGCCTTCCGATGCCTCGTCGCTTTCGGCGAGCGCCGCGATCGTGCGCTCCGCATGGAGAAGCGCCGGTTCGAGCGCGAGATCGCCGAGCGCGAACAGCGCCTGCTTGCCCGCCGCCATGGCGCGCGGCGCGCCCAGCCGCAGCTTGTCGAGCACCGCCTCCACCATCCCGTCGAGCGCACCGGCGGGAGCGACGCCATTGACGACATTCCAGCGCTCGGCCTCGGCGGCGCCGATCGTCTCGCCCAGATAGGCCATTTCCCGCAGACGGCGCTCTGGAACCTGGCGCAGCAGGCGCGTCGCGATCATCATCGGGAAAATTCCCACCCGGATCTCGGGCAGTCCGAAGCGGACATGATCGGCGGCATAGGCGAGGTCGCAGGCCGCCACGAGACCGAAACCGCCGGCCAGCGCCGAACCGTTGACGCGGGCGATCACCGGCTTTCCGCAGCCCTGGATCGCGCGCAGCACATTGCCGATCGGATTGCTGCCGTCCTCGCTCCGGAACATGCGCGCGCCTTCCTTGAGGTCGGCGCCCGAGCAGAAGGTGCGGTCGCCCGCACCGGTCAGCACCACGGCGCGGATCGCGGGATCGGCGGAGGCCGACGCGAGCGCCGCGACGAGGGCGTCGGTCATTGCGAGATTCAGCGCATTGTGGCGCTCCGGGCGGTTGAGGGTGAGCCGGAGCGCGGAACCGCGCGTCTCGGCCAGAAGTTCATCTGCCATCGGTTCTTCCTGTTCCCGCAAGATAAGCGCGGCCTGCCCGCGCGGCATTGGCGCGGCCGAGGCGCGCGCTGATCCAGCCGCCGGTCTCGGCGACGGCGGCGAAATCGATGCCCGTCTCGATCCCCATGCCATGAAGCAGGTAGAGCACGTCCTCGGTCGCGACATTGCCGCTCGCGCCCGGCGCATAGGGGCAGCCGCCGAGGCCCGCCACGGAACTGTCGAATGTCGCGATGCCCTCCTCGAGGCTCGCCAGGACATTCGCCACGCCCTGCCCGCAGGTGTCGTGGAAATGCATGGCGATGGCGGCGCGCGGGACATGCCGGCTCACCGTCGCGATGACATCGCGGATCTGCCCCGCCGTGCCGACCCCGATCGTGTCGCCGAGCGAAATCTCGTAGCAACCCATGGCGACAAGCGCCTTCGCCATCGTCGCGACGTCGGACGGCGGAACCGCGCCGTCATAGGGGCAGCCCGCGATGCAGGAGACATAACCCCGCACGGCGAGACCGGCCGCGACCGCCCGTTCCACCACCGGCGCCAGCCGGTCGAGGCTCTCGGCGCGGGTGCAGGCGATGTTCTTCCGGCTGAAACCTTCCGAGGCCGAGACGAAGACCGCGATCTCCCGGACATCGGCGGCGAGCGCGGCGTCAAGGCCCTTCATGTTGGGGACGAGCGCCGGATAGGCGACCCCGGCGCGCCGGGCTATGCGCGCGAAGACTTCCGGCGAATCCGCCATCTGCGGCACCCATCGGGGCGAGACGAACGACCCTGCCTCGACGGCCGGGAAGCCCGCGGCCGACAGCCGGTCGACAAGCGCGACCTTGATATCGAGCGGCACCAGGCCGGCCTCGTTCTGAAGCCCGTCGCGCGGACCGACCTCCACGAGCCTGACCTTGCCGGGCACGCTCATTCCTTCGCCTCCGGCACGAAGGAAACGAGCGCCGTACCCGCCTCGGCCATCGCACCCTCGGCGCAATTGACAGCCTCGACGACGCCGTCGGCGGGCGCGCGGATCGTGTGCTCCATCTTCATCGCCTCCATGACGACAAGCGCCCTGCCCTTTTCGACACGTTCGCCGGGCGCGACGAGCACGGCGCGGACGATGCCGGGCATCGGCGCGGTCAGGGCGCCTTGCTGCGCTTCCGCCGCCCCTTCGGCGAAGGGATCCGGAAGGGCGACCGCGAAGCGATCGCCGGCCAGGAAGAGATCGCCGTGGCCATCCCCGAACCAGAAGCGCCCCGCCACCTTCCGGCCGTCGAGGCGGGCATCGAGCAGGCCGTCATCGGCCAGCATCCCCTCAACCCCGATCTCGTGGCCATCGACGACAACGCCGTAGCCGCGCGGCAGGAACGAGACGCCGACCTCGGCCGGCATCCCCGCCAGGGAAAAGCGCAGCCGCTCTCGCGCCGGCAGATTGAGCCGGAAACCGGTGAGCATCGACCATGGACTGTGGGGATCGGCCGTGTCGGCGGCTTCGCCCGAGGCGACCGCATCGCGCCGCAGCAGGATGCCGAGCGCCGCGAGCGCGACCGTATCCGCGCCCGGTTTCGGCGGATCCAGCAATTCCCGCTCATGGCGGCCGATGAAGCCGGTATCGAGCTCGGCGGCGGCAAAGGCCGGATGGGAGGCCAACCGGTGCAGGAAGCCGGCATTGCTGGCGACGCCAGCGACGGCTGTCGCGGCCAGCGCCGCGCGCATCCGCCGCACGGCCGACGCGCGGTCCTCGCCCCGGACGACCAGCTTGGCGATCATCGGGTCATAATGCACCGTGATCCGGTCGTCCTGCCGCACACCGGTATCGATCCGGACATCCGGCCCCGGCACCGGCATGGAAAGATGCGACAGGAGGCCGGTGGAGGGCAGGAAGCCATTGGCCGGATCCTCGGCATAGAGCCGCGCCTCGATGGCATGGCCACGGATCGGAAGCTCTTTCCAGCTTTCCGGCAGCCTTTCGCCGGCGGCCACCCGTAGTTGCCATTCGACGAGATCGAGCCCGGTGATGAACTCCGTCACGGGATGCTCGACCTGGAGCCGGGTGTTCATCTCCATGAAATAGAAGCCGCCCCCGGCATCGAGCAGGAACTCGACGGTGCCGGCGCCGGAATAGCCGATGGCCTTGGCCGCCGCCACCGCCGCCTCGCCCATGCGGCGGCGGAGATCCGATGTCAGGCCGGGCGCGGGCGCCTCCTCGATGACCTTCTGGTGCCGTCGCTGGATCGAGCAGTCGCGCTCGAAGAGCGAGACGCAGGCGCCGTGGCTGTCGGCGAAGACCTGCACCTCGACATGGCGCGGGCGAACGAGATATTTCTCGATCAGTATCCTGTCGTCGCCGAAGGCGGCGAGCGATTCACGTTTGGCGCCCGCAAGCTCGGCGCCGAAATCCTCCGGCCGCTCGACCACGCGCATGCCCTTGCCGCCGCCGCCGGCCGATGCCTTGACCAGCACCGGATAGCCGATCCGCGCCGCCTCGTCGGCCAGAAGCCCGGGCGACTGGCCGGCGCCGTGATAGCCGGGCACGAGCGGCACGCCCGCCGTCTCCATCAGCGTCTTGGCCTCGCTCTTGCCGCCCATGGCACGGATCGCCGAGGGCGGCGGGCCGATGAAGACAAGGCCGGCCTGGCCGCAAGCCTCGGCGAAATCGGCATTCTCGGAGAGGAAGCCGTAGCCGGGATGGATGGCCTCGGCGCCACTGTCGCGTGCCGCGCGGATCACCGCCTGCCGGTCGAGATAGGATTGGCCGGCCGGCGCGGGGCCGATGAAGCGGGCGTCGTCGGCCAGTTCGACATGCAGCGCGTCGCGATCCGCCTCGGAATAGACGGCAACCGTGGCGATGCCCATGCGGCGGGCGGTGCGGATGATGCGGCAGGCGAT
>JAGRLJ010000048.1:0-24573 GCA_020441805.1 Rhizobiaceae bacterium
AGGAGCACCAGATCCGCATCCAGGCGTCCGGCGGCCTGTCGGATTCCGAGATCGAGAAGATGGTCAAGGATGCCGAGGCCAATGCCGAGGCCGACAAGAAGCGTCGTGAGGGTGTCGAGGCGAAGAACCAGGCCGAAAGCCTGATCCATTCGACCGAGAAGTCGCTCAGCGACTTCGGCGACAAGGTCTCTCAGGCCGATCGCGACGCGATCGCGTCGGCGATCGAGGCGCTGAAGACGGCTGTCGCCGCCGCCGATATCGATGCGGAGGATATCAAGGCCAAGACCCAGACGCTGATGGAGGCTTCCATGAAGCTGGGTCAGGCCATGTATGAAGCCCAGCAGGCCGATGACGCCCCCGCGGGCAACGACGAAGGCGCCGACGACAATGTCGTCGATGCCGATTTCGAAGACGTCAGCGACGACAAGAAAAAGTCGGCCTAAGCGCTGGACGGAACCGGGCCTGCAAGTCTCTTGCAGGCCCTCTCGCTTCTCCCCCTGTTCCCGATTTCCATGCATGCGCTGCCGATGGGGCGGGGAAGGAGGGAGTGCAGATTTTTGAATTTCAGGCGGATTTCGCCCGGTAAGGGAAGATGGCAAAGGCTGACTTTTACGAAACGCTCGGCGTGAGCAGGACGGCGGACGAAAAGGAACTCAAGAGCGCCTTCCGCAAGCTTGCCATGAAGTGGCATCCGGACAAGAATCCGGGAGATAGCGCCGCCGAGAAGAAATTCAAGGAAATCAACGAGGCGTACGAGGCGCTCAAGGATCCCCAGAAGCGGGCGGCCTATGATCGTTTCGGTCATGCCGCCTTCGAGGGCGGCGGCCCGGGCGCCGGCGGCGGTTTCCAGGGCGCGGGCGGCTTCTCGGATATTTTCGAGGACATTTTCGGTGAAATGATGGGCGGCGGACGCCGTCGCGGCGGAGGGCAGGGCCGGGAACGCGGCGACGATCTCCGCTACAATATGGAGATCTCGCTCGAGGAAGCCTATTCCGGCAAGGTCGCGCAGATCCGGGTGCCGTCGTCGATCACCTGCGACGTCTGTTCGGGATCCGGCGCCAAGCCCGGCACCAAGCCCGCGACCTGCGCCACCTGCCACGGCTCCGGCCGTGTCCGGGCGACGCAGGGCTTTTTCTCCATCGAACGCACCTGCCCGACCTGCCAGGGCCGCGGCCAGACGATTTCCGATCCCTGCACCAAGTGCCACGGCCAGGGCCGGGTGACCGAGGAACGTTCGCTCCAGGTCAACATCCCGGCCGGCATCGAGGACGGCACGCGCATCCGCCTTCAGGGCGAGGGCGAGGCCGGCCTGCGCGGCGGACCGTCTGGCGACCTCTACATCTTTATGTCGGTCAAGCCGCATTCCTTCTACAAAAGGGACGGCGCCGATCTCTATTGCACCGTCACCATTCCGATGGTCACGGCGGCGCTGGGCGGCAAGTTCGAAATCTCGACCCTCGATAACACCAAGTCGCGCGTCACGGTGCCCGAGGGCACGCCCACCGGCAAGCAGTTCCGCCTCAAGGGCAAGGGCATGCCGGTGCTGCGCTCCCACCAGCAGGGCGATCTCTATGTCCAGATCGTCGTGGAAACGCCCCAGAAGCTGACCAAGCGCCAGCGCGAGCTTCTGGAGGAATTCCAGACGCTGTCCTCCAAGGAGAACAATCCGGAATCCACCGGGTTCTTCGCCCGGATGAAGGACTTCTTCGACACGCTGAGCGATTAGCGCCCGCTGTTTTCACCTGGAAGCAGTTCCTTTGGCGGGGACCGAGTCGCATGGTCGCCGGCCCGTATCCGACATCAGGCCTGCGTCTTCGGCGTGGATCCGGCGAATGTCGGTTCCGTTTCCGCCGGAGCGCCGGTCGCCGTTCGGGCCGGGAACCGCATCGCGGTCTCGCGGATCAGTTCCAGCACTTTGTCCTGCGCCGGTTCCGGCGTCATGTTGTGATCGGCATTGGGCACGATCGTCAGCGAGACGCCGGGATATGTCTGCAATCCGTGGAGATCCGCGCCGAAATAGTGAGCGAGTTGCTCGAGGCTCTCATCTCCCTCGCTCGAAACGAATTGCAGGCTGGCTCCCCTTTCGCTGACCGCCGTCATCATCGCATGACATTGCCGGCGTAGCCGCGTGATTTTCGCGAAAGACCCCAGGAATGGCGCGACACGTCGCATGATCTGGCGGAACACGAGCGTCGCCAGACCCCTGGCTGCGGCGAGGACATTGATATCCCCGGACCACAGGCGCTTGAGAGTCCGGCCGCTCAATGCGCGTCGGCGGTAGTCCGCCATTGTCCGAGGTCCGGCGCGCAACGTCACGTCGATGTTTTCGTCGGGGTCCCAGACGAGCCTCAGCTGATTGATCAGCACCGCAGCCTTCACGCGCCGGTCGCGCGCCGTCGCATGAAACGCGGCATAGGCGCCGCTGCACCGCCCGACCAGAATGATCGATGTTTCGCCGCGCGCGGCAAGGTCATCGAGCACGACGTCGATATCCCTCTGCTGCCAATCGCTGTAGAGGATCTGGTCCGGTGCGCCGACGGCGGCGGCGCTGTCGCCGATATTGCCCATGTCGAAGCGCAGCGAGGCGATACCCGAAGCCGAGAGCATCCTGGCCGCCCGCACCCATTGATAGGCCCAGCCTGCGTGATAGTCGTAGCCGGAATTGAGGAAGACGACACAGGATGCCGATCGTCGCCGGGCCGGCAGCACGCTCAGTCCGAAGAGACGGCCGCCGAACAATTCCAGTCGCTCCCGATAGCCGGGACAATCGATCACGACCGGACCCGGATCGATGAGGGGACGATGCTCTTCTTGTGATGCGCCGGCGAGAGAAGCCAGCCATGCCGAGATCCGGGCGAGAACGAGATCCGGCATGACCGAGAGAGTGGGATTGTCCATGGCCGCGTCATAACCCTCGAACTCGGTTCGCTCAGCGGGCCAGCCCATGGCTTTAAGCCGCTCGATAAGCTCGGTCTCCTGCGGCTGGGACGGGCGCAGGACGGCGAGGACAGGTTTTTGTGCGGCGAGCTCCGCCTTGTTGAGGTCTATCGACTTGAGATCGGTCGCGACCAACGGCGGCATGACGATCCCGCCGATGGAGACGCCCGGCGGCCGGCTGTTCGCATCGAGGCCGAGACCTTCCTCGACGACAGGCGCCGCGAGCGCGATTTCCCGCAGATAGCGCCGTCCACTCACGACGGGGGCGGCGAGAACCAGCCCGGCGACGTCGTCGTGGCGGGCCGCCGCCAGCGCGGCGACCATGGCGCCTATTCCGATGCCAGCGAAGGCGAGTCGTGTCACGCCGCTGACCGTCTTCAGGGCGTCCGCAGCGTCGAGCGCCGCGGCCACCCAGGCTTCGAAGCCATCGGCCGGCTCGTCGATACGGTCGGCTGTGCCCGGATAATCGAATCGTATCGTCGGAAGGCCGCCCGCCGCCAGTCGATCCGCGAGCCGGAACATCATTTTTCGGGAGGAGAGCTCAGGGATGCCCCAGGCGCTGCATAGAACGACGCCGATCCCCTGGCCGCCGGTCGTGCGGTCGTGATGCAGCAGGCCGAAGCCGCGCCTGAGCGCGACCGGCGACATCGCGGTGCCGGCATGTGCCCCGGCGGTCATTGCCGCACCTCGGCGGTCCGCTTGGGTGCGATGAGGTTCACGACGATCAAGGCGAGCTTCGCGATCGGCTCGGGCAGGGCATTATCGAGATTGTAGGTCAGCACCTCGACGTCGTCCTCGGGAATGGCGGACGTCACGCGCAGGCAGACCGCAAAGGTCAGGGCGCCGGCGATCACCGCGAGCAGGAGGCCGAACAATCCGCTTTCAACGCCCAGCACCAGATGCGCTGCAAAGGCGCAGACCGCGGCGCTTGCGCCTATTTTCAGCAGGTCCACCACCGGTGGCGCTATGGAAAGCCGGCCCCAGCTATAGCCGACCAGCAGGATGAGCCAACCGCTATGCACGACCGCGCGAACGATCGCGGCGCCCACGGCGCCGCCGGACGGGACCACGACGGCGAGCAGGATCACCATGAGCACGGCCATCGCGGGCGCCGACCACAGGAAGAAGTCGCTGCGCTCGCGTGCGGAGATCAGTGCGGATGGAAAGATCGTCATCGCCGTGATGCAGGCGGTTGCCAGCAGGATCGACGCCGCCGGGATCGCGGGCTCGAATTCCGGGCCGAAGACCAGCGGCAGCAGTTCAGGCATGATCGCGGCGCCGCCGAAGCAGACCGGGAAGATGAAAAGCCCGATCCAGCGATAGACTCGGCTGTAGGAGCGCTGCAACTGGCCGAGGTCGTTGTTGTCGTGGTGCTTGCCGAAATAGGGCAGCAGCGCCGCAGACATCTGCTCCGGGAGTTGGACGACGAGGCCGGCGAGCGTCATTCCGATCGCGAAATAGCCGACATCGGCGACTTCATGATTATGGGCGAGGAAGACGAACTCGATCCGGGTCCAGATGAACAGGCCGATCGTCGCGGAAAACCAGGTGTTGCGGCTGAAGGACTTCATAGCGGGCGTTATCACCCCCACCGACGTGGAAGGACCGACCGAAAATTTCCTCAGCGCGAGGGCGGAGGGCAGATAGCGCATCGCCTGCCCGACGATGGCGCCGGCCGCGCCGAAGAAATAGGCCCCGACTGTCACCGCCGGCAACTGTATCATGCATCCCTGTAGCACCTGGCGCGCCGTCGCCGGAAAGTCCCTGACGCCGCGCTGTGCGCCGACGGTCAGCGAGGCATAGGCCAGGATGAAATAGAAGACGGCGGTCGCGACCCATACCGCGGTCATCGTCCGGTCGCCGAGAATTTGCTGGTAGGCGGCCCATCCGAGCATGCCGATGGTGACGGCGATCGCGAGGATGCTGAACGGTCCGAGGAGCTTGCGCACGAGCCCCCGGTTCGCGGCCACCGGATCGTCGGCGGATGCCATATAGCGCACGAGCATGTTCTGGATCCCGAGGCCGGCGACTGTCGCCGCGGTGGTCCCGAACCAGATGGCGAAGGCAACGAGGCCCGTGCCGTGCGCGCCGAGCATTCGGGCCGCGACGACATTGCTGGCAAAGCCGAAGGCCAGCGACAGGACACCCGACATGGTGCTGATCAAGGAGGCGGTCAGGAGGTTCGCCACGACTGCCATCCTCCCGTGCTGTCCACTCGTGGATATGTGTTGCACATGCAGCGTCGCTCCTGGATCGCGATCGACATAAATGGCCGGACCGGCCATTGTCCCGCAAGTCTTGCGGCAGATGGTGTTTCGAATGTCTTAAATGATCTCCGTGGCACTCAAAATGCAGCGGGAAATCTGAGGCTTCCGCCGGTTCGGCGAGACTTCAGGCTTCCTAGCGGATTATGTCTGGACCTGACCGCTCCCTGAAATGGCCGCTCCCTGCGCCGTGACGATCCCTAGACCTCGGTCGCCACCGGATTGCCGAAATGCGTTGCCATGGCGCGGTGAAGGCCGCTCAGCCGTGTTGCAAGCGACGCCGCGCTCTGTGGAGCATAGCCGACGTCGATGCGCGGCAGGAGATGCGGGTGCCGCAGATGTTCGGAAAAGAGATGACCGTGCCGGGTCGTGAAGCTCGCCTCGAATCCCGCTTCGGATGCCAGCCGGGCTTCGCGTGCTCCGCAGGAATCGGGTGTCCCGTAGGGATAGGCGAGGAATGACACCGGCCTGTCGAACATGGCCTCGAGATAGGATTTGTTCCCCCTGAACTCCGCCGCGAGTTCCGGCGCGCTCAGTCCGGACAGGATGCGATGGGTTTCCGTATGCGCGCCGATCGTGACGAGCGGATGGCTGGCGAACCGGCGCAGCTCCGCCTCATCCATCGCGTAGCGATCGACAAGCGCCGGAATACTGATAGCCTGCGCGTCGAAGACCGGCATCAGGCTGTCGGCGCGTGCCTGATCGTAACCGATCCAGGATGTCAATTGCCGCATCGTCGACAGCTTGCTCGCCAGGTCGGCGCAGCTGAACCGACGCCCCATCGGCACGACGTCGATCGAATCGTTCTTCAGGATCCATTCCCGGAGACCGAGCCACCAGGCGTAGGTTTCGCGCGTGATCATCCCGGTCGGGACGAACAGCGTCAGCGGCGCCTCCAGTCGCTCCAGCAGTGGCAGCGCGTTCGTCAGGTTGTCGCGATAGGCGTCGTCGAAGGTCAGGACCGCGAAGGGGGAAGACGCGGGATCGGCGAGTCGCCGCAGGCCTTCCGGGATCGTGACGATATCCCGCTTCGATGCGCGCAAGGCGAGGATGATCCGTTCCAGTTGCGCCGGATCGCAACCCGTCCTCAATTCGGCATCGACATCCGTGTGAATCTCGTGAAACATCACGACGATGCCGTGGCCGCGATAACCGCGTCCGATCGTATCGCCGAGCGGTGTGCGGTAGGCCACTTCCTCGAACCCGCGCGCGAACTTGCGGCCGGCGATCTCGGCAAGACGGCCAGGTATGGCCGACAGGCCTTCATCTCTAAGATTGCGCAGCAGGTTCCGAAGGTTGTCTGCCAGGAAAGAACGTTGCATGTCCGGCCCGGTTCCCATCATTATCTCGTCGCTGGCTCTGCCTATACGAAATGGAAAGAAATAATTCCTTAAATTGCGTCGAAATAAACTTGGAACAGCTCATGTCCGAACCGTTCGTTTCCGTTGTGATCCCCTGCTTCAATACGAGAGACTGCGTTGCACATGCGATAAACAGCGCACTCGCACAGCAGGAGATTTCCGTCGAGGTGATCGTCGTCGATGATGGCTCCACGGATGGAACGCCGGAATTCGTCCGCGACGCCTATGCCGGCGACGATCGGGTACGGCCGTTCCGGATGCCGGTCAATGGCGGGCCCTCGGCGGCGCGCAATCTCGGATTCCGTCAGGCGCGGGGCACCTGGACGGCACTGCTCGATTCGGATGACACCTGGCGGGAAAATCGGCTGCTGCGGCTCCTGAGGCACGGCCATGAGGCGGATTTCATCGCCGACAACCTGATGAGCTTCGATGCCGTGGCCCGCGTGGAAACAGGGCCGGTCTACGACGATCCGCACGACCGGTTCCTCAGCCTCACCGATTTCCTGCTGCCCACGTCGCATGACCGGCACGACTTTGGCTACCTGCAACCGATCATGCGCACCGAGTTCCTCCGGCGCCACGGGATCGCCTATCGGGAAGACGTTCGCGCCGGCGAGGACCTGCTGCTCAATCTTCGCATCGTCATCGAGGGAGGACGCGCCTTCTATGTCGGCGAGCCGCTCTACATCTACCAGACCCCGGTCGGCGCGATCAGCCGCAACGCATCTCCCTATGCGCGCAGCGTTGCGGACACGCGGCCCCTCATTGCGGCGCTGGAGATGTTCGGTCGGGAATATCAATCCCGTCTGAGCGAAGACGAGAGGCAGGCATTGGATCTGCGAATATCGAACCTCAGGGCAAATGTCGCGGTCGGCCGTTTCCATCGCGCGAAGGCGTCCGGCAGATATGTTGAAATGATGCAACTGATGCTCACGCAACCCAGCGTCTGGCAAAAGGCTGTCGAACGCGTCATGCGCAAGTCTTAGCTCGGACCGCGGTCGGAGGATATCTTCGTTGGCCGGAAGAATCTCATATCCGGTCCGGTCGTTCGCCGAAGCTTAAGCTTTGCTCGTTAGCTCAATTGATAATATCTGCGGCTGTCGCCGCAGGTCGGCCTCGGTTCCGGGAGTAGCGCGGTGTTCAGTCTGGTCGTATGCACGGTCGATCGTTTCGACCGCCTGGAGCGGTTGTTTCAGTCCTTGCGCGCGCAGACATGCAGGGATTTCGAAGTTGTTCTTGTCGACCAGAACCCGGATGACAGGCTGGTACCTGTCATCGAGAACTACCGGAGCAGCTTTCCGATCAATCACCTGCGGTCTCCAAAAGGGCTCTCGCTCGCGCGAAATCGTGGTCTGGCCGTATCGGGGGGGGCATATGTCGGCTTCCCGGACGACGACTGTTGGTACCGGCCGGAGACGCTGGCGGATGTCGCCTCGAAATTCCGTCGTCACGGCGAACTTTGCGTGGTGACCGGCCGGACCGTCGACGCGAGTGACAAGCCGTCCCTCAGTCCTTCGGGAAATCTTGAGGTTGATGTCGACAGGAAGAACTATCTGAGTTGCGGCAACTCCAATTCGATCTTCGTGACGCGTCAGTTGCTCGACGTCATCGGCGGTTTCGACGAGAGGCTGGGAGTGGGGGCTGTTACGCCTTTCCAGAGCGGGGAGGAGGCCGATCTCCTTCTGAGAGCGGTCGCCGCCGGAAAGTCCGCGCGATATTTTCCGGATGTCGTGGTTCATCACGATCAGGTCGACGACGTTGTGACCTCGTCTCACGCCACACGCGCGGCGAAATACGGTCGCGGCTTCGGCGCTCTCATGCGCAAACACCGGTTTGACCAGGCGTATGTGTTCTATCGCATCTTGCGTCCTTTCCTCAGCGCTCTCGTCGCCTTGCTGCGCGGAGACGCCATGACGGCAAAATACAAATGGGCGTGGCTGAAGGGGATAGCGATCGGATATTGGACCTGGGACAGCGTCTCGTCCCGGCTGCCGTTTTCAACGACGGACGTTGCGCGTCCATCGTCCGGTCACCCGATTGAACTGGCATAGGCGGCAAGATACCGCTGGACGACGGATCCCCATGAATAGTCGGCCGCCGCCTTCGTCAGGCGGGCCCGCAAATCGTTGTCGTCGAACAACGCCGCATGAGCGCCTTCGATCGCCCCCACGCATCCATCGATATCGGCGAAGTCGGATATCCTGATATCCCGATGCCGTTCCGCCAGCGCGCGGTAGGCGGCGTTCCCTTCGAGCACGGGAACGAGCCCCGCGCTCATTGCCTCGATCGCCACCAGGCCGAAACCCTCGTAATCGGATGCGGACGCAAAGATCGACGCCCGGCCGAGCAAACGACGGATCTCGTCATTGGCAAGGCCGATATGGGGCATGACATGGCCCGAAAGTCCCCGGTCGGCGATCAGGCTCTCGAGGTCGGACAGGCTGAGATCGGACGGCACCCCGATGATGTCGAGGTGCCAGGCCGGATCCCGCCGGCAGAGTTCCGCCATCACGTCCACCAGCCGTTCCAGCCGTTTGTTGACCGAGAACCGGCCGATCGTGACGACCCGTTTCCTCGGTTCGGGCGAGGAAGCGCCGGCAAATTTCTCGGTATCGGCGCCGTTCTCGATCAGCATCGTTCGGTGTGGCGCGATCGTCGAGAACGTCTCGACGTCCGAGCGGCTGCATCCCACGATCGCCTGATATCGTGATGCGGAAAAGCGCGTCAGCGTCCGGAACCAGACCTTCTTGATCGCGGCGAACCGCCGGGTGTGGAAAAAGCCGCCATGGGTCGTCGCGATCATGGTCTTGCCATGGAGGGAACGGGTCATCGCCAGGAAATCGAAGAAAAAGTCGATCGCGTGGACATGGACGATATCGGCGTCGCGGATATGCGAGACAACGGACGGCGCGAGCGGATATCGCGACGAGCCGCGCCATGGGATGCGCACCACTTCGATCCCGTCGATCGTCTCGCTCTCGGGCAGCAGCTTTTCCCGGTCGGTGAAAAGGGAGTTCAACGTCACCACGCGGGCTCTGTAGCCATGTCGCATGGACTGCCGCGCGAGGTTGTAAACGACATCTTCGAGACCGCCCCGGTTCGGAAGAAATTGGCGGACGACGTGAACCACCAAGGGCGGGTTCAAGCGAACGGCGCCTTCGGCGAGGGTCGCGTGATCGATCGGTTTCATGATGTGCTGCCCGGCTCCTGAACCATGGCGGCACTATAGGCATAAGCCCTGCCGGCAGGGTTAACCTCCGCCGCCCATCCCGGCCTTTTCCGCCGCATGGTAAATGAAGTTCCTGCGCCGGCCCGATATTTGGTGCGACCATGGTTACCGGTCGTTAACCATAGTTTGAAAGATTGGGGCAACGTCCTCGCATTGTCTGTGTCGGGGAGTTCCCTGTGTCACCCGCCGCGCGGACGGCGGGACCGAAGGCGAGTCATGGGTATCGATATCTTCCAGTTGCCGGCCATCCTGTTGAAGCGCTGGCTTTATATCGTGGTCACGATGCTTCTCTGCATCGCGCTCGCGGCTGGTTTCGCCCTGCTCCGCAAACCGGTCTACATGGCCACGACGGATATCCTGATCGATCCCCAGGGCCTGTCGGCCAGCCCGCCGGACCCGCGCGTCGGCACGCCCTCGGGGCAGGACGAGGCGGCTCTGGCCAGCCAGATCTTCATCGTCCAGTCGCGCGAAGTGCTCAATCCCGTCGTCGACGAGCTCAAGCTCATGGCGGACCGGTTCCTCAATCCGTCGGGGGTCGCCGACAAGGAAAAGGCGCAGATATCCGTGGCCGGCGCGCTGAAGAAGAACATGCTGGTCGAGCGCGAAGGCCAGTCCTTCGTGCTGTCGCTGACCGTGAAGCATCGCGATGCGGCCATGGCGGCGAAGATCGCCAACACCATCGCCTCCGTCTATCTCCGGCGCCTGCATGAGGCCCGCGCCGACGCCTCGGAACGCGCGAGCGGCGCCTTCGAGCTTCAGGCGCGCGACCTGGCGGAAAAACTGCGTCGCGCCGAGGAGGAACTGGCGAAATTCAAGGAAGCGAACAACCTTGTCTCCACCGGCCCGCAGCAGAACCTGATCATCGACCAGCAGGTCGAGGGCGTCAACCGACAGTTGATCGTGGCCCGCGCCGACCTTGAACTGAAACGCGCCAGCTACGACCAGGTCAAGAGCCTGACGCTGGGCTCCATACAGGCGGGCGCGATTCCCGAGGCCCTGACCTCGACGTCGCTGAGCGCGATGCGCAGCCGCTATGCCGATCTCGCGGCGCGGGCTGATCAGCTTGCCACGACGCTCGGCGCCAATCATCCGCAATTGCGGGCCGCCCGCTCCCAGGCCGCTGGCCTGCGGCAGGAGATGGAACAGGAGCTGACCCGTATCCGCGAATCCATGAAGGGAGCGCTGGAGCGCGCCGAGGCGAATACCGCAGCCCTCCAGCGCCGCCTCGATGCACTGTCCGTGTCGAGCCTCGATACGAGCGAGGCGGGAATCCGGGCGCGCGAGTTGCAGAGTGAGGTCGATGCGCTGACGACGCTCTACAAGACGCTGCTCACACGGGCCAGCGAGCTCGGTCAGCGCGACTCCATGAATGTCAACAATTCGCGCGTCATATCGAAGGCCACTCCCGGTGGCGGAACGTCCTTCTTGATCAAGCTCATCATCGTCGCCGCCGGCGCGCTTTTCGGCATTGCCTTTGGCAGCGGGCTCGCCGTGCTGCGGGAAATCGTTTCGCGGTTCCTGACGAGCCGACGCGCGGAGCCGATGGAGATGGCGGCGGCGCTGGAACCGGTATCGCTGGAAGACCGGGCAGGCAGGGCGCCGAGGCCGGACCCGGCGAGGGATTTGCCCGTCATCGCCCGCATTCCCGCGACGCGGCCGGCCGCACGCCGCTTTTCCCTCTCGGGAAGGGCGTTCGTTGAGAGCGGCGATATCGAACGCAGGACGCAGATCGCGGTGTCCAGCACCGTTGATACGCTGCTTCGGCATTCGCCGGGCGAAAGGCCTTCGACCATCCTTCTGATTTCGCCCGACAACGACAACGGCGCGGCGCGAATCGTTCCGGACATCGCGGGAGCGCTTCACCGGCACGAAAAAGAAGTCCTCTATTCAGGCGGGGAGGGCGGGCACGATGCGAGCGCCGCCGAGGCGCCGCTCGGCGATCGCCTGAAATTCGTCCGCCTTCCGCTCGGCAGCCGGCGGCCCGCGCGCGGCGCGGCGCCGACCTTCTCCCATTTCGCCGGCGTGCGGCAACGCGCCGATTTCATCATCATCGATGCCAACGGCGCCGAAGCGCGCCATCACCTCGGCGAGCTTCTGGAGCGCGCGAGCGGCATCCTTCTCGTCGCGCGTGACGGCGACGAGAACCATCTCGACGAACTCGTGGGCTCGCTCTCCCCCTGGCGCGACCGGATGCTGGGCATGATCAAGCTCGGCGATGCGGCCTGAGGCGGCGGCCGGCATGAGCGCCATCGGCCTCGATACGCCTCACGCCGCCGGGCAGGACTTCGTCCGGAGTTTCCTGCGATTCTGCGCCATATCCAGCGTGATGGGCGGGCTTGTCTTCAATTTCTTCCTCTGCTTCGTCAACACCCGGATCATGGATATACGCGACAGCCATGTGATGCTGATGGAGCTCGCGGTCATCGGCACGGCCTTCCTCGCCGCCGCCGACCGGCGCGCCGGCCTCTATCTCGTGATGGGCATCTTCACGACCTACATGATCTTCCTGTTCACCCTGCGCGGCCAGAACGACATCAAGGCGTTGCGCGACATCTTCATCCCGATGGTCTTCTTCGCGCTCGGTTCGCGTCTCGCCGATATCCGGCTCGCCGACAGGCTCGCGGTCTGGTCGGCGGTGATTGTCCTCGTCTTCGCCTTCTTCGAATATTTCCTGCTCGATATTTATCTCGAATGGTTCAACGTGCTGGGCTACTACATTTCCCGCGGCACGGTGACACTGAGCGAAAGCTTCGGCGCCACCAAGGGCCTGTTCATCTCCGGCAACCGGCCCGAGCCGCGCACCATCCTGCCCTTTCTCGGCCAGCACCGGGTTTCTTCGGTCTTTCTCGAGCCCGTTTCCATGGGCAATTTCGGCGCCATCATCTTCGCCTGGGCGCTCTTTCGGAAAGGCTGGGGCGGGCGCTGGTTCCTGTTCCCCGCCGCGATCGCCATGACGGCGTTCGCCGATGCGCGCTTCGGCCTTTTCACCTGCATTCTCATGGCGCTCTTGTCGCCCTTCTACAGGATCATTCCCCGCACGGTCTGGCTGGTCATGCCACTTTTCCTGCTCGCGGTGATCGGCGCCTATGGCCTGGCGACAGGAACGGAGAGCGTGGACAACAGCCTTTCCGGCCGCATCGAGGCCACGGCGGCCATTCTCAGTTCCCTGCCGCTCGGCGTGGTGATCGGTGTCGAGGCCACCGACGGTTTCACCGCGGATTCGGGCATGGCCTACACGCTCACCAAGTTCGGACTGCTGGGTTTTCCGGCGCTCTGGGCGCTCTTCGTGTTGCAGCCCCTGCGCAGCGCCCGCGCCTGGGGCTTCCATTCGACGATGATCATCTACCTGATGCTCATCATGATGATCTCGAATTCCTTCTTCTCGATCAAGACGGCCGCCCTGATGTGGTTCCTCACGGGCACGGCCGCTGCGGCGGATCTGCCGCCGGTGAAATCCTTGTGGGACAGGCTCGCGCCCGCGCCTCAGCGGTCGTCGAGGGCAGGGCAGCGCGAGCCCTCGGCCGAAAGATCCCTCAGCGCCGGCAGCAGCGCCTGAAGCTGCGGTCGGTCACCGCTTCCGGTGGGTTGGATGTTGAGCGGTTCCTGCGGCGACCACCAGTCGCCGGCGACCCAGTAGGTCCAGCCGGTCCAGACATCCTTGTTGCGCTCGACCACCTCGACCATCGACCTGAGGCCAGCAAGGCAGGCCGGATCGGTGGGGATGCCGAATTCGCCCAGCATGCCCCGATGGCCGTTCGCCTTCAGCCAGTCGGTGAAGGCCTGCACGGCCTGGACCGCATCGCCGGCGCGCGAGCAATTGCCCTTGGTGCCGGAGAAATCGTCGTCGAAATATTGATGGACCTCGAAGGCGAAATTGTTCGCCGGATCCCGGAAATTACCAAGCGCCACGCCGTTGGCTTCGCCGTCGATCGGCGTCATCCAGCTATGCGCGCCCGTCCAGGCGGTGCCGGGCACGAGGATCAGGTTGTTCGCCTTCGCCTGTTGCCGGATTGCCGCCGCCGCCGCATTGGCCGCCTCCACCCATTGGGCGACCGGCATCGTGTTCGGCTCGTTTATCAGCCCGAACACCACTTGGTCGTCATTGGCATAGAGCCTGGCGAGACGGGCCCAGAAATCCGCGAAGGCCGCATTGGGGACGGCCGTCGATCCGACGAGCTGGCCATTGTAGCGCGCGTAATTGTGCGGATCGAGAATGGTCTTCATGCCCCGCGCGCGGATCAACTCCACGGTCTGCATGAGGTGAGAAAGTTCGTCCTCGTCGAGGCGGCCCATCAGCTTCGGCTGTAAACGCTCCCACTGGAAAGGGAGCCGTACCGTGTTGAAACCCTTGCCGGCGAAATAGTCGAGCGTCTTGGTCGACGGCCAGACATAGTCGTGGTCGACCCGACCGCCGATCTGGCCGAACTCCGCGCCCGAAATGTTGATGCCCCGAAAACAGGATGTGCCCGCCGCGAACGATGGCTGGGCCACGAGCCCGGCAATGGCGAGCGCCACGAGCTTTTTCGTGAGCGGGATCCTCATGGCAAATCCTCAGAAATAGGTTGCAGTGGACGCGCCGAGATGGCGGATTTCCCCGCCCGGCCGTTCCGGCTTCTGTCCGAAGGGAGCGAGGCGCACCGTCTTCTGGACGGACGGCGCGAGATGGAACCAGTTGTCGTCGGGCAGGTATCCGGGAACGGACAGGTTGACGGATTGCGCCAGCCGGTCGCTCGAGAGCACCAGGAACGGACCGTCGGCATCCTCGGCCGCCTCGGCGACGATGGTGGCGGCATGTATCGCCTCCCGGTGGCCCCTGGGGAAGTGGAAGGCGGATGCGATCTCATTCTCGCCGGCCATCAGGCGGGCGACGGTGACGTCATGGGCCGGCGGGCCGAACCGGAAGGCATAGGTCGTATCGAAGAAGGCGCCGAAAATATCGGTCGCCGCCAGGCTCGCCTCGCCACCGGGCTTGAGCAGCAGTTCGCGCCGGCCCGACACGACGGGGCGCATTCCGTCCCGTAGCGCCGAAACCTCGATCGTCATCGGCAGGGTCGCGTCCGTCTCGTTGATCGCGTGGAGGAAGAGCCCGTTGGTGCCTTCGTCGGACATCAGGAGTTGTACCGGCCGGAAGGCGCGGCGCAGGCCGTGCCAGACGGGCTTCGGCAGCCCAGTGGAATCGATCACGCCCCAGCCGGGGCCGGGAAGAAGATCCTGGAGCGTCCAGACCAGCGCCCCCCGGCAGGTCGAGCCGGGTCGGCGCCATTCCGCATAGGTTGTCTCCGTGACCTCCACCGTCGCGGCGCGGGACAGGTCGAGATAGCGCGACGGATCCTCCCGCCGCAGCCGCGCCGGATCGAGTCCGTAGAGATCCTGTAGATAATGATCGCGGATATCCTCGAAATCCCAGGACGCGCCACGGTCGCGCGGCACCCGCGCCTTCCACGCGGGATGGTGCACGGGCGCCACCGGCAGGTATTCGTCGAGCGTGGCCTGCTCCGGCACCTGCGCGAAGGCGAGGCTTTCAGCCGAGAACCGGACCCGCGCCCGCCGCGCATCGTCGAGTGGCCGGCAATAGGCGCCGACGCCGTAATAGTGGGTGATCCCCGCATTCGGGGAAAAGGGCATGGCTCCGCCGTAGGGCGTGTTCGGCACATAGACGACATCGGGCCGGAACGCTTCGTGGACGGAGGGAAGGATTTCCTCGGTCAGGGGGCCGCTCCAGGCCTGCGCCGGCAGGCCCATCATCGCCGCCTGCTGATGGATTTCCGAGCCGCCGCACAGCACGGTGAGCGACGGCGAGCCCTGGAGCGAGGACAGAAGATCCTCGGCCTCCCGGCGGACGAGGGACGCGAAATCGGGATCGGCGGCCGGATAGTCGAAATTGGCGAACATGAAGTCCTGCCAGACCATGATGCCGAGTTCGTCGCAGAGATCGAAGAAATCGCGCGTCTCGTAAGCCATGGTGCCGCCGATGCGGATCATGTTCATGCCGGCATCGCGCGCGAGCCTCAGCCATGGTTCGTAATCGGCGCGGCCGCCCGGCAGGCGGGCTATATCGGCGGAGGTCCAGACCGCGCCCCGGCAGAAGACCGGAGCGCCGTTGACGGTGATGCCGAAGCCCCGGCCGTCCGGTCCCCGGTCGAGCCCGATGGTCCGGAAACCGACCCGGCCCAGCGGCAATTGGCGCCCATCGACGACGAGCGACAGCGGATAGAGCCGTGGCCGGCCATGCGTATGCGGCCACCACGGCGTCACCGTCGCCAGCGTCAGCGCGGCATGAAGCCGCCCTTCCGGAGCGATGGTGACCGGAGCGCTCGCGTCTCCGCAGAGAATGCGCAGGTCCCCCGCCCGCCCAGAGAAGCGGAAGGAGAGGTCCAGCAGGCCTTCGCCCTCGGCCGAGAGCGCGGCATTCACCCGCAGGTCGTCGACCTCGATGCCGCCTTCCCGGATGAGATGGACCGGCCGCCACGGGCCGATCGCATGGATATCCGGACACCATCCGGGCATATGGCCGAGAAGGGTGGCGCGCACCATGCGCATGCCGGGCGGTGTGATCATCTGCGGCCGCCATTTCGCGCGCGGACCCGATGCCTTGAGATGCGGCGTCATGGCGCGGAAGGCAATCGCCAGCCGATCGCTGCCGGTCAGCGTCACCGCGAGATCGTGAGTCACGAATTGGCTGCGGCTCTCGGCAATCCGCCCGCCGTTCAGGAAGATCTCGCAGACGGTCGCAAGCCCCTCGAGGACGAGTCGCGCCGGTCCGGGAGACTCCCCCGGCAGGTCGAGCAGGTACCAGAAGTCGCGATGGTCGAGCGGGACGGGCGATGTCCTGTCGAACCGGCCGGCGGCTTCGAGCGCCTGGGCGACGGTTCCGGGAACGGATGCGGCGATGCGGGTCTGCGCGGCGGGAATGTCGGAGGGGGAGGCGAACTGGCCGGCCTCCGAGACCACCATCTGCCAGCCGGTGCCGAGCGGTCGGTCGCTTCTGTTGCCCAGACCTCTGAAGATTGCCATTCCGTTCAACCCCACGCCGTGGCCGCCCGCGACGGCGCGGCCCGAAGCCTCCCTGCCGAAGCCCCGATCATCCCCGGATCGCGCCGGCGGCTTCGTGCAGTTGGTCCCATGCTTCGATTGCCGGATCAAGTCCCTGGGCGAGCGTATCGAACTTGCGGCGCGTCACCGCGCGGGCAAGCTGGAACTGGACGCTCTTCGCCGTTTCGGCGATCCGGAGGCAGGCCGTCGTCGCCGCGTCGAATTCGCCCGGATCGCCGAGCCAGTCGAGATGCGTGGCGAGCAGCTCGAAATTCGCGCCGAGCTGCCTCAGCGTGTTGAAGGCATATTTGTGAAAGAAGCCGAAGGGCCGGTCGGCGACCTGGCCGACCTGCTCGGGAAGCACCCGGGCGAAGGCCGAGACGGGATTTCGCGCCGGCATGCGCCGGGCATGCCGTGCGAGAAGGCCGCGCGCTTCGTTGCGGATGGCGTCTTCCGCCGGCAGCCGGTCGGGAAGCTTGGCGAATTCGGTATAGGGGAGGAACGGCTGCGATCCCGCCGGATAGAGCCGGCCGAACAGGCCGTCGAAATCCTCTCCGGACAACCGGTAATATCCGCCATTGTGGAAATAGTCGATTTCCCTGTCCTTCTCCGACAGCCTGTTGACGGCGACGGTCGTCTTGCCATGCTCGCTGCGATAGGCGACGCCCTGCGTGTCCGGCATGAAGAAGGAATCCATCTCCACCAGGCAGAGCCGGCCGCGGCCGATCTGCTGGGCGAGATGGTCCTCCACACGGTCGAAGATCGCAAGCTCCGAAACGCGGATGCCGTAGAGCGCTTCGAGATCCTCGAGTGGCACCTTGAAGAAGGTGAACTGGTCGCCCTCGAAATCCTGCGTCAGCGTGAAACCCAGCATCGCCTCCGGCGGCAGGCGCATCGTGCCCAGCACTTCGATCCAGAGATCGACATAGCAATTGGTTTCCGGCCAGATGCGCTCGCCGGAATGAAGCGCATGCGGCTGGTAGGCCTCCGGCCTGATGAACGGGAAGACAGCCGTCATGTCATGTCACCCCCAGAGCGCCTTCCGCACCGTTTCGGGCCAGACCGACACGTCGAGCCCGTGATGGGCGAAGAGCGCCAGCGCGATCCGTTCGAGGCCGAAGCCGACACAGGCGGTGTGCGCCACGCCGCCGTCGGCGAGGCTGAGGCCCCATTTCTGCCCGAAGGCGTCCTGGTGGTAGTTGAAGCTCATGCAGGCGGTCGGGCTCGCTCCGGAATTGACCGGGATCAGCAGCTCGAACTTCAGGTTCTGGTCGCGCTGGTTGTTGGCGAGCAGCCGGCCCGCGCGGCCGAAGAAGGGATCGTTGGCGACGTCGAGCTCGATGGGCAGGCCGAGTGCGCGCAGCATCGTCACGCCGCGGTCCATCCAGGTCTGGCGGAAATCGGTGACATGCGCCTCGGTGCCCATGCAGACATATTCGCGCATGCGGAACATCTGCTGGCGCGTCGGCTCGCGCGAGGGTTCGTGGCGGAAGCAGTAAGATTGCAGATCGTAGAGGCCGCCGGTCATCGGCAATGGGCCGCGCTTGGCGATCGTCGGATAGAGCGGATAGCAGGCGGCGGGCGTGAGCGCGATGTCGGTCGCCTTCTGCTCCTTCGTCCAGTCCTTGCCCTCTTCCATGCACTGGAGCAGGCCCATATGGTCGTGGTCGTTGCCGCAGAAGGCATGGACGGTGCCCGCGAGCTGCGGGAAGCTCTTCATGTAGCCGCTCTTCTCGAAATAGGCCATCGCCATGCCGGGCGGGAAGCGAATGGCTTCGGCGCCGTCGGCGGCGCCGGCCCGGTCGATGAGTCGCTCGAAAGCCGCGATCACGTCCTCGAACTGGCCCGAACGGCCATAGAGGCCGTCGACGCCAGTTTCGATCAGGAGGCCGGACTCGAAGAGGCGGTCGAGGAAAGATACCTGCATATCCATATGATTTACCCCAGAAGGCTTGTGTCCTGCTTGTGGATCAGGAGCATGGTTGACGTATTGCCGAGGATGCGGTCGTTCGAGATCATGAGCTGGGCGGAATGCGCGTCGCGCAGGTGCCGGCCGAGGCTGAACGGGGTTCCGTTCTTGTAGCCCATGATGCCGCAGATCAGCATGGCATGGTTGATGATGGTCAGGATCGTCTCGGATGAGGCGATCTTCACATTGTTCATGGCCACCGCGAAGGCCACGGAGGAAAGCTTCTCCTCGTCGTTCTTCGCCTCGTCATAGGCCTTCACGGCCGCGACCACGTTGGACTTCATCATCTGGAGCAGGTTCGAGACCTCGGCCAGTCGGATCGCGCCGGGCGGAACCGTGCCCGGCGTCTTGCGCGCGGCGGCGCGGACGAAGGCCTGAGCCCGGGAGACCGCGTCGACGGCGATGCCGTACCAGACACCGCTCCAGAGGATATGGCTGTTGGCGAGCATGGATTGCGCGGCGATCTCGGCGAAGGGCTTGGGAAAGATCTGGCAGGACGGCGCCTCGCCCGTGAACAGGAAGCCCTCGGAGCAGGTGCCGCGCATGCCGAGCGTGTCCCAGTCCTGGCTCTTGACCAGCGAATACTGGTCGCGGGTGAAGACCGTCATGATCTGGTCGGTCGATGCCGCATCCTTATGGGCGCGCGAGGTGATGAGGATCGCATCGGCGTCGCGTCCGTAGGAGATCACCGTCGCGTCCTTGGTCAGCCGGCAGGTCGCACCCTCGACCTCGATCGCGCAGATCGAGTTGCGCAGGTTGCCGCCGATGCCGGCCTCGGTGGTCGCCGAGCCGAGCAGCAGCTGTTCGGAAACCACGCGCCGCATGAAGCCGCGATGCCATTCGGTCCCGATGCCGTGCTCGACCAGGCTCGACAGCTTGATGTGATGCATGGCGAAGACCATCGCGGCCGAGGCGCAGGCCTGGCCGACGATCGAGCAGAGCTCGGCGATTGCGCCGGTGCGGGCGCCTTCGCCGCCGAGTTCCACGGGTACCTGGATCGAAAGAAGTCGCTCCGCCTTCATGGCGTCGACGGCCTCGCGGGGGAAGCGGCCCTGGCGATCCACATCGTCGGCATGGGCGCGGGCCACGACCGCGACGCGCGCGGCGCGCTCGGTCAGGCTTCCGGTGGCTAGGTTGACGGGGATGTTCATCATGCGGCCTTTCCGTCTTCCGTGATCAGGGAAACCGTGCGGGCGATGGCGTCGATGCTCTGGAAGGATTTGCGATTGAGCATCGCGTCGGGAAACTCGACATCGAAGCGCTCCTCGATCGCCAGCATGAGCTGGACGGAGGCGAAGGAGGAGAGCCCGGCCGCATAGAGGTCGGCGCCGCTGTCCAGCGTTTCGGCCTCGGCCTGGAGGCCCGCATGTTTCTTGAGCAATTCACGGATCGTGTCGATCATCCCCGTTTCCTTTCCAGATGTTTCCGCGCGTTCATGCCGGATTGGCACAGAACATAGCGCCGACTGGATAAGGTTTGCCTAAGCGGAAGGGTTAAAAGCCTATCTTTTTGATTGCTCGAATTCGAACGGAATCGGGATGCCGGCAGCCGCTCAGTTGCCCTTGAAGGTCATGGGAACCACCATGGGCCATGACGTGCGCTTCTCTTCCGGCGGAATCGCGGGGAAGGGAGAAGCCTTGCGGATGACGTCCAGCGCGCCCTTGTCGACCGCGGGCTTGCCGGAACTTTTCCTTATCTTCAGGTTAACGACACCGCCATTCGCGGAAATGGTGAAGCTGACCACCACGCTGCCCTTGCCGGCGACATGAACGCGCTTCTTCGCCCGTTCGAGCTTGCGTTGCACCAGTCCCTTGTAGTTCGATGCGGGGGCGTTCCCCTTCAGCCTGGACTTGGATTTGCCCTGCGAGGCATCGCGGCTTACCCCGTTCTTCTTCGCGGCGGTGCTGCTGCCCTTGTTGGCGTCGGTATTCGAATTACCCTCGCGGGCGACGGCCTTCTTGCGCGCCGCCGTCTTCTCGTTTTTTTTTACCTCGACCTTTTTTGGTTCCGGCTTTTTCTCCACGGGCGTGGTTTCGTCCTTCCGGACGATCAGCCGTTCCACGGGCTTCTCGACCGGCTCGACCTCCCTCCTATCCTCGGCTGAGACCGCCAGCACAGGCGGCGGCGTATCGGGCAGAGGCTCGATCTTCACGCTATCGAGAATCTGCCTGGCCGCCGCCTCTATCTCGGCCTGGGACGGTTGCGTCGTCGTCAGGATCTCCGGAATATCGGAGGTCACGGGCGGCTCGACTTCCTTCGGGATGTCGACCGGCTTTTCGACAGGGGCCGGACGCTTTGCCCGTTCTGCGGGCTCGGCTTTCTGTTCCGCCGGCCCGGTTTCGACGGCGTCTTCGATGCCTTCCCGTTCGACCTGCCGCGACCGGGTCGTGACGTCGGAATCGGTTTCGCTGTAGAATTCGATCGCGATGACGGTCTCGCCTTCGAGAAGCGCGCTGTCGTCCGGCAGGCTGATCGCGGCCATGCCGACCCCCAGTGCCAGCGCGGCATGCAGGAGGACGGACAGCCCGAAGCCCGAGCGCAGCAATTTCTCGCCCGCCGGGAGGGACGGAGCCTTCGCGTCGCGAACCACATCCGGCACGTCGTCATGCAGCGCCGACGGGTTGCCCGGCGCGTCGGGAAAAATCCCGATCCCCGCATCCGCGGCCATGTAGGGTGAAATCCCGTCGTCCCCGGCGAAGGAACAGGCCGGCACGTCCCGGAAGGCATGATCGAGCCCGGCGCGCGCGCGTTCGTTGGAGTTGGCCGGACGAAACCGCAACTCGTCGATCGACACGGTCCTGGGATCCGAAAGCGCCATGATCCCCGGTTCAGCCCTGGCCGTCTAGCTCGGTTGTCGGGGTCATGCTGCGGGTCCCTGGCCGAAAGAATTTAACTTGAGAGTAATTGTCAGCTATTGCGCTCATAAATAAAGATGAGTATCGAAGTCAAGAATGAAATGGTTTTGTAGCGCGCGAACGGCGCCGCCTGGAGAGAAGGAATGATGAGCGAGGCCGAGAAAAAGGACGCCGATGCGCCTGGATTGCCGCGTTCGAAGCCGGATGCCGTTCCGGAATACGACACCGGAACCCTGTTCGCCGGGCGGCGGGAGATCGTGATCCGCCATGCCGGTTCCGACTACCGGATGAAGATCACCAAGCAGGGCAAGCTCATTCTCAACAAGTAATCTGAATATCCAGGTAAGGGACGAACCACATGACGGAAAAGAAGATGCCGACACCGGCGGAGATTCGCGCCTATCGCGCGGGGAACGCGAAAATGCGGGAGCGGGACATCGCCGCCAATCTCGGCGTTTCGGAAGCCGCCTTGGTGGCGGCCGAGGTCGGCATCTCGGCGACGCGCATCGATGCGGATCCCAACAGGCTGCTCGCGCGCGCGCCCGAATTCGGAACGGTCATGGCGCTGAGCCGCAATGAAAGCGCGGTGCACGAGAAGATCGGCGTCTACGAGAATATCGAGATCGGCGAGAAAACCTCGCTGACGCTCGGCGAGAACATCGACCTGCGCATCTTCAACTGGGTCTGGGCGCATGCCTTCGCCGTCACCAAGACCGACGGCGAGACGGTTCGCCGTTCGCTGCAATATTTCGACAAGTCGGGCGAGGCGATCCACAAGGTCCATTTGCGCCCCGAATCGAATGTCGAGGCCTATGAGGCCTTCGTCGCCGATCATCGCCTCGAGGACCAGGGCCAGGAATTCGCCGCCCAGCCCTTCGCCAAGCTCGCGAGCGGCCGTACCGAGGGCTTCAATGTCGAGGAACTGCGCGACCATTGGTCGAGGATGACCGACACGCACGAATTCTTCGGCATGCTGCGGAAGCTCGATATCGACCGCCGGGCCGCGGTCCGCAATGTCGGTCGCGACTATGCCTGGAGGCTGGCCGATGGCATGGCGGACGAATTCTTCCGCAAGGCCGTCGACGCCGAGGTCAACCTGATGTGCTTCGTCGCCAATCGCGGCATCGTGCAGATCCACACCGGGCCGCTTTATAATGTCGCGCCCATGGGTCCCTGGCTCAACGTCATGGATCCGACCTTCCACCTGCACCTGCGCGCCGATCATATCGCCGAAGCCTGGGCCGTGCGCAAGCCGACCAAGGACGGCCACGTCACCTCGATCGAGGCCTATGACAGGAACGGCGAGATGATCATCCAGTTCTTCGGCAAGCGCAAGGAAGGCAGTGTCGAGATGGCCGAATGGCGCACCCTGGTCGAAGGCCTCTCCACCACCGATGCCGCCGCGGCCGCCTGAGGAAGGAAACGATGTCTGTTTTCGGATTCCGTCGCCATCTGCGGGTGGCGCTGGCGGCTCTCGTCCTGATCGGCGGGCCGGCTCTCGCCGACGAAGCGGCGCCGGTCGATGCCTCGCGCCTCGTCACCATCGGCGGCGCGGTCACCGAGATCGTCTTCGATCTCGGCCTTGGCGACAAGGTCGTCGCCCGGGACACGACGAGCTATTTCCCCGAGGCCGTGAACAAGCTTCCCGATATCGGTTACATGCGGGCGCTCTCCCCCGAGGGTGTCCTCTCGGTCAACCCGTCCGCGATCCTGATGATCGAGGGCAGCGGTCCCAGGGAAACGCTCGACGTTCTCGGCAAGGCCTCCGTGCCGCTCGTCACCGTCCCCGAGGGCTATGACCGCGACGCGATCGTGAAGAAGATCCTGACCGTCGGCAAGGCGCTCGATGCCGAGGCGAAGGCCAGGGCGCTCGCCGACGAGGTCGCCGCCGATATCGACGCGGCGGTCGCCGATGCATCGAAGGTCCCCGAGGACAAGCGCAAGCGGGTGCTTTTCGTGCTGACCGTCCAGAACGGCAAGATCATGGCCGCCGGCAGCCATACCGCGGCCGACGGCATCCTCAGGCTTGCCGGCGCGGTCAACGCCACCGGCGGCTTCCATGGCTACAAGCCGATCAACGACGAGGCGGTGATCGAGGCCAGGCCCGACGTCATCCTGATGATGACGCATGGCGGTCCGATCGTCGACGACGAGGAGATACTGTCCAATCCGGCCGTGGCGCTCACGCCTGCCGGCAAGGACCGGAGGATTATCCGCATGAGCAGCCTCACCATGCTCGGCTTCGGACCGCGCACGGCCGACGCGATCCGCGACCTGTCCAAATCGCTCTACGGCGGCTGAGGATGTCGCTCTCGATGGAAGCCGGGGACGGCGGCACGACACCCGCGCTTCGCCGCCTGGAGCCTCGTCGCGGCGACCGGGTGCCGGCTTACGGCCTGCCGCTCCTTCTCGCTTTCGCCCTTGCCATGCTGCTGTTGTCGGTGACGACCGGGGCGAGCGCCGCCTCGGTGATCGCGCTGATCAAGGCGGAGCTGGCGGTATCCGGCGGCGCCGACGCCGCCATGCTGTTGCGCGACCGGATCGTCATCGTGGATGTCCGTCTGCCGCGCGCCGTTCTCGGTTTCCTTGTCGGCGCGGCGCTCGCGGTGTCCGGCGCGGTCATGCAGGGCCTGTTCCGCAATCCGCTGGCCGATCCCGGCATTGTCGGCGTGTCCTCCGGCGCGAGCCTCGGCGCCGTCAGCTGCATCATCTTCGGGACGACGGTGCTCGCGCCGCTGACGGCGGTGCTCGGGATATTTGCGCTGCCGGCCATGGCCTTTTCCGGAAGCCTCGCCGTGACCTATGTCCTCTATCGGCTGGGAACGCGGGACGGCGAGACGCAGATTGCCACCATGCTGATCGCCGGCATCGCGATCGCGGCCCTTGCCATGGCGCTGACCGGCCTGCTGATCTATATGGCCGACGA
>JAGRLJ010000048.1:24703-39531 GCA_020441805.1 Rhizobiaceae bacterium
GCGAGGCCTCAACGCCTTCACGCTCGGCGAGGCGGCGGCCTTCCACATGGGCGTGCCGGTGGAACGCTTCAAGCGCGTGGCGATCGTCATGGTCGCGGCGGCGACGGGCGTCTCGGTGGCGCTCTCGGGCGGCATCGTCTTCGTCGGCATGATCGTGCCGCACCTGATCCGGCTGGCGGCGGGGCCGGATCATCGGTTCCTGCTGCCGGCATCCGCCCTGCTGGGCGGCAGCCTGCTGCTGGTCGCCGACATGATCGCCCGCGTCGTGGTGGCCCCGGCGGAGCTGCCGATCGGTATCCTGACCGCGTTGATCGGCGCCCCCTTCTTCCTCTGGATCCTGCTCAAGGATCGTTCCGCGAGGATCGGCGGATGATCGAGCTCGACAGGATCTCGGTCGTCCTTGCCGGGCGCGCCGTGGTGCGGGACCTGAGCTTCAGGGCATTGCCCGGCCAGTTGACGGCGATTATCGGCCCCAACGGATCGGGCAAGACGACGACGATGAAGGCGATGTCCGGCGAGCGCAAATTCGACGGCGGCATCCGCTTCAACGGCTTCGACCTGCGTTCGATCGCCCCGAAGCGGCTTGCGCTGTCGCGCGGCGTGCTTGCCCAGTCGGTCGGTCTCGGCTTCCCGTTCCTCGTGCGCGAAGTGCTCGAAATGGGCGTCGTGGCGGGCGATATCCACGATGCCGACGAAGCGGCGCGGGTCATGGCCCGGGCGTTGGACGCGGTCGATCTCCGGGGGTTCGAAAACCGCGTCGCCACCCGCCTGTCGGGCGGCGAGCAGGCGCGCATGCACATGGCCCGCGTGCTCTGCCAGATTCCGGAAGCCGTCAGGGACGGCCATGCCAACTGGCTTTTCCTCGACGAGCCGGTCGCGAGCCTGGACATCCGGCACCAACTCGCGATCATGCGGCTCGCGCGCGATTTCGCCGCCCGGGGCGGTGGGGTCGTCGCTGTCATGCACGATCTCAACCTCACGGCGATGTTCGCCGATCATGTGGTGATGCTGAAGGGCGGGCAGCGTCATGCCGCCGGCGCGCCGCAGGAGGTCTTCACGGAAAGCGCGCTTGAGACGGTCTATGGCTGCCGCCTGACCGTGCGGCGCGAGGAGGATACCGGGCTCGTCCGGGTGCTCACATCGCTTGCGGCGTAACGTTCCAAAGCGGAGCGGACCGACAAAGGGCCCGGCGGCACGCCGCCGGGCCCTTTGCATTCACATCGGCTGACGATCACATCTCGAAATGGAAATGACCTTCGTGCAGGTTGGCGAGCTTCCAGCCTTCGAGCAGGACGCTGCCGCCGTCGAAGCTGATCGTCACGCCCTTCCTGCCCTGGGTCGCGGCATCGACGACCGCGTCGAAATTCCCGAACTGGCCGTCGAAGTCAATCACGTCCGCGCCCTTGCCGAAATCGGTGATCTTGTCCTTGCCGTCGCCAGCCTCGAAGAGGAACGTATCCGCGCCCTTGCCGCCGGTCAGCGTGTCGCGCCCCGTGCCGCCATGGATCAGGTCGGCGCCCTTGCCGCCGTCGAGCTTATCCCTGCCGCCGCCGCCATGGAGTTCGTCGGCCTTGTTGAAGGACGTGAACACATCCCTGCCGTTCGAGCCGTGGAACTCGATCGAGTCCGAATTGAGGAACTTCAGCAGGCCCTTGGTCTCGCCGTCGCTGAGGTCGCGGAGCCAGTGCTTGTTGTAATTCGATATCTTCATCTCGTCGAAGGAGATCCGGACCTCGCCATTGTTGGTGAATTCCGGGTTGCCGTTATGCGTCTTGGTCTTCATCCCGAAGGTGATCGCCTGTACGTCGCCCGACATCACGTGGCCGTTGGAGAAATCGTATTTCCAGCCGTCGCTGCCGCCTTCCAGGATCACGCTCTGGCCGTTCTTCTTGCCGTCCCAGCTCACATAGTCGTCACCCCTGATGACATAGTTGCCGCCGGGAATCGATCCCGATTCGGTTTCGTTGATGAAGCCGCCATATCCGCTTGCCTCGAACTTCTTGTCGAAGCTCTTCAGGTAGCTGTTGAAATTGATGCCCTTGCCGTCTCCGTTGGCGTCCTTGAGGTCGATGGTGATAGTCATGGACGTGTCCTTCCTGAAACATGAGTTCGGAAGTCAACTATAAAACAGGACAAAAACTGTCAAGTTAAAATGCCGTCCGGACAGGAACCGGGGCGGCTCAGCAACCGTTGAAATCGGCGGCGCATTCCGGGTTGCGCCAGAGGCCCTTCGCCGCGTTTTTCTGGGCCTCGGCCTGTATGGCCAGCAAGGCGGGATCGTCCTGCGCCATGCCGTAGCCCTGGCTGACGATCGCCGCCGCGATATCCCGGGACCCGACGACGCAATGGCTGAGCACCGTTCCTTCCTCCGCTTCGGTCGCATCGCATAGCAGGCGCTTGCCGCGAATGAGGTTGCCGAGAAAGATCGAGGCCATGCGCCCGCAGGCCCAGCGGCCGCCCTCCACCGCCTGGCAAAGCCGTTTTGGCGCCACCGGCCGGACGCCCGCGATCCGATAGACATCCTTCCCGATCCTGAAGCTCGCGCTGTCGAGCACCTTGAAACGCTCCGGCACGACGACCCAGACCCGGCTGTCGCGGGCGACCTGCCTGGCGGGTATCCGCTCGTAATGCTGTTTGGCGCGGTCGATACGTGTCGGTCGTGTCGTCCAGATCGCGCTGTCGTCCTCTTGCGCCCGGGCCTGCGGCGACAGGAGACCGGCGAGCAGCGGAAGAAGGAGGGAGAGATATCGCACGAAGGTCATGCACCGAACCATAGAGCAAGTCGGTACAAAATGTGCGGCGCTTTTGCGCCGTCGGCGCGGGAAATATCATGCGTCCGAACCGCGAGCCGCAAGATGCGGTGTACCGGCTCCGGCGGGATTCTCAGAAGCCGGTGCCCCCGCGGACTTCCTTGACCAGCGTGCCGACGAGGATCTTGATGTCCATCCAGATATTGAAGCTGCGGATATATTCCACGTCGCTGTCGAAGCGGGCGCGGGCAAGGTCCTCGCGGTCGGTCGGGCCGCGATAGCCGCGCAGCTGCGCAAGGCCCGTCAGGCCGGGCCGCACGAGATGGCGGATATGATAGTCCTTCACCAGCTCTTCATAGAGCATGCCGGCGGCCAGCATGCCGGGGACGTGGCAGCGCGGGCCGACCAGCGACATATCGCCGAGCAGGATGTTGATAAGCTGCGGAAGCTCGTCAAGATTGGTCTTGCGCAGGAAGGCGCCGATCCGCGTGACGCGCGGGTCGTTCGGCCGCGTCTGGGCGACGCCCGAGGCGTCGCAGGCGTCGGTGCGCATCGAGCGGAACTTGAAGATTCGGATCAGCCGACCGCTGCGACCCCAGCGATCCTGCATGAAGAAGATGGGGCCGGCGCTTTCCCACTTGATCGCGGCGGCGATGGCGAGGAGGAATGGCAGCAGCACGATGAGCGCGGTTGCGGAGACGCAGATGTCGAGCAGGCGCTTGGCGGCGAAGTTCAACGGCTTCTGTAGCGCGGCATCCTTCCAGTCGCGATCGCCGGCAACGGATGTGACGACTTTCGCCGGCAGAATCTGCTGGCGGCCGCCGGACGGGAGAGCGATAACGGAATGGATGTCGGCAGGATGCATAACTGATTGCCCGAACTTGACTATTTCCCTCAGGGAACTTCGCTTCCTTAGATCAATCATGGGGGAAAGTCACCATGCCTTAACTGAAAGTTCACCAAGTATGATATCGGCGCCGCGCCACCGGATTCCGCTTTGACGATACGAAAAACACGGAATTATGACCGCTAATCGCCAAATCGGGCAAACTGTTCCCGTTGGCGGCATAAGAATGTTAAGATTTTCCAGAGATACGATTCAGGGTTGCGCGGAAGGCAGGTCAGGTTTTCCGCCCATGCATGACTGGCATGCCACGATCCCTCGCCGAGGGACCGCCGACCGGGAGGCCGCGAACGGCCGGGAGAATATTATTTCCGGCCCTGCTGCATGGAGGCGAGATAGCCGTCGAAGATCGACTCGACGCTTTTCTGATAGGCTTTCTGAACCTCGATGCCACTGTCGAACATCTGGCCGAGCATGCCGGAAAAGGCGTCCTGCGCGGCGGCCGCCTGCGGCTTGTCGGTCTCCCCGTCCGGCTTGGCTTCGCCGCCGGCGGTGAACATGGCGAAGAAGGGGTTGGCCGCCCCCGCCTGGCTGAGGAGGGACTGGAAGCCCTGCGCGAAGGGATTGTCGAGGAAGGGATTGGCGGCCTTGGGTTTTTCCTTGAGGCCCGCGGCCTCCATCCACTGCCCGAAGAAATCGGCGGGCTGGCCACGGGAGATCGCCTCGCCGGCCGCCTGAAGTTGGCTCGCCATCTGCCGGAAGACGCCGCCCATCATCGTATTGGCGACGACGGGCATCATCTTCTTGAAGATTTCCTGGCCGATGCCCGACATCTGCTCGGCCTGCGCCGCCACCGCGCGGGAAACGTCCTTCGAACCGAAGATCAGGGCGAGGACATTGTTGCCGTCGGCAACGCCCTGCGGCGAGAAGGCCTTGGTGAGGTCCTCGAAATATTGCCCATAGTTGCCGCTCGCCGCCGCCGACATCAGCGAGGAAAAGTCGTAGGGGTTTGTCACGGAGCGCTTGAGACCCGTCGAAAAGGCCGGCATCAGCGCCGCCATGGCCTGCTGCATCTGGTCCTGCGCCAGGCCGAACTGCTTGGCCATCGCCTCCATGGCGTTGCCGCCCTGGGCTTTCATCATCATGTCGAACAGCGGCAGCATGGCAGACCTTTCCTCATGGCCCCGTCGGGGCATATTGCCGCACTATAGCGATCATATGCGATAATCAAACAGGAAATCGCGCGCGGATGTCGGCGTCAATACTGGTAGTCGTCGAACACCGCGTCGATATTTCCCTTCCAGCGGCCCTGCCAGAGCGACAGCATGTCGTCGGCGAGCGTCGAGCGCTTGGCGAGCGTCTCGTCCAGCGTGGCGAGGAAGATGGTCTCGTCCTGTCCCGAACCGTTCAGCCGCGCGCGCGTCTTGAGCCCGCCGCGCGCGATATCCACGACCTCGCGGCCGATCTCCCAGAGGCTGCGGCCCCGGAAATCCACATCCATGCCTCCGGCCGGCACCGCGTTCCGCAGCGCCTCGACCTCCTCGAACGTCCAGTCCCTGGTCAGGGCCTCGGCGGCGTCCAGCGCGGCGCCCTCGTAGAGAAGGCCGACCCAGAAGGCCGGCAGGGCACAGATCCGCCGCCAGGGACCGCCGTCCGCGCCGCGCATTTCGAGGAAGCGCTTGAGCCGGACGTCGGGGAAAAGTGTCGACAGATGGTTGGTCCAGTCGCCCATATTGGGTTGCCAGTCGGCGACCTCGCCCTTGAGCGCCCCGCCCATGAACTGGCGGAAGGTGATGTGGGTACAGTCGTGATACTGGTCATCGCGGACCACGAAATACATCGGCACGTCCAGCGCCCATTCCACATAGTCGCCGAAGCCGAAATCCGGCTTGAAGGCGAAGGGCAGCAGGCCCGAGCGCTGGTTGTCCGTGTCCGTCCAGATGTCGCCACGCCAGGATTTCAGCCCGTTCGGCTTGCCGTCGGTGAAGGGCGAACTGGCGAAGAGCGCCGTCGACAGGGACTGGAGCTTGAGCGACACCTGCATCTTCCGGCGCATGTCGGCTTCGGAGGAGAAATCGAGATTCACCTGGATGGTGCAGGTGCGGTACATCATGTCGAGACCTTTGGTGCCGACCTTCGGCATGTAGCGGGTCATGATCGCATAGCGCGATTTCGGCATGCGCGGCGTCTCGTCGAATGTCCATTTCGGGCTGCCGCCCATGCCGAGAAAGGCGATGCCGAGCGGCTCGGCGATCTCGCGCACCAGCGACAGATGCAGGTTGGTCTCCTTGCAGGTATCGTGCAGGTTCTCGAGCGGCGCGCCCGAGAGTTCGAACTGGCCGCCGGGTTCGAGCGAGATCGCGCCCATGCCGTTCGGTCCGCTGAGCCCGATAATGTTGCCGGCATCCAGAATCGGCTCCCAGCCGATCCGCGCCTGCATCGTATCGAGGATCGTCTTGATTCCCGTCTCGCCGGAATAGGGCACCGGACGGTCGCCTTCGGTGAAGAACGGGAACTTCTCGTGTTCGGTGCCGATGCGGAAGGCCGCATCCGGCTTGGAACCCTCTGCGAGATAGGCGACCAGCGCGTCGGTGGAAGTGACAGGCGTGTTGTCAGAAGTGTCGCGTGCCATGGATACTCTTCGATGTCGGAAAGACGGTATGTCGGGACGGTTGGACCGGATTGAGATGCGATGCAAGCAAAAAGGATTCAAGCCGGATTGAATTCCGCTGAATCCACGCTCCGCCGGGCGGATGCCGCGGCTTTCGGAACGGTGCGCCGCGCCTCTATTCCCAGTCGCCGATCGTTGCCTGGAGAAGCGCCATGGCCGCCACCGCCGCGGTGTCGGCCCGCAGGATGCGGGGGCCGAGCGGAATAGCCGTGACGAAGGGCAGGCCGCGCAGAAGCGCCCGTTCCCCGGCGGAAAAACCGCCCTCCGGGCCGATCAGCAGCGCATGGTGCCGCTCGGTGACCGCCGAGAGCGTTGCCATCGGATTGTTGGTCTCCGCGCCCTCGTCGCAATAGACGATGCGGCGGTTCGCATCCCAGCCTTCGAGCAGGCTCGCGAGCCGCACCGGCTCGCGCACCTCGGGAATGGCGAGGATGCCGCATTGCTCGGCCGCTTCCACGGCGTTGGCGCGCAGCCGGTCGATCGAACCGATCCGGCCCTGAACATGCTGGGTCATGACGGGTTGCAGCACGCCGGCGCCCATCTCCACCGCCTTCTGCACCAGGTAGTCGAGACGCCCGACCTTGAGCGGGGCGAAGAGATAGTGAAGGTCGGAGGGAGCCGGTTGCGGGCGGGTCTGCTCGACGGGTTCCAGCGCGATCTTCTTCTTCGAGGGATGACGCAGCCGCACCAGCCATTCGCCGTCTCGCCCGTTGAAGACGAGCAGTTCGGCGCCTTCTTCGAGGCGCAGCACATTGCGCAGGTAGTTGAACTGGCCGTCGTCGGCGGCCAGCGCGGCGCCCGGAGCGATATCGCCGGCGATGAAGAGCCGCTGGAGTCTGAAATTGGCGCGCATGGTTACAGGACCGGTCGGAGAAGCAGGACAAGCAGCGCCGCAACTAGCCCGGATGCCGGCACGGTGACAAGCCAGGCGGCGAGAATCGAGGCCAGGTAGGAACGGCGCACGAGATAGCGGTAATGCGGCCGGCCGCCGGAACCGGCGCGGGCCGGTTCGCCGGCGGGTTCGGGCCGGCCCTCGGCGCGCGCGAGGATGTAGCGCCGCCGTTTCGCCGAGCGCGCCGTATACCATTCGCGGAACAGCCCCACGCCGAACACCGCGCCGATCACGACATGGGTCGCGCTGACCGGCAGGCCGAGCGCCGAGGCGATGATCACGGTGATCGCGGCGCTCATGGCGACACAGAACGCGCGAACCGGGTTGAGCTTGGTGATCTGGGTGCCGACGACCCGGATCAGGCGCGGGCCGAACAGGGCGAGGCCGACGGATATGCCGAAGGCGCCGATCGTGGTTACCCAGAGCGGGGCGTCGAGATTGCGCGCCACGCTCTGTATGCCGGCGGCCTCGACGATGGCGGCGAGGGGTCCGATGGCGTTGGAGACGTCGTTCGCGCCGTGGGCGAAGGAAAGCGCGGCGGCGGAAAAGACGAGCGGCAGGCGAAAGAGTACCCGCAGCGACTGGTTGCGGTTCTCGAGGCCCGCCGATTGCCGCGCGATCGCGCCGCGCAGCCAGAGATAGCCAAGCCCGCCCGCGACACATCCCGCCGCCACGGCGCGAAGGAAAGTCAGGCCGGGAACCCGGCTTTCGACCACGATCAGGAGATAGGTCAGGAAGGCGCCCGCCATCAGGCCGAGCAGCGGCGGCAGCCAGCGCCGCGCCGCCGCCACCTTGTCGTCGGCATAGAGGATTGTTTCCTTGATGAACCATAGGAAGGCGATCGCGATCGCCGCCCCGATCGCGGGTGAGGTGATCCAGCTCACGACGATCTGTCCGAGCACATGCCAATCCACGGCGCCGCTTCCCGCCGCCGCGGTCGCCGCGCCCATGATGCCGCCGACGATGGAATGCGTGGTCGAGACCGGCGCGTTCAGCCAGGTGGCCAGGTTGACCCAGATCGCGGCCGACAGCAGCGCCGCCAGCATGATCGCCGTCATCGTGTCGGCATCGGGCACGCTGGCGCCGTCGACGATGCCCGACTTGATGGTCTCGACGACGTGGCCCCCGGCGAGAAAGGCGCCGGCGATCTCGAAGACGAAGGCGATGGCGAGCGCGCCCGTCAGGGAAATGGCCTGGGCGCCCACGGCGGCCCCGACATTGTTGGTGACGTCGTTGGCGCCGATATTCATCGCCATGTAGCCGGCCAGCACCGCGCCCGCGACGATGACGGCCGCGGCCGCGCTCGTGCCCGCGAAGAAGCTGGACAGAACCGCGGCCATCGCCAGGAAGATCGCCGCCAGTCCCGGCGCTGCCGACCGCATCAGCACGAATTGCGTCGAGGCCTCGATGAAGGAGAATTTCTCGAGATCCTTGTCGAGCGTCGGCTTTTCGTAAGGGGATTGCGGTTCGCTCATCATGCCATCAGCTAACGTGAGCCGGTGGGGATGCGCAACTGTAAAAACCGTTTCAGGATTCGCGTCTGGCGAAGGCGCGGATGAGCTTTTTCAATCCAGGCTCGGCGACGCGCGTCTCGGCCTCCCGTGGCCGGACCCATTCCAGCCGGCGCTGGCCCTTCTCCTTGTAGTCCTTGACCGCGCCGGTGACCTCCATGGCATGCACCTGCACCTCGCAGGGCAGCACGAGGCCCTCGGGCATCGCCTTCCCGTAGCTGAACGAACCGAGCGGATCGTGCTCGACGATGCCCGTGACGCCGGCTTCCTCGCGCGCCTCGGTTCCGGCGACCACATGCGCCGGCTTGTTGCCCATCGGCCAGCCTTTGGGAATGACCCAGCGTCCTGTGTCCCGGCTGGTCAGCAGCAGAATCTCCATGCCGTCGCCGGCCGCGTGCCGACGATAGCAGAGCGCCGCGAACTGCACCCGCTTCGGTCGCCGGAACATAAGCTGGAAGGTCGAGGAGATTTCGGAAAGGACGTTCAAGGATCCGGACACCTATCGGGAGAATCGATGCGATTTCGTGTGAGCATGATGCTACCAGATTGCACGTGGCTTTTTTAAGCTGAACGTCCGCCATGCGTCCGATATTCTTGCCAGGGCCTTTCGCCGCCTCAGTCCTGGAGAAGCACGCTGCGGTCGATATCCCGGATGTCGCGCTTGCCGCAGAGCGCCATGGTGATGTCGAGCTCGCGCTGGATGATCTCCAGCACACGGGTTACTCCGGCCTTGCCGCCCGCGCCGAGGCCATAGAGGAACGGCCGGCCGATATAGGTGCCCTTGGCCCCGAGCGCGATGGCTTTCAGCACGTCCTGGCCCGAGCGGATGCCACCGTCGACATGCACCTCGATCCTGTCGCCGACGGCATCGACGACCTTCGGCAGCATGCTGATCGAGGACGCCGCGCCGTCGAGCTGGCGACCGCCATGGTTGGAGACGATGATCGCATCCGCGCCGCTGCCCGTGGCGGCGATGGCGTCCTCGACATCGTTGATGCCCTTCAGGATCAGCTTGCCGCCCCAGCGCTCCTTGATCCATTCGACATCCTGCCACGACAGGCGCGGGTCGAACTGCTCGGCGGTCCAGGAGGCGAGCGAGGACAGGTCGGAGACATTCCGCGCATGGCCCGCGATATTGCGGAAGGTGCGGCGCTGGGTTCCCAGCATGCCCATGCACCATCCCGGCCGGCTGGCCATCTGCCAGAGATGCTTGGGGGTCCATCGGGGCGGGGCCGAGAGCCCGTTGCGCAGGTCCTTGTGCCGCTGGCCGAGGATCTGGAGATCGAGTGTCAGCACCAGCGCCGAGCAGCCCGCGGCCTTGGCGCGGCCGATCAGGTTCTCGACGAATTCCCGGTCGCGCATCACATAGAGCTGGAACCAGAATGGCTTCCTCGTCACCGATTTCACATCCTCGATCGAGCAGATGCTCATCGTGGAGAGCGTGAACGGCACGCCGAATTCCTCCGCCGCCTGCGCGGCGAGCATCTCGCCGTCGGCATGCTGCATGCCGGTGAGCCCGGTGGGCGAGAGCGCGACCGGCATCGCCACCGCCTCGCCGGCCATCTCGCCTGCAAGCGAGCGCCCGGTCATATCCACCAGAACGCGCTGGCGAAGCTTGATCTTCGCGAAATCCTCTTCATTGGCGCGATAGGTACCCTCGGTCCAGGCGCCGCTGTCGGCATAGTCGAAGAACATCTTCGGCACCCGCCGTCTCGCGCGTTCCTTCATTTCGGCGATGGTGAGCACCGATTTCATCTCTGCCTTCCTTCCT
The DNA here is from genome assembly GCA_020441805.1 of Rhizobiaceae bacterium. GTDB lineage: Bacteria > Pseudomonadota > Alphaproteobacteria > Rhizobiales > Rhizobiaceae > Rhizobium_E. Next base: position 35,143 of record JAGRLJ010000048.1, read on the forward strand.
GCATTTTCGTTGCGGGCGACGAAGTCCGCCGCCTTGCCGGCGTTTCCATAGGGCGCCGCGTCGCGGCCCGCCCGCATCGCGGAGGGCGGGTGCCGGGCGCGGCCGCGATGTCCGTTTTGCCGGTCTCCGGTCCCGATATCGAGGTCATGGCTTCACCCCTTGCTTTCCCGCGACCTGACCCGGCTCTTGAGCGTGGCCGTCTCGCGCTGGATCTTCCGCAGGCCGGACACGAATTTCCGCTCGCTCGCCCGGCGCGCCGCCTTCACGGCGCCGGCGACATAGTCGATATGGCGTTCCGAGGCCTGGCGCGCGGCCGGAGCGTCGCCTGAAAGGATCGCCGCGATGATGTCGAGATGCTGCGTCAGGATCGCCTCGCGCGATCCCGGCAGGTCGAGGATCATCCGTTTGTGATAGAATATGCCCTCGGCGAGCAGCTTGTAGCAGGCGCGCAGCGTATGGATGAGGATAATATTATGCGCGGCCTCGCCGACGGCATTGTGCAACTCGATGTCGCCATCGATCTCGGCCTGGAAGTCGTCGCGCTCGAAGGCGGATCTGAGCGCATCGCCGATCGCCGAAAGGCGCTCCCGGTCGTCCGCCGTCGCCCGCGCGGCCGCCATGGCGGCGGCGAAGCCCTCGAGTTCCCGGCGGTATTCGAGATAATCCCGCGTCGAGCGCTCGTATCGCGCCACCAGTTCCGCCACGGGCTTGGAAAAGACCTGGCCGATGAGATCGGCGACGAAGGTTCCGCCGCCATGCCGGCTTTCGACCAGTCCCCGGCTTTCGAGTTCCTTCAGCGCGTCGCGCAGCACAGGACGCGAGATCGACAGCTGGTCGGCGAGCTCACGTTCGGAGGGCAGCCGGTCGCCGCTGGACAGCACGCCGTCGAGCAGCAGGAACTCGATCTGCCGCACCGCCTCGTCGGCCGTGCTGCCATGATCGATCTTTCTGAATAGCCCATCCGTCATGTCCGTCTCCCGGGCTTCGATAGCAGGAAAAAGAAAAGTGGTCAATTTTATTATCCACTTTTCAGGAGGCTTGAAAAAGGGCAAGTTCGGATACCGGCTGCGTCAACCCGCCGGGGTTACATTTCGGCGGAAATTCGCGACAATGGCGCGGGGACATAAAAGGGGAGCTTCATGGGCCAGGGCATGTTTTCGTTTCCGCAGGCGCCCGATCGCGCGCGGGCATTGGGCGAGATCCACGCCCGCCCCTATGCCCTGGTCTCGTCGCCGCGGGTGATCCTCCAGCTCGCCTTCATGATGGACGGCGGCTCCGGCGTCGATCACGCGGTGATGGCGGAGATGTCGCGCCAGCGCGGTGTCTCTCCGCCCGGCCGGGACGCCCGCCACCATGCGATGACCTGGGGGCCGGGGACGCTTCGCTGGGAGCAGCACAGCGAATTCTCGACCTGGTTCTGGGATGGTCCGCTGCCGGACAGGTTCGGCGGCGAGGTTCCGGTCCATCCGTTCGGCGACGGCTTCCGCCCGCCGGGCTCGCTGATTTCCGGTATCCGGCTGGAGCTTCGGCCGGACGGGCCTGGGATCGAGAGCGCCATCGCCCAGTTCGACCAGGCCAGCCTCTGCTACAGCGAGGCGAAGAACGGCCAGGCCCGCATCTATACCGATTTCCGCCAGAACGGCGACGGCCTGACCCAGATCCTCGTGGTCGATTGCGGCCTGACGCCGTCCGGCGCCGGCGCGCTGGTGCAACGGCTTCTGGAGATCGAGACCTATCGCACGCTCGCCATGCTCGGTCTGCCGCTGGCGCAGACGCTGTCGCCGGAAATCCGCCGCATCGAGGACGGACTGACGGCCATCACCCAGCGGATGCGCGCCGAGCCGCGCGCGGACGCCGACGCCGTACTGGCCGACATCACGCGGCTCGCCGCCGACCTCGAAGCCAACGCGGCGGTCGCGCTCTATCGGTTCGGCGCGTCGCGCGCCTATTACGGGATCGTGCAGGAACGCATCCGGACGCTCGCGGAAACGGCCGTGCCCGGCTACGAGACGCTCGGCATGTTCCTCGAACGCCGGCTTGCGCCGGCCATGCGCACCTGCCAGTCGGTCGAGGAGCGCCAGGCCAATCTCTCCCGCAAGCTCACCCGCGCCAACGGCCTGGTGCGGAGCTGGATCGACGTCGAGCTCGAACGCCAGAACGGGGCGCTTCTGCACGCCATGAACAAGCGCGCCGAAATGCAGCTCCGGCTCCAGCAAACCGTGGAAGGCCTTTCCGTCGCCGCGATTTCCTACTATGTCGTCGGCCTGTTCGGCTACCTGGTGAAGGCTGTCGTACACGAAGGTGACATCGTCGAGCCGGGCACGCTGACAGGCGCCTTCGTACCCTTCGCTGTTCTCGGTGTGTGGTTCGTGGTAGGCCGGATTCGAAAGGGTCACCTCAGCGGATAGCAGAGCCATGTCGAAAAGAACCGGATCCCGGTTGGACAATGCGAGTCTCGTCACGTTGGGCGCGGAAAGGCTGGCGGCGATCCTCCTGGAGGAGGCAGCCGCCAGCAAGCCGCTGAAGGCGCGGTTGCAGGCGGCGCTGGCGGCCAGCGCCGGCCCGGACGAGATCATGCGGCTGATCGACAGGCGGCTCGACGTCATCGCGAAGTCGCGCTCGGGGCTGGGAGGGTCGAAGGCACGTGAGCTGGGCCTGGAAATCGCAGGCATCAATCGCAGCATCGTCTCCGAATTGAGCGGCGCCGATCCGCTGGCCGCTGTCGAACGGCTCATACGGATTTCAGGGATGGCGGGCGTGGTCCTCGACCGCCTTTACGAGAACAGCGCCGTGCTCGATAAGGCGTTCGGCTCGGCTGAGGATGCGTCGATCGAGTTGGCCGGCAAGCTCGACCCGGTGGCGCAATGCCGGTTGATTCCGATGCTGCACGCGGCGGCCGAGCGGGACCGATATGGCGAGTTGCGCGGTTATCTCGGCGCCATGATCAGGACCCTGTCGATCGAGGCAGCGTCGCTCTGGATGGGCGAACTCGAAAAGTCGCTCGCCGGCCAGGACACCCATAGACCGATACTCTTCTATCTCCAGTCGCTGGCTCGGCATATGGGCGATGTCGATGCCTATATCCGCTTCGAGACCGCCAAACCCGAATCTCACAGGGACACGTTCTCGGCGGCGGAACTGCTCCTTGAGGCAGGCCGCTTCGAAGAGGCGCTCCTATGGGTCAGGCAGGAAAGCAAAGGCGTGCGTCCAGTGGAACGGAACGGCCGCGTCCTCGGCTACGCCCTCGGAACCCATGCTCACGTTTCCAGAAGGCTTGAGGCCGAAATCCTCGATGCGCTCAGGCGTCGAAGCGAGGCGCAGGCATTGCGCTGGGAGGAATTCGCGGAAACATTCGATCCCGGCCTGCTGAAGATCTATATCGGCAAGCTCGACGATTTCGCGGAATTCGAGGAACTCGACAGGGCCTTTGCGCTGGTCGATGCGAGCGATGACATCGTTCGCGCTCTGGACTTCTTCGTCGCCTGGCCGAGGCTCGATCGCGCCGCCGCGCTGGTCTTGCGATCCACCGGCAAATGGAGCGGATGGAGCTATGAGGTGCTCGCGCCGGCGGCGGACGCATTGTCGGACGACCATCCCTTCGCCGCCACGGTGCTGTATCGCGTGCTGCTGTCCGACATCCTTGATCGGGGCCAGTCCGGGGCCTATCCTTACGCGGCCGGATATCTCGCCGCCCTTTGGCGATTGTCGGAAACGATCGACACATGGCCTGAAATCGGGACGCACCGAGCCTATATCGCCGATATCGTCAAGAAGCACGGGCGAAAGTACGGATTCTGGTCGCTGGTCCCCAAGGAGTTCAAGGGGGTGAGCGGTCTTATGACGCGCGATCCCGAGCCGATCGATAACGAGGGAGACTGACGGAGCGATGGACACCATGGCATTCCTGCCGCCGGATCGGAAGATCGTGTCCCGGCGCGCGGTCATCGTCGGCGATCTGGAGGATCTGCTGGGCGGGGAGGGGGTGGTCAGCGACCCGGCCGAACTCGCGCCCTTCGAGACCGACGGTTTCATTGCCGTGCGCCGCCTGCCGCTCGCCGTCACCCTGCCGCGGACGACGGCGGAGGTCGCGGCGGTGCTCAAATATTGCGCGCGCTACGATATTCCCGTCGTGCCGCGCGGCGCCGGCACATCGCTCTCGGGCGGCGCCATCCCGCAGGAGGATGCGGTGGTGGTCGCGCTGACCCGCATGAACCGCATCCTGGATATCGACCTGCCCAATCGCGTGGCGAAGGTCCAGGCGGGCGTCACCAATCTCGCCATCTCCGAGGCCGTCGCCGCCGACGGCTTCTTCTACGCGCCGGACCCGAGCTCGCAGCTCGCCTGCACGATCGGCGGCAATATCGGCATGAATTCCGGCGGCGCGCATTG
>JAGRLJ010000362.1 GCA_020441805.1 Rhizobiaceae bacterium
AACGGGGAATATCATGTCGTCGAAACCTCTCGTCGAGGCGATCGGCTTCAGGAGGCATAGTGTCATACCGGGCTTCGGCCTCAGTTTCGGCATTACGATCTTCTGGCTGACGCTGATCATCCTGATACCGCTCGCCGCCCTCGTCGTCCGCTCGGCCGGCATCGGCCTTTCGGGCTATGCGCAGCTCATGACCGATGCGCGCGCACTCAACGCGCTCAGGATCTCCTTCGGCTGCGCGCTGGCCGCCGCGGCGGTCAATGTCGTCTTCGGCGTGCCGGTCGCCTGGGTGCTGGTGCGCTACAATTTTCCCGGCAAGCGGGTGGTGGACGCCATCGTCGACCTGCCCTTCGCGCTGCCGACGGCGGTGGNNCGGCATCGCGCTCGCCGCGCTTTATGCCAAGAACGGCTGGGTGGGCGGCGGCATCAACTGGCTGCTCGGCCTCGCCGGCCTGCCCGGCATCAAGGTCGCCTTTTCGCCGTTCGGCATCGTCGTGGCGCTCACTTTCATCGGCCTGCCCTTCGTGGTGCGCACCGTCCAGCCGGTGATCGAAGAGATCGACCGCGAGATGGAGGAAGCCGCCGCCACGCTCGGCGCCAACCGCCTCCAGGCGATCCGGCGGGTCATCCTGCCCTCGCTCTTTCCCGCCATCCTGACCGGCTTCGCGCTCGCCTTCGCCCGCGCCGCCGGCGAATACGGCTCGGTGATCTTCATCGCCGGCAATATCCCCTACGTCTCGGAGATCGCACCGCTTCTCATCGTCATCAAGCTCGAGGAGTTCAATTATGCCGGCGCCACCGCGATCGGCACGCTGATGCTGGCGGTCGCCTTCGCCATGCTCTTCGTCATCAACCTGATCCAGGCCTGGACGCGGAGATATGCCAATGCCTGACATTTCCTCGGCCTTCAACCGCCGCCGCTGGCGCTCGCCGGCGACCGAGCCTCCCGGGGCCAGGGCGCTGCTGATGGCGCTCGCGGCGCTCTATCTCACGCTGATCATCGTACTGCCGCTGATCTCGGTCCTCGTCGAGGCCTTCCGCAACGGCTGGAGCGCCTATCACGCGGCGCTGACCGAGAAGGACGCGCTGGCCGCGATCCGGCTCACGCTGCTGGTCGCCGCGATCGCCGTGCCGCTCAACCTCGTCTTCGGCGTGGCGGCTTCCTGGGCCATCGCCAAGTTCGAGTTCAGGGGCAAGGCGTTCCTGATCACGCTGATCGACCTGCCCTTCTCGGTCTCGCCGGTCATTTCCGGCCTGGTCTATGTGCTGCTGTTCGGCGCGCAATCGGCGCTCGGCCCCTGGCTCAAGAGCCATGGCATCGAGATCCTGTTCGCCGTTCCCGGCATCGTGCTCGCCACCGTCTTCGTGACCTTCCCCTTCGTCGCCCGCGAGCTGATTCCGCTGATGCAGGAACAGGGCACGGCCGAGGAGGAAGCGGCGATCACGCTCGGCGCCAATGGCTGGCAGACATTCTTCCGGGTGACGCTGCCCAATATCAAATGGGGCCTGCTCTATGGCGTGCTGCTCTGCAACGCGCGCGCCATGGGCGAATTCGGCGCGGTATCGGTCGTCTCCGGCCATATTCGCGGCCTGACCACGACCATGCCGCTGCATGTCGAGATCCTGTACAACGAATACAATCTCGCCGCCGCCTTCGCCGTGGCCTCGCTGCTCGCGCTCCTCGCCCTCGTCACCCTCGTCGTCCGCACCGTGCTGGAGATCTGGTTCGCCCATGGTCTCGCCGGCGGCGGAAACGGCAAGCATTAAGGACCAGACCCATGGAAATCCGCATCGAGAAGATCCGCAAGGAATTCGATCGCTATCCCGCGCTGCACGACGTATCGCTCGGCATCCGCTCCGGCGAGCTGATCGCGCTGCTCGGCCCCTCGGGCTCGGGCAAGACAACGCTGCTCCGCCTCGTCGCCGGTCTCGAACAACCCACCACCGGCCGTATCTTCTTCGGCCAGGAGGATGCCTCCTGGAAGCCGGTGCAGGAGCGCAATGTCGGCTTCGTCTTCCAGCACTATGCGCTCTTCCGGCACATGACGATCCTCGACAATATCGCCTTCGGGCTGACGGTGCGCCCGCGCGCGGTCCGGCCGCCGAAGGAGGAAATCCGCCGCCGCGCGCTCGACCTGCTCGACATGGTGCAGCTCACCGGGCTGGAGAAGCGCTATCCGAACCAGCTTTCCGGCGGCCAGCGGCAGCGCGTGGCGCTGGCGCGCGCCATGGCGATCGAGCCGCGCGTGCTGCTGCTCGACGAGCCCTTCGGCGCGCTCGACGCGAAGGTCCGCAAGGAACTGCGCAAATGGCTGCGCGAGTTCCACGACCGCACCGGCCATACGACGATCTTCGTCACCCACGATCAGGAAGAGGCGCTGGAGCTCGCCGATCGCGTCGTGGTGATGAGCCAGGGCCGGATCGAGCAGGTCGGTTCGTCGGACGACGTCTACGACCGGCCGAATTCGCCCTTCGTCTTCTCCTTCATCGGCGACAGCGTCAGCCTGCCGGTGACGGTCTCGGGCGGCACGGTCGAGTATCTCGGCGCGCCGACGGGGGTGCGCGATCCGCATGAGGGCGAAGGCCAGTTCTTCTTCCGCCCGAGCGATATCGAGCTCGTCGCGGAAGGCGACGGCATTGGCGGCCGCGTCACCGCGCACCGGCGGCTCGCCGGCACGCGCATCATCGAGGTCGATGTCGGGACCGCAGGGGCGCCGAACCCGGTCGAGATCGAGGTGCCGCTCGGCGCCGCAGCCGAGCGCGGCTCAACGGTGACCTTCCGTCCGATCCGCTGGACGATCTTCCCGAAGGACTGACGGACAGCGTCACGCCGGCAGCGCCGACGACGCACCGCCCGGCTGCTTGCGTATCCAGAGAAGGTAGGAGAGCGCCGCGATGAAAACCGCCAGCGCCACCACGACCGGCAGCGGGCCGGGCTGGCCGAGCCCGAGCAGGCGGCGCATGTCGTCCTGAAGCCGCGCGACCTGGATCACGAGATCCTCCGACCCCGTGACCAGCCGGACATAGGACAGGACCTGCGGCGAATTGGCGATGGTGAAGGAAAAGGAATAGGACGCCGTGAAGCCGGCGACGAAATACATCACGCGCAGGCCGCCCTCCGGGGATTTCTTGTAGAGTTCGATCGGAAAGCAGAGGAAGAAGACCAGCGCGGCGAGGAAACAGGTCTCGATCGGCAGCCCGGCAAGGATGGTTTCCATCGGCGTGCGGGCGAACCACAGATCGCCGAAATTGAGAAAGAAATCGGCCGAGGAACCGAACCAGACGAAGAAGGCCAGACCCCAGAGCGGGCTCATGCGCAGGAACCGCACCCGCATGATGCCGGTCGCGAGCACGAGCACCCCGCAGGCGACAAGCCCATAGGGCCGGACGACGGCGTTGAGCTGCGTTTCCAGCGCGCCGCAGCTTCCCGCGACCGCCGCGCAGCCCGAAACGCGGATGGCAAGCCAGGAGACATAATAGAAATAGACCGCGAAGAAGACATAGGCCATCGCCGCGATCATGTTCCACCACAGGTAACGGCCGGCAAACATGGAGAACTCCTTCGGCAACCCGGCAAGTCATTCGCCGGATGGCCTCATGGTAGCAAAGTCCGGGATAGCGTGGAAAAGTCCTCGGAAACTGGTTTCCGGCTGTTTGACTTAAGCCTTTCCTAACCTTTGCCTGCCCCGATCCGGCACAGGATCAGCCGCCGGTCAGTCCGGATGCGCGAACGTCGCCCACGGCGATGCCGTTCCAGTTGCGCATCGTATGGCTGGCGATCGCCTCCAGGGCGGGCCGCACATCGTCGTCGAAGAAGCGCGCCAGCACGCCGGCGACGATGCTGTCGGCGGCGCGCGCCGCCCCATCGTCGCATTTCACCGCGATGCCGAGCCCGCGTTCGGGAATGGCCGCGCAGAAGACGCCCTCGGCGCCCGTCTTGACGAAGATCCGGCCCGGCGCGACCTCCATCAGCCGGGTGCAGGTCCGGCCCGTGCCCGCGACATAGAAAGGCTCGGCCATGCAGGCCTCGACGATGCGCCGCGCGGCCGACGCGCGTGCCGGGTCGAGCCCCGCGCCGGACGCCATCCTGGCGAAGCCGTGGGCAAGCGCGCGGAGCGGCACGGCATAGGTGGGGATCGAACAGCCGTCGACGCCGGCATTGTCCCGATCGTGCCTTATGCCGGTGAGCGCGCCCATCACGCGGCGGATCTCCGCCTGGACCGGATGGTCGAAGGTCACGTAGCCTTTGGGATCGTGTCCGGAATGGCAGGCGGCGCAGACGAAGCCGGCATGCTTGCCCGAGCAATTGTTGTGCAGCGCGCCCGGCCGGTCGAGGCCGCGCGCCTGCCCGATCAGGACATCCCGCTCGAACGACCAGTGGGCGCCGCATTCCAGCACCGCCTCGCCACGGCCGGCGGCGGCGAGCATCGCGGCGGCAAGCGCCACATGCGCGGGCTCGCCGGAATGGGACGCGCAGGCAAGCGCGATCTCGCGATTGCCGAAACCATAGGCGTCGGCCGCGCCGCTTTCGACGAGCGGCAGCGCCTGCATCGCCTTGCAGGCCGAGCGCGGGAAGGTGGACGCTTCGATATCGCCCAGCGCGAAAACCGTCCCGCCGTCGCCATCCACCACCGCAACCGCGCCGCGATGCCGGCTTTCCACCCGGTTTCCACGGGTAACCTCGACGAGAACCGGATTCGCCATGATCAGACCTTCAATATGCCAATATTCCTGCGGACATTCGGCCGCTCAGGGACGACGGAATCATCACGCATGCGGGTATTGAAGACCATATTGGCCTTTGTTTTCTGTGTCTATCTCGTGCCCGGCCTCGCCGCCGCCGGCCTTTGGGCAATGCGAGACCGGCCGGCCAGCTGGCGCGAGGCGACATGGACGTCGAGCCGTATCCTGCCCGATCCGGCGCGTGACCGGGCGGCGCGGGTGACGATCTTCGCGGCGGTGACCGGCGGCTTCAAGGGCGCCTTCGCCGTCCATAGCTGGATCGTGCTCAAGGATCGCGACGGCAAGGCCTATGACCGCTACGACGTGGTGGGCTGGGGCGCGCCGATCCGTCGGAACGCCTATGTGCCGGACGGCTACTGGTATTCGAACCCGCCGCAGCCGGTGTGGGAGACGACGGGCGCGGAGGCCGAAAGGCTGATCCCGAAGATCGAGGCGGCCATCGCCGCCTATCCGCACGGCAAGCGCGGCGCCTACCGGCTCTGGCCGGGGCCGAACTCCAACAGTTTCGTGGCCTATATCCTCAGGAAGGTGCCGGAGATCGACGCGGTGTTGCCGCCCAATGCGATCGGCCGCGACTATATCGCCGACGGCGCCTTCTACCATTTCGATCCCGCCGGCGACGTGAACCTCACCCTTTACGGCCTGCTGGGCGTTTCCGCCGGCTTGAAGAGCGGCTTCGAACTGCATCTTCTCGGACTGGTGGCCGGCGTGGATTTCCGCCGGCCCGCCGTGAAGGTTCCGGCCTTCGGGCAGTTCGGAAGCTGAACGTCGGCGCGGATTTACCGGACGGTCCTGCCGAACAGGCCGGCGACATAGCGCTTGAGGTGATCGAAGCTGTCGGCCGCCGGTCCGGAACCGTGATGCGCCTTGGCGATGACGAAAGAGCCCTGGATAACCGCCTGGATGTGCAGCGCCAACCCTTCCGAGCTCCACGAAGCGTCCGGCGCATAGAGCAACCTGGCCGCCTCGATATCGCGGGCGAGCATGGCGACGTGGCTCGAAAGGCTTGCCTCGCAAGCCATGCGGATCGGCGGATTGGTGTCGTAGACTTCCTGAACCAGCGTGCCGAGCAGGCAGGTATATTCGGCGAGCGAGCCGCGCAGCAGCGACTTGCGGAAATCGAGATAGCCGAGCAGCCGGTCGAGCGGATCGTCCGGCCGGTTATAGTCCGCGTCGCGGAACAGCGCGCCGGTCACTTCGGTCCAGCGGCCGGCGGCGGCGATCGCCAGTTCGTCCTTGGTCTTGAAATGATGGAAGAAGCTGCCCTTGGTCAGCCCGGCCGCCGCGCAGATATCGTCTACCCGCGTCGCGGCATAGCCCCTGGCGCGAAAGACATCGAGCGCGGCGTCGAGCAGTCTGGTGCGGGATTCGTGCCGTTCGGTCGTCATGGCCGCTAAAATACCGACCGGTCGGTATGCCGTCAAGCGAACCGTTGCCCGCCGCCGCGCGACGGCGCGTTCAGGGCATCAGCTGGCCGCCATTGACGTCGATCATCTGGCCGGTGACATAGCCCGAAAGCATGCCGGAGGCGAGAAACAGATAGGCGCCGACGCAATCCTCCGCCGTGCCGACGCGGCCGAGCGGCACGGCCTTGGCCACCTGCTCCCCCTGCCCCGGCAGCGCATAGCGATCCTGGAAGGGGGTTGCGATATAGCCCGGCGCGACGGAATTGACACGGATGCCGTATTTGCCGAATTCGAGCGCCATGCCCTTGCCGACCGCCTCGACGAAAGCCTTCGAGGAACCGTAGGGGCCCGAGCCGGCCGTGCCGCCGGTGCGCGCGGCAACCGAGCTCGTATGAATGATGAAGCCGCCTTCCTTCTTGAGATAGGGCAAGGCGGCATGCGAGGCGGCAAGCACCGAACGGGCGTTGAGATCCATCACCGCATCGTAATGCGCGTCGGTCATGTTCTCGTAGAGCACACGGGCGACCATGCCGCCGGCATTGTTGATCAGCCCGTCCAGCCGGCCGAAGGTCCGCGCCGTTTCCTCGACCACGCGGCGCATATCCTCGGATTTCGTCGCATCGCCCCGGACGAGGACGACGCTGCCGCCCTCCTCCTCGATCCCGCGCGCCACGGCATGCGCGGCCTCCGCGCTGGAATTATAGTGCAGGCCGACCATCGCGCCCTGGCGGGCGAAGGCGCGTGCCAGCGCCGCACCGATGCCGGTCGAGGCGCCGGTAATGAGCACGGTCTTGCCCGCAAGGTCTGGAATTGTCAGGCTTCCGGCCATCCTGAATATTCCTCCGCAATCGTATGATGATTGCATGTGCTACAGGACGGGCGTCTCCCTGTCCAGACGAGGCCTGTCCGGCGCCGGCGGAATCAGCCGGCAGGACCGCGCGTGACGGCGTTGAGGGCGTCGTTGACCGCGAAGGTCTTCGCCTCGATGCCGGAAATCCCGAAGCCCTGGAGGCGCGCGCTGTGTTTGGCGAGATAGCGGGCGGCATTGTCGGGATCGGCGAAGAGATAGATGCCGCCTGCCCGCTTCTCGGCTTCGTTCTCGGTCCAGATCTTCCAGAGAAGGCCGGTCTCGGCCGCGATATCCCGCGCGAGGCCGTCGAGTTGCGCCGCCATCTCGTCGCCAAAGGGTCCGTCGAACGGAAAATCGATCTGCAAAAGAGTTTTGGTCACGCGTTTCTCCTCCTCCTGGAGCATTTTCGCTTTTCTCCGAATCGCGAAAATGCTCCATCTCTTTGTTTTACGCAATTCCGGACGCGAAACCGCTGCACACTTTCGCTGGAATTGCTCTAGGGTTGGGACAGCAGGTGCTCGTAGCGGCTGTCGGTCAGCGTCTTCAGGAAGGCCACCAGCGCGTCGATCCGCCGGTCGTCGAGGCCGGGGCCGGTTTCGAGCTTTTCCATGTCGATATTCTCGGCCACTTCGGGCGGCGCCCAGCGTTCGCCGGTCTCCGGATCGATCTGGCGGCTTTTCTTCTTCGAATTGTACTTGTTGTAGAAGAGGATGACCGTGCGGAGATCCCTGAACACGCCGTTGTGCATATAGGGGCCGG
>JAGRLJ010000363.1 GCA_020441805.1 Rhizobiaceae bacterium
GCGGACGTGAACTCCGTCCGCGCCATGATCCTGGCCTCGGCCACGGGAATGCCGTGGGACCTGGCGATGCGCTTGGCCAGCTCCTTGTCCATCGAAAGCGCCGAGGCGAGCACGCCGGAATGCGTATAGGGGATTTCCAGATATTCGAGGATGCCCTGGATCTTGCCGTCCTCGCCGAAAGGGCCATGCAGGGCATTGAAGACGACGTCGGGCTTGAGTTCGCGCAGCACCGTCGCCACGTCGTGATCGACATCGATGCGGGTAATGCGATAGCCCACGGCCTCCAGCGCGTCGGCGCAGGCCGCCCCGGAGGACAGGCTCACCGGCCGCTCGGAGGAAAAGCCTCCCATCAATACCGCAACATGCTTCGCGCTCATGCACACAAATCCCAGACTCGACTCGAAACCCTAGCGGCCGGCGCTTGCTTGGAACTTTCGCTGGGCGCGGGCCCTGTCGCCGGCAGTTGGACATCACTAGAACCGATTAAGGTTAATGAAGCGTTTACCAGTGTTAATTTTCGGGATGGCGCGCCGCGATGCGGCTCCGCTGCAACAGCTTGACCTGGAAGGTGGATACGGCGGCCCGCGCCTTCGGGAAGAGGCGCCCATGCCGACGGCCGCCGGTCGACGGATCGGGCCTCCTTCGCTTAGTGCAAAAGATCAGATCCTATCCGCAAACGATTGAAAATCATGCGAATGTTTTACACGATCGGATGTTCGGGACAGGTGTGAGGCCCGAGAGCGACGCGGGGAGAGTCTTGTCGGCCACCTGCCAGAGCCATCCCGTTCAGCCGAAACGGCTCCGTCGGACGGTCATAGGTCCGCTCGAGGCGATGTCGGCTGACGGCATGTGACCGCCAACCGCGGCCCGGAACCGGTCAGAAGATGAAATCGTGCGCGTGCATGTCGGCCTTGTTCTGGCCCTCGATCACCAGCATATCCTTGCCGGCGATGATCCAGAGATCGTCGCCATGGTCCTCGGCGCGCCGGAGAAGGGCATTGAAGCCGCCGACCTTCTTCCAGCCCGACAGGTCGATCGTATCCTGGCCGTGGGTGAAATCGGTGATCGTGTCCATGTCGTAGCACGACCCGAACACGAAGGTGTCGCAGCCCTCGCCGCCCGTCAGCACGTCGTTGCCGCGCCGGCCATCGAGAATGTCGTCGCCGCCGAGACCGTCGAGCGCGTTATCGACCTTGTTGCCGACAAGACGATTGTCGCCGTCATGTCCCGTACCGGCTATGTCGGCCCTGCCGAGCAGAACCAGGTTCTCGACATTGGCGGAGAGCGTATAGCTGACCGTGGATTTCACCGTGTCGTTGCCGCCATATTCGACCTCGTTGAGGCGATAGGACGCATCGCTGACGATCAGTGTGTCGTCGCCGTCGCCGCCGACCACGCGGGCGATCCAGAGCTGGCCCCAGCGCGTGTCGAGCACGTCGTTGCCCGCGCCGAGCGAAACGAAGCCGCCGAGCGTGCCGGTATTGTGGATGATGTCGTTGCTGTCGCCACCGACGATGGCGTTCACCGGCGAGGTGACCTTGCCGTAATTGTTGAACCAGAGGGTTTCGCCCGCGGCGCCCGCCATGGAAACGCTGCCGCGGATCTCGCCGACATCGTGATTGGTCAGCACCGACTGGTCGCCGCGCATATAGACGCCGACTGTGTTGCCGCCGATGAACCCCATATTGGAAAGATAGAGGCCCTCCCCGGTGGCGTAGACGCCATGGTAGTCGCCCCAGATCGAACCGCGATTGTCGATCTCGGAATCCTTCCCGTGAAGCGCGATGCCGGTGTGGCGCGCGTCGATGCTGCCGGTCTCGGTCACAATCACCGTCGTCTTGCGGCCCAGGCTGTCGATCGCGCCGAATGCATCCCGGGATGTCGTCTCGGCATGGCCCTCGAGAATGATCTCGCTGTTGCGCCGGTAGAGAGCGCTGATCGCCGGGCCGCTCGCGGAGGTGAAGAGATGCCCGTTCTCGAACAGCCAGCTCCGGCGAGAACTGTCGATAAAGAAGGTGCCGCTCGTGTCGTAATCGATAAAGACCGTCTTCATGGTTGCTCCAGCTGCCGATAGTCGCTCGCGCGGACTATCGCGACCAGCCTCGGACGCGTCCAGCAAAAGCCCGATCCTTGCTTAATCGGCAGGGTTAACGTTCAGGAATGAAACAGGTCTGTCGCACTTTCCCGGATCGCCGCGCCCAGTGCCTCGAAATCGCGCCGCTTGCCCAGCGCGCTCGACCGCCAGACCAGCCCGATGCGACGCGACGGCTGGGGATCGGCGAAAGGCACGATCCGCATCCGGTTTCGGCTCGCCTCGTCCTTGACGGCGATTTCCGGGATGAGCGTGATGCCCATGCCGTGGCTGACCATCTGCAACAGCGTCGTCATCGAGGTCGCGCCGTAATTGGCGACGCGGCGCGCGGCCCGCGTTCCGCAGACCGCCAGCGCCTGCTCGCGCAGGCAATGCCCTTCCTCTAGCAGCAGCAGCCGTTCGACATCGACGCGGTCCTCCGTCATCGGCGACATCAGGATCGTGCGCTCGTCCTCGGCGCTGGCGATCAGGAAACGGTCCTCGAAGAGAAAGAGGCTGTCGATCCCCTCGGCCCGGACCGGCAAGGCCAGCACCGCGCAATCGAGGCGGCCCTGCTTGAGTTCCTCGAGGCAGCCGGCGGTCAGCAATTCCTTGAGCTCGATGCCGAGCGCGGGCGAGCGGTGCCGCAGTTCCGGGATGAGCCTCGGCACCAGATAGGGCGCGACGGTCGGGATGATGCCGATGCGAAGGCGGCCGCCGAACGGTCCCTGCCTGGGCTTCACCCGCTCGGCCAGCCTTTCGACACGTTCGAGGATGTCGCGGATTTCCGGCAGCAGCTCCTCGCCTTCCCGGGTCAGGATGGCGCCGGACCGCTGGCGCTCGACCAGCCGGACATCGAGCAGGCGTTCCATCTCGGCGATCTGCGCCGACAATGCAGGCTGGCTGACCGACACCATCCCGGCCGCCTTGCCGAAATGCAGCGTGGTCGCCAGCGCATCGAAATAGCGCATCTGCCGTAATGTCACCATAATAAGAAAATCCTATCGATATTCCCAATAAATGCAATTGGAAACTATCGCGGTGAATCCGCTAGGGTACACTTAGAACCATTCCAACGAGCAGGAGGAACACATGGACGCAAAAGTCGAAGGCGCGGGCAAATGTCCGGTCGCCCACGCCACCGGTGGATCGAGGTCCAATCGCGACTGGTGGCCGAACCAGATCAATCTGAAGATCCTTCACCAGCATTCTTCCCTGTCCGATCCCATGGGCAAGGATTTCGATTATGCCGAGGAGTTCAAGAAGCTCGATTTCGAGGCGCTGAAGGCCGACCTTCGGGCGCTCATGACCGATTCGCAGGATTGGTGGCCGGCCGACTTCGGTCATTACGGCCCGCTCTTCATCCGCATGG
>JAGRLJ010000364.1:0-368 GCA_020441805.1 Rhizobiaceae bacterium
CATGTGCGCGGCACCTGCTCCATGGCCCGCTCGCAGAATCCGAACTCGGCCAATTCGCAGTTCTTCATCTGCTTCACCGACGCGCCCTGGCTCAACAAGCAATATTCCGTCTGGGGCCAGGTCATCGAAGGCATGGACAATGTCGACAAGATCAAGAAGGGCGAGCCGGTCTCCGATCCGGATTCGATCGTCTCCGTGAAGGTCGCCGCCGACATCGCCTGATCGAAACCAGTGGACATCAGCCGCTCCGGGGCTTATGCGCCGGGGCGGTTTTCTATTTCGGACATCATGCGCGTAGACCTCTTCGATTTCGATCTGCCCGACGACCGGATCGCGCTCAGGCCCGCGAGCCCGCGCGACGCCGCGCG
>JAGRLJ010000364.1:477-2169 GCA_020441805.1 Rhizobiaceae bacterium
GCGCAGCTGGAAGGCATGCGCGAGCGGGACGGCAACCGTTCCGCCATCTCGGCGACCCTGCATATGCGGACCGGCCCCGATCGCTGGAAAGCCTTCATCCGGCCGGGCAAGCGCGTCAAGACCGGCGATCGCATCCGCTTCGGCGACCAGGGCGGTCTCTGCCTCCTGGAAACGCTGGACGCCACGGTGGAGGAGAAGGGCGAAGGCGGCGAGGTGACGCTTCGCTTCGATTTCACCGGGCCTGCGCTCGACCAGGCGATCGCTACAGTCGGTCATATTCCGCTGCCGCCCTATATCGCTTCCAAACGGGGCGAGGACGCACGAGACCGGGCTGATTACCAGACGATTTACGCTAGGGAAGAGGGTGCGGTCGCCGCACCGACCGCTGGCCTTCACTTTACGCCGCAACTTTTTGAAAAGCTGGATGAAAAAGGCGTCGAGCGTATCTTTGTAACGCTGCATGTCGGAGCCGGGACCTTCCTGCCGGTCAAGGCCGACGACACCGACGACCATGTCATGCATTTCGAGAGCGGTTACATCGATGCCGCCACCGCCGACCGGCTGAACGCCGTGAAGGCGGGGGGCGGGCGCATCGTTTCGGTCGGCACGACCTCGCTGCGGCTGCTCGAAAGCGCCGCCGACGCTGAGGGCAAGATCCAGCCCTGGTCCGGCGCCACCGACATTTTCATCACGCCGGGCTACCGCTTCCGCGCGGTCGACATGCTTTTCACCAACTTCCACCTGCCGCGCTCGACGCTCTTCATGCTGGTTTCGGCCCTTTCCGGCATCGGGACGATGAAGGCGGCCTATGATCATGCGATCCAGTCCGGCTACCGTTTCTATTCCTATGGCGATGCCAGCCTGCTTTTCCGGAAAGACCGATGAACAGCGAATTCAAGTTCACATTGCTCAAGACAGACGGCAAGGCGCGGCGAGGGGAGGTCACCATGCCGCGCGGAACCATCCGCACGCCGGCCTTCATGCCGGTCGGCACGGTCGGCACCGTCAAGGCCATGTATCTCGACCAGGTGCGCGATACCGGGGCCGATATCATCCTCGGCAACACCTATCATCTGATGCTGCGCCCCGGCCCGGAGCGCGTCGCCCGCCTCGGCGGCCTGCATGAACTGATCCGCTGGCCCTATCCGATCCTCACCGATTCCGGCGGCTTCCAGGTCATGTCGCTCTCGGGCCTCAGGAAGCTCGACGAGAAAGGCGTGACCTTCAAGAGCCATGTCGATGGCGCGCTGCATCACATGTCGCCCGAGCGCTCGATCGAGATCCAGGGCCTGCTCGATTCCGACATCCAGATGCAGCTCGACGAATGCGTGGCGCTGCCGGCCGAACCGAAGGACATCGAGCGCGCCATGGAAATGTCGGTGCGCTGGGCGGAGCGCTGCAAGGCCGCCTTCGGCAACCAGCCGGGCAAGGCCATGTTCGGCATCGTCCAGGGCGGCGACCAGCCGCATCTGCGCGTGAGGAGCGCCGAGGCGCTCCGGGCGCTCGATCTGAAGGGCTATGCCATCGGCGGGCTTGCGGTCGGCGAGCCGCAGGCGGTGATGCTGGAGATGATCGATGCGGTCAATCCGCATCTGCCAGACGAAAAGCCGCGCTACCTGATGGGTGTCGGCACCCCGGACGACATCCTGAAATCGGTAGCGCGCGGTATCGACATGTTCGATTGCGTGATGC
>JAGRLJ010000049.1:0-1852 GCA_020441805.1 Rhizobiaceae bacterium
GCGATGAAGAACTATGCCGGGCACAGGCTCTCGCCCTGGCTCGGTCACTTGATGGTGTCGCGCTCGGAAACCGCCCGGCCGCTGCTGACTCCGGGCGAGATCATGCAGCTCCCGCCGGCCGACGAGATTGTCATGGCCGCCGGCACGCCGCCGGTGCGGGCGAAGAAGGCGCGCTATTATGAGGACGCGCGCTTCCGCGAGCGTGTGCTTCCGCCACCCGATCCGCAGAAATCCGGGCGCACCCGTCATACGGATGGCTGGTCGACGCTCCAGCCGCAGAAGCCCGATCCCGCGCTGATAGCTGCCCACAAGCCCGACAAGGCCAATGCGGGCCTGCGCCGCGAACCCGAGCTTCCCGACCATGTCTCGATCGTCAAGGAGACGACTGCCCCACGTCCGGTCGAGGAGTTCACGCGCATCCTCGACGATGAGCCGGAGGATGTCGCGCGCCAGCGTCAGGCCCTGCGCCGCCAGATGACCGGCATGGCCCGTCAGGTCGCGCTCGATCCCGGCGACGGCATGGAGTTGTGACACCATGCGCGACCGTCTCAATCTCACTTTGCCCGTCGACCTGATCGGCCGCATCAATGAGCTTGCCGATCGCAAGAAACTGCCGAGATCCGCGATCGTCGAGGCGGCCGTCAGTTCGTTCCTGTCGCCCGATCATGCCGATATGCGCGAAGCCGCCTTCGCACGCAGGCTCGACCGACTGTCCAGACAGGTGCTGCGGATGGAACGCGATCTCGGCGTCACCGCCGAAACATTGGCGCTCTATGTGCGCTTCTGGCTCTCGACAACACCACCCGTGCCGCCGGACGCCCAGGCCGCGGCACAGGCCAAAGGCCGGGAGCGGTTCGACGGCTTCGTGGAAATGCTCGGCAAGCGGCTCCAGAAGGGCCAGAGCTTTCTTCGGGAAATCCCGGACGATTTGCCGGGCGCCGCGTCGAACGAAATATCTGAATGACCGCACTGCTTTTGCCGCAGTCGACCATGGTGTCGCGCTGAAACCCAATCCCGATCTGCGCCCAGCGAGCGACGGCAGCCGGCAAGAAACAAATGGCACAGCATCGATGCCGAATCTGTCCGCCGATCATCATCAAATCCTCCTTTCCGCAGCCCTTATCCTCACGCATCCCGGACACTTGATTCCGCCGATCTCCTGTATTTGCGCGCTACACTACTACGACGCTTGTTTCTTGTTGAAGTAGCCTCAAATCTCGCTCTTTTAATCAGCCCCGCATGGGGATGCGTCTGTCAGTCCCGGCTGGAAATCGGGGCGACATGGCGGCTGCACATCATCATTCGGAACGTCACGCACGCGGCGCGCGCATGTTGCGCACCGCGCTCGGCCCCGCCATCGCGCGGTTTCTGGAAGATCACGCCGTCGTCGAGGTGATGCTGAATCCGGACGGACGCATCTGGATCGACCGCCTCTCCGAAGGGCTGTCCGATACGGGCGAGCGACTGTCCGCCGCCGATGGCGAACGCATCGTGCGCCTGGTCGCCCATCACGTCGGCGCGGAGGTTCATGCACGATCTCCGCGCGTTTCCGCCGAGCTTCCTGAAACCGGCGAGCGCTTTGAAGGGCTGCTACCGCCCGTAGTCGTGGCCCCAGCCTTCGCCATCCGCAAACCCGCTGTCGCCGTCTTCACGCTCGACGATTATGTCGCAGCCGGCATCATGACCGCCGATCAGGCGGCGACGTTGCGTGCCGCCGTCGCATCTCGCGCTAATATCTTGGTCGCTGGCGGCACCTCGACCGGCAAGACGACGCTGACCAACGCGCTGCTCGCCGAAGTCGCGAAGAGCGCGGATCGCGTCGTCATCATCGAGGACACGCGCGAACTGCAAT
>JAGRLJ010000049.1:1916-4106 GCA_020441805.1 Rhizobiaceae bacterium
CGCTGCGCCTGCGCCCCGACCGCATCCCGATTGGCGAGGTGCGCGGCTCCGAAGCGCTCGACCTCCTCAAAGCATGGGGCACAGGCCACCCCGGCGGCATCGGCACTATTCACGCCGGCACCGGCATCGGTGCGCTCCGTCGCCTCGAACAGCTCATTCAGGAAGCCGTCGTCACGGTCCCGCGCGCACTGATCGCCGAGACCATCGACCTTGTTGCCGTCCTCTCCGGCCGTGGCTCCGCGCGCCGGCTCGCCGAACTCGCCCGCGTCGAAGGGCTCGGTCCTAACGGCGACTACCGCATCACCCCAGCCACCTCGAACCCCTTGGAGTCCGCATGATCCGCACTGCCATCTGTATCCGCCGCACGATGGCGACGGCCACCGCCGCCGTCACTATCAATCTCATTCTCATCCCGGCCGCCCATGCCTCCGGCTCTTCCATGCCGTGGGAGCAGCCACTGCAGAAAATCCTCCAGTCGATCGAAGGGCCGGTCGCCAAGATCNAGATCGTCGCCGTCATCATCATCATTGCGACGGGCCTGGCGCTCGCTTTCGGCGACACCTCCGGCGGCTTCCGCCGGCTGATCCAGATCGTGTTCGGTCTGTCGATCGCCTTCGCGGCGTCGAGCTTCTTCCTGTCGTTCTTTTCGTTCGGCGGCGGGGCGCTCATCTGATGGCGACGGCCTTCGAGCAACTGGACGCCGTGCCGGGATATTCGGTGCCGGTCCATCGCGCGTTGACCGAGCACATCCTGCTCGGCGGCGCGCCGCGCGCCATCGCGATCCTGAATGGCACGCTCGCCGGCGCCGTCGGCCTCGGCCTGCGGCTATGGCTGGTTGGCCTCGCCATCTGGGCCATCGGACACCTGACGGCGGTGTGGGCCGCCAAGCGCGATCCGCTCTTCGTGGAGGTCGGTCGTCGGCATCTGCGTATCCCCGGTCATCTGTCGGTGTGAGGGCGCGGCCATGATGAACCTCGCCGAATATCGCCGCGCCGGCGCGCGCCTCGCCGACTACCTGCCCTGGGCTGCGCTCGTTGCTGAAGGTGTCGTGCTGAACAAGGATGGCAGCTTCCAGCGCACGGCGCGCTTTCGCGGGCCTGATCTTGATTCCGCCGTCGCCGCCGAGCTGGTTGCCGTCGCCGGTCGCATCAACAACGCCTTCCGCCGTCTCGGCTCGGGCTGGAGCATTTTTGTCGAAGCGCAGCGCCATGAGGCCGCCACTTATCCCGATAGCACGTTTCCCGATCCGGCCTCCGGCCTGCTCGACGCCGAACGCAAGGCTGACTTCGAGGAAGCCGGCAGCCATTTCGTATCCAGCTATTTTCTGACTTTCCTCTATCTGCCGCCGGCCGAGGAAGCGGCGCGCACCGAAGCCTGGCTATACGAAGGCCGCGAGCGTAGCGGCGTCGATCCGCACGAAATCCTGCGCGCTTTCACCGATCGCACCGACCGCGTGCTGGCGCTGCTCGACGGCTTCATGCCCGAATGTGCGTGGCTCGATGACAGCGAGACGCTGACCTTTCTGCACTCGACCGTCTCGACCAACCGGCATCGCGTCCGCGTGCCCGAGACGCCGATCTATCTCGATGCGCTGCTAGCCGATCAGCCGCTGACCGGCGGGCTCGAACCGCGCCTTGGCAGCGAGCATCTGCGCATCCTCACCATCACCGGCTTTCCGACCGCGACCACGCCCGGCCTGCTCGATGACCTCAACAGGCTGGCGTTCCCGTATCGCTGGTCCACGCGGGCGATCCTGATCGACAAGACCGACGCGACGAAGCTCCTCACCAAAATCCGCCGCCAATGGTTCGCCAAGCGCAAGTCGATCGCCGCGATCCTCAAGGAAGTCATGACCAACGAGGCGTCGGCGCTTGTCGATACTGACGCCGCGAACAAGGCGGCCGACGCCGACATGGCCCTGCAGGAACTCGGGGCCGACATGGCCGGCATGGCCTATGTCACCGCGACCCTCACGGTCTGGGACGCTGACCCGCGTCTGGCAGACGAGAAGCTGCGCCTCGTCGAGAAGGTCATTCAGGGCCGCGATTTCACGGCCATGATCGAAGGTGTGAACGCCGTCGATGCCTGGCTCGGCTCGCTCCCCGGACATGCCTACGCCAATGTCCGCCAGCCGCCGGTCTCGACGCTCAATCTCGCCCACATGGTCCCCCTCTCTGCCGTGTGGGCGGG
>JAGRLJ010000365.1:0-2706 GCA_020441805.1 Rhizobiaceae bacterium
ACCAACCCCTTTCGCGATTTCATCTCGATCCTGTTCCGCGCCTTCATGCGGCTGGAGGTCGAGGGGCTGGAGAACATCAAGAAAGCCGGCAGGGCGCCGATCATCGCGCTCAACCATGTGAGCCTGCTCGACGGCGCGCTGGCGCTCGCCATCACCGAGGAGGAGCCGACCTTCGCCGTCGACTACAAGATCGCGCGGGCCTGGTGGGTGAAGCCCTTCCTCAGATTCTGCAAGTTCCTGCCGCTCGACCCGACCAAGCCGATGGCGACCCGCTCACTGATCAAGATCGTGCAGGACGGCAACGCGATCGGCATCTTCCCCGAGGGCCGGCTGACCGTGACCGGCGCCCTGATGAAGGTCTATGACGGCGCCGCCATGGTGGCCGACAAGACCGGCTCGATGGTCGTGCCGGTCCGGATCGACGGGCTGGAGCACAGCTATTTCTCCTATCTGAACGGCGGCCAGGTGCGCCGCCGCCTGTTCCCCAAGGTCAGGGTCACTATCCTGGAGCCGGTGAAGCTCGACGTGCCGGCAGATCTCAAGGGCCGCGCCCGCCGCACCGCCGCCGGCGCTGCGCTCTACAAGGTGATGTCGGACCTGATTTTCCGCACGACCAGCACATCCTCGACCGTGATCGAACGGGTGATCGAGGCGGCCCGCGAGCGCGGCATGGGCAAGCCGGCCGTCGAGGACCCCGTCACCGGCAGGCTGAGCTACGGCAAGCTGCTGGCGGGCGCCGCCGTGCTCGGCGCGACGTTCCGCGGGCTGTTTCCCGACGACGAGACGATCGGCGTGATGCTGCCCAATGCCAACGGCGCGGCCGTGACGATCTTCGGCGCCATGTCGGCGGGCAAGGTTCCGGCCATGCTGAATTTCACGGCGGGCGCCGCCAGTATCCTGTCGGCCTGCCGCGCGGCGAAGGTCCGCCACGTGCTGACATCGCGGGCTTTCGTCACCCAGGCCAAGCTCGGCCCGGTGATCGAGGAAATGGAGAAGCATGTTCGCATCGTCTGGCTCGACGACCTGCGCGCGACCGTCGGCCCTGGCGACAAGCTCCTCGGCCTCGTCAGGCGCGGCCGCCCGCTGGTCCGGCGCAAGCCGGACGATCCGGCGGTGATCCTCTTCACCTCGGGCTCGGAAGGCTCGCCCAAGGGCGTGGTGCTCACCCATCGCAATATCCTGTCCAACGCCGCCCAGGCCGCCTCGCGCATCGACTTCCACTCGGGCGACAAGGTGTTCAACATCCTGCCGGTGTTCCATTCCTTCGGCCTGACGGCGGGCACGGTGCTGCCGCTGGTTTCCGGCGTGCCGGTCTATTTCTATCCCTCGCCGCTGCACTATCGCGTCGTGCCGGAACTGGTCTATGCCTCGAACGCGACGATCATCTTCGGCACCGACACCTTCCTCTCCGGCTATGCCCGGACGGCCCATCCCTACGACTTCCGCTCGATCCGCTACATCTTCTCCGGCGCCGAACCGGTGAAGGCTTCGACCCGCGAGACCTATATGGAGAAATTCGGTCTCCGGATCCTCGAAGGCTATGGCGTGACCGAGACCGCGCCGGTGATCTCGCTCAACACGCCGATGTACAACCGCTCCGGAACCGTGGGCAAGATCCTGCCCGGCATGGAGTGGAAGCTGGAGCCGGTGCCCGGCATCGAGGAAGGCGGCCGGCTCCATCTGCGCGGACCGAACGTCATGGCCGGCTATCTCCGGGAGGAAAATCCCGGCATGCTGGAAACCCTGCCCGACGGCTGGCACGACACCGGCGACATCGTCACCATCGACGCCGACGGCTTCGTGCGGATCAAGGGCCGCGCCAAGCGCTTCGCCAAGATCGCGGGCGAGATGGTGTCGCTCGCCGCCGTCGAGGCGCTGGCCGGCGCGCTCTGGCCGGGGCACCTCTCCGCCGTCTCGGCCGTCCCCGACGCCAGGAAGGGCGAACGCCTGATCCTCCTGACCGACGCGCCCGATGCCACCCGCGCCGGCTTCCTCGCCTTCGCCAAGTCGAGGAATACGATGGACATCATGGTCCCCGCCGAGGTGCGGGTGGGCAGGGTACCGGTACTGGGCTCGGGCAAGGTGGACTTCGTCGAAGCGCGGAAACTGGCGCTGGAGCCGGCGGTGGCGGGCGCGGCGGTGGCGTGAGGCCGGTTCGATTGGGATCAGCCGGCTGANNACCACATGAGAAACAGGATCGATCGATCCTGTTTTGCCGTTGTGTCCTTCATCCGGCTACCGCCACCTTCTCCCCGCGACGACGGGGCGAAGGTGGATGGAGCATGCGAGGCGGATGCGGGGCGAAACCTCCAGGCAAGGCCTCCAAGCCCTGCATTCGTCGCATTGCTGTTAAGCGCGTTCGATAGTTTGCGCCTCCACCCCTTTCGCAAACGCAAAAAAGAGCGTATGAGGCGCCCACATCGCAGGCGCGCGGCATTTTGCCCTGCTCGAACTCCAAAAGAGACAGAACCCCTATGAAGATTCGCAATATCGCGATTATCGCACACGTTGACCATGGCAAGACGACGCTTGTCGACGAGTTGCTCAAGCAGTCCGGCTCCTTCCGCGAGAACCAGCGCGTCGCAGAACGCGTCATGGATTCCAACGATCTCGAAAAGGAGCGCGGCATCACCATTCTCGCCAAGGCGACCTCGGTCGAATGGAAGGGTGTCCGCATCAATATCGTCGACACGCCCGGCCACGCCG
>JAGRLJ010000365.1:2927-3625 GCA_020441805.1 Rhizobiaceae bacterium
TTCGCCAATCTCGACGCCACCGACGAGCAGCTCGATTTCCCGATCCTCTACGGCTCGGGCCGCGACGGCTGGATGAACTACAATCCCGAAGGCCCCAAGGACGAAGGCCTCGCCCCGATGCTCGACCTCGTGCTCAAGCACGTGCCCGAGCCGAGCGTGGGCGACGAGGACGGCGCCTTCCGCATGATCGGCACGATCCTGGAAGCCAACAACTTCCTCGGCCGCATCATCACCGGCCGCATCCATTCCGGCTCGATCAGGCCCAACCAGAGCATCAAGGTGCTCGGCCAGGACGGCCGGCTGATCGAGAATGGCCGCATCAGCAAGATCCTCGCCTTCCGCGGTATCGAGCGCCAGCCGATCGAGGAAGCCCATGCCGGCGACATCGTCGCGATCGCCGGCCTTTCCAAGGGCACGGTCGCCGATACGTTCTGCGACCCGGCCGTGGCCGAGCCGCTGACCGCCCAGCCGATCGACCCGCCGACCGTCACCATGTCCTTCATCGTCAACGATTCGCCGCTCGCCGGCACCGAGGGCGACAAGGTCACGAGCCGCGTCATCCGCGACCGCCTGTTCAAGGAAGCCGAAGGCAATGTCGCGCTCAAGATCGAGGAGGCCGAAGGCAAGGATTCCTTCTATGTCTCCGGCCGTGGCGAACTCCAGCTCGCCGTGCTGATCGAGACCATGCGCCGCGAGGG
>JAGRLJ010000366.1 GCA_020441805.1 Rhizobiaceae bacterium
GCGCAGGAGCCGACCGTCGCCCAGGTATCGACCATGGTGTTGGCGCCGACATAGGCGCCGAGATTGACGAAGGAGGGCATCAGCACCGCGCCCGGCGCGACATAGGCCGAACGGCGCACCACGGCATTCGGAACCGCACGGAACCCGGCCGCCTCGAATTCGGACGCGCTCCAGCCGTCGAATTTCGAGGCCACCTTGTCCCACCAGACGGCATTGCCCGGACCGCCCTTGATGACGTCCATCGGGTTCAGCCTGAAAGAGAGCAGCACCGCCTTCTTGACCCATTGATGCACGGTCCAGACGCCGTCAGCGCCGCGCGTGGCGGCGCGAACCTTGCCGGCATCCAGCAGGCCGAGCACGTCCTCCACCGCGTCGCGAACCTCGCCGCGGGTCGATACGGTGACGCCGTCACGGTTGTCGAAAGCGGCGTCTATCGTCTTTTCGAGCGAGGCGAGATCGGTGGCGGTCATGTCAATTCCTTAAACTTTGAAGGACTATTGTGGCCGTCGTGCAGTATGCCGGCTGGCCGGCTCTATAGCGGATGGGATTATCGATGGCAAAGGGGAAAACCGACAGTTTGCGGCGCGAGCACGGCACCTGGGCGCCCCTGGAAAGCAATCGCGCCGACAAGTCGCGCGCCGACCGCGTCCCGGCGACGCCGCAGACGCTTTCGCCCTCCTACAGGCTCGCCTATGCGGACAACGATTTCCTCTGCCGCGAGGACCTTCGTCCCATCCGGCTGCAACTCGAACTTCTCAAGGTCGAGACGGCGCTCGCCGAGCGCGATATCCGCTCGACCATCGTGCTGTTCGGCGGCGCGCGCATTCCCGCGCCCGGCCAGGCCGCCTGGGCGGCGCGCAACGAGACCCAGAAGCGCAATCTGGAAGCCGCGTCCGTCTATTACGAGGAAGCCCGCCTTTTCGCCCGCATGTGCTCGGAATGGTCGGCCGGCTTCGACCATCGCGAATATGTCGTCGTGACCGGCGGCGGTCCCGGCGTCATGGAAGCCGGCAATCGCGGCGCCGTCGATGCCGGCGCACCGACCATCGGCCTCAATATCGTGCTGCCGCATGAGCAGGCGCCCAATCCCTTCGTGACGCCGGACCTGTCGTTCAATTTCCACTATTTCGCGATCCGGAAGATGCATTTCCTGATGCGCGCCAAGGCGGTCGCGGTCTTTCCGGGCGGGTTCGGCACGCTCGACGAACTCTTCGAATCGGTCACGCTGATCCAGACGGGTCGGATGGCGCGCATACCGCTGCTGCTCTTCGGCGCCGAATTCTGGCGGCGCGTCATCGATCTGGAGGCGCTGGCGGAATTCGGGACCATCGCGCCCGAGGACGTGGAACTGCTGCAATTCGTCGACACCGCCGCCGAGGCGTTCCGCATCGTGCAGGATTTCTATCGCGAGGAACCCGCAT
This sequence comes from Rhizobiaceae bacterium, assembly GCA_020441805.1. Lineage (GTDB taxonomy): Bacteria > Pseudomonadota > Alphaproteobacteria > Rhizobiales > Rhizobiaceae > Rhizobium_E. The sequence goes on from JAGRLJ010000366.1 coordinate 1,422, forward strand.
GAGAAAGGCGGCCCGCGCAAGCGGACCGCCCGTCCCTCGGACGCCGTGAGCGCCGATGTCAGCGCGCGAAGTCGGCCGTCGAGATATAGCCGTCATTGTTCCTGTCGCGCTTCTTGAACATGCGCGCCGCGACGGTTTCGAGCTCGGCCTTCGACAGCATGCCGTCGCCATTGGCGTCGATCCTGTCGAAATGCCTGCTGATACGCTTGGCGGGGAACTTCGCGAAATGCACGCGGCCTTCGCCCGCGGCCTTGGCGCGCTTGCGCTCGGCCTTGAGAACCGCCTTGGCGCCGGAAATCTCGGACGCGCTCAATCTGCCGTCGCCATTGGTGTCGACCTTGGCGAAGGTCACGGCGATGGCGCGCGACATCTCGGCCTGCGACAGCCTGCCGTCGCCATTGAGGTCGGCCCGCTTGATGAGGCGGTGAATCCGCTTTTCCTTCTTGGCCGGGTCGGCGGCGGCGAAGGAAGGAGCGGCGGCGGTGACGGCGAAGACGCCGGCCAGCGCGGCGATGAATGCGGTCTTGATTTTCATGTCTCAGCCTTTCTTCGATAGAACGCGTCTATCGGTAAATGCAGCATGTGCTGCCCGGGGTTGCGTCCTCTGGGCGGTCCGGGAAATCGGTACGCTTCGACCGGTCCGCCAAAGTTGAAGCCTGTTTAGAAAGACGCGGCTGAATACGGCCTGAATGGGCGGTTCATCTTGTGTGAACCGCCTGGGAGCTCAGACGACGGCCTTGAGGAAATCGGAGAGACGATTGGTGACGAAATCGATATTGCCGTCGTCCTCGTCATATTCCTCCCAGCGCTCGAGCCCCCTGTGGCCGGGCTCGGGCAGGATCAGGACCGTCTTCATGCCGAGAACCTTCGGCACGGCGAGATTGCGCGGCAGGTCCTCGAACATGGCGGCGCGGCCGGTATCGACCCGATGCAGGCTCGCGAACTTGTCATAGGTGACATTGGCGGGCTTCGGCACGAAATCGGCCGCCACGATGTCGAATATATCCTCGAAGTGATCGAGGATGCCGAGCGCCCGTGCCGCGGCCTCGGCATGTTTCACCGTGCCGTTGGTGAAGATGAATTTCCGGCCGGGCAACGCCTTGATCGCATCGGCGAGCGCGGAATCGGCGAGCACCGGAGAATAGTCGATGGCATGGGCGGCATCGAGGAAATGATGCGGATCGATACCGTGGTGATGCATCAGGCCGGCCAGGGTCGTCCCATGGTCGTAATAATATTTCTTCTGGATCGCCCGCGCCTCGTCGTAGCCCAGTCCCAGCAGGTCGGCGACATAGGCCGTCATGTTGCGGTCGATCTGGGCGAAGAGATCGACATGGTGGGGGTAGAGCGTGTTGTCGAGGTCGAACACCCAGTCGGTCACATGGGCGAAATCGGCCTTGGAGGGGAGCGAGGTGCGGGCTGTCATGGCAGACGGCCTAGGACGGACGGCGGCATTTGGCAAGAGGCCCGCCGCCGAAACAAAGTTGTGCGGCGGGCGGCGGACGACTTGCCCCGTCATCGGGGCCTGTGATGTGCTCGGTCGCGGCGGCCGGCGAATAAGGCATCGCCATCGTCCGTTGCCATGCAAACGGCGAATCAAACGTGAAGGGACGGCCGATGGCCTCGACGAATGGCGGGACGACAGAGTTGCGGCGCGCGGAATTCCGCGGCAGCGCGGGTGAATATTTCGGCATCTGGATCGTCAACATCCTGCTGACGATC
>JAGRLJ010000367.1 GCA_020441805.1 Rhizobiaceae bacterium
AGGCCCAGTAGGAGCCCATCGCGATACCGGCGGTGAGGAAAGTCCAGGCGAGGAGCGTCCAGGGCCGCACCCAGCGCGCCCAGGCGGCATCGATGCGGCCGTCGATCAGCGCCGCCACGGCGAACGAAAAGCAGACGGAGAAGCCGACATAGCCGAGATAGAGCAGCGGCGGATGGACGGCGAGGCCGATATCCTGCAACACCGGATTGAGGTCCTGTCCCTCCGCCGGCGGCGGGTTCATGCCGGGAATGGCGAAGACGCGCGTGAACGGATTGGAGGTCATCAGCACGAAGAGCAGGAAGGCGGTCGCGATCCAGCCCTGCACGGCGAGCACATTGGCCTTCAGCGTCGCCGGCAGGTTCCGGCCGAAGACGGCGACGAGCGCGGAGAAGAAGGTCAGGATCAGCAGCCAGAGCATCATCGAGCCTTCGTGATTGCCCCAGACGCCGGTCAGCTTGTAGAGGTCGGGCATTTTCGAATGGGAATTCTCCCAGACATTCAGCACCGAAAAGTCCGATGCCATATAGGCCCGCGTCAGCGCGGCGTAGGAGAGCGCCACGAGCAGGAACGTCACCAGCGCCGTGCTGGCGGAAAGCCCCATCAGCCGGTCGTCGCGCCGCACGGCGCCGATCACCGGCAGCGTCGACTGGACGAGCGCCGCGATCAGCGCCAGCGCGAGCGCGAAATGGCCGAGTTCGACCGTCACTTGATGACCTCCTTGCCGCCGAGCGACACGCCCTTGTCCTTCAGCCGGTCGGCGACGTCCTTCGGCATATAGGTCTCGTCATGCTTCGCCAGCACGGTGTCGGCCTTGAAGACCGGCGGCGTGCCTTCGAGCCGGCCCTCGGCCACCACGCCCTGCCCTTCTCGGAACAGGTCGGGCAGGATGCCGGTATAGGTCACGGGCACGGTGGCGATCGTATCCGTCACCTCAAAGCTCTCGACCATGCCCTGGCCGCGCTTCCACGATCCGGGCTTGACCAGGCCGCCGAGGCGCAGGCGGGTCTCGGGCGGCAGCTTGGCGGCGGCGAGATCGGAGGGCACGTAGAAATAGGCGACCGACTGGCTGAAGGCGAACATCACCAGGATGACGGCGGCGCAGATGAAGCCCATTCCGCCCGCGATCAGCGCCAGTCTCTTCTGCTTGCGGCTCATTCCGTCCGGTCCTTCCCGCTCACGCCCAGCTCGCGCGCCAGCGCGATCAGGGCCTTGCCATTCTCGGTATCGGCCGGAAACACCGCAAGCCCGCGGTCGAGCGCGGCGGCGGCCTTGTCCGGCTCCTGCAACATCGCATAGGAGCGCACGAGGCGCTTCCATCCCTCGATGTCGCCGGGGTTGTCCTTCAGCCGGTCGTCCAGGCCCTCGACCATGGTCCGGATCATCTGCATGCGGTCGGTATCCGAAAGCTGGGCGGCGGCCTCTATATCCTCCTGCGTGGGATTGCCCGGTGCCGTGGCCTGCTGGTCCTTCGCCGCCGTCATCCGAGCGATCTGCTCGTCCGTCACGGCGATCCACGGCGCATCGGCCGGCGAATCCGTCTTCAGCGCCCGGAGCGCTGCGATCGCCGCGTCATATCTGCCCTCCTGCCCGTCGGCCAGCGCGAGGTAGAAGCGGGCGCGCGGGTCGCCGGGGACGAGTTCGAGCACCTTGGCGAAGGCTTCGCGGGTCTCGGCATTCACCCGCCCCCGGTTCAGCACGACCAGCGCTTCGGCCAGGCCGCCATAGCGGCGCGGATCGACGCCGAGAAGCTTGATGGCATTGCGCCAGGCATTGACCGCGTCCGCCGCGCGGCCCTGGCCGAGATAGATCGGCGCCAGCACTTCCCAGCCTCGGCCATCCTCGGGATGCGCCTCCAGCCTGAGCTCGGCCTTGCGGATGAGGATATTGTTGTCGGGACTGGGGCTCTCGAAACGCGCTCGGAGCGGAAGATCCGGCGCCTGCGGCACGCCCATCCTGGCATAGAGCGCAAGTCCCCCCGCCGGAAAGACGAGACAGAGAAAGACCGCCACGGCAACCGCCGTCCTCGAGCCGGTGGACAGGCCCGTCTTCGGCTCGGCGCGCGTGGCGGCGATCAGCCGGCGGGCGATCTCGGCGCGGGCCTGGAGGGCCGCATCGCCGTCGATCAGGCCGGATGCCTCATCTCTGTCGATTTCGGAAAGCTGGTCGCGATAGACCTCGGCGTCGGTCGGTTCGGCGCCACCGTCTCTCCCGCGCCGCGTCATGAGCGGGATCGAGACGAGCAGGGCCGCCGTTACGGCGAGGAAAATGGCGAAGATCCAGAACATGACGCCCGTCAACGAGAATATCCGACAAACGCGGCCGGCACGGAACAAGGCCGGCGATCGCGTTTCGCAAGAGGCTCTAAGCCAAGGCCCGGCACTTTCCAATGACCACGATCAAAGATAACGCACTTTTGAGGCGATAAGCCGCAACGGCGCCCCTTCCGGCACGCAGCAGGTCGCGTCGGACGCATAGAGCCGTCAGAGCGGCGTCCAGGACCCGTTGGCATTGCGGCAGGCAGCGCCGCGAGCGATCAGCGGATCGGCCCCGGCCTTGGCGAAAAGCGAATGGGTATATTGCCGGCAGTTCTGCGAGCCGACCTGATAGGGCACGGCGGCGACCACCTCTCCCCGCAGGCCGCCGGAACCCTGCCAGGCGACGCTCTGGCCGCCCGGCGCGGCCTCCAGCACCTTGTATTCAGCCTCCAGCGCCCGGGCGCGGTCGGCGCTCGAAAGCTTGACGCCGCTTATTCTCGAAACCAGCCCGCCCTTCAGCGCCTGGATATAGAAGGCCGACGGTTCGGGCCGCGCCGTATCGTTCGTGGCGTCGGCGATCCGCTCGCCCGTCTCGTCGAGACGGTCGGAGCCCGAGGTCGTCGCGCAGGCGGCAAGCAAAACGACTGAGAGAAGGCCGATTCCGATCCGGACGGTTCTGGATGCTGCCGAAAATCCAATCGCCATGCTGAAACGCTTGCCCCTTCTCGCGCCGGGAAGGCCGACGCGGTGTTTTTCAAATGAGCACCGGTGATGGCAGCAATATGGCGGCCATCGCCGGTGCCGTTATACGTGATTCGGAGGCCCGCAAGCCCCGCATCCCCACGAAAATCGTCGGCCCGGCAGGGCCCGTCCCTTGCCGGACCCGACACTCAATTCTCACGCCCCATGCCGGGAAGCACCAGTTCCGCCCGCAATCCGCCGGAGGGCGCGCGCGACAGGCTGAACACGCCCTTATATTCGGATACGATCTCGGACACGATGGACAGGCCGAGGCCGGTGCCCGGCTTGCTCTCGTCGAGCCGGCGGCCGCGCTTCATCGCCTCCTGGATCTGGTCCGGCTCGAGACCCGGTCCGTCGTCGTCGATGACGATCCGTATCCAGGCCCGGCGCGCGGGATCGTCGCCGCCGACGCCCTTCGGCGCGGCCGCCGCGGCGATGGCGATCCGCTCCCTGGCGAAACGCGCCGCATTCTCCACAAGGTTGCCGATCGTCTCCTCGACATCCTGCGCTTCCATGGCGAGACGCAATCCCGGCTGGCGTATGGAAAGCGCGAATTCGATATCGGGATTGAGCTTGCGCATGACGCGCACCAGCCGTTCCAGCACGGGCTCGGCCTCGGTTCGGGCCAGGATGCTGTCCCGCTGGGCGGCGATCCGGGCGCGGTTGAGGTAGGATTGCACCTGTCCGCGCATGATCTCGGCCTGAGAGCGCACGAGTTCGCCATGCGGCGCCTGCATCTGTTCGGCATCGTTGAGCAGGACGGCGATCGGCGTCTTGAGCGAATGGGCGAGATTGCCGACCTGCATGCGCGCCCGCTCCACCACCCGCCGATTGGAGTCGATCAGCGCATTGACCTCCTGCGCCATCGGCTGGATCTCCCTCGGCAGATCCTCCTCCAGCCGCTCGGCCCGTCCGTCGCGGATCGCCATCAGCGACTTGCGGACGCTGTCGAGCGGCCTCAGGCCGATCAGGATCACCAGCGCGTTGAGCGCCAGCGATCCCGCGCCGAAGAACGCGAGCGCGAAGAACAGGCTGCGGTTGAACTGCGCCACGTCCTCGTCGATCACCGCATGGTTGCCGATCATGCGGAAGCGGACGCTGCGATAGACCTGGTCCGTCGCATCCTCGCGCGTCAGGTCCGTCATCTCGTCGCCGCTGTCCTCCTCCATGCTGATCTCGGCCTCGGAGACGCGGACGTCGTTGCCGGCCGAATCGCGCGCCGCGTAATAGCGCTCGAAGCGGGAATTGAAGGGAACCACGCTGTTGGGCGGGGTCGCGACCTCGATCCCGGCCATGTTGTCGGACGCGCGCTTCTCGGCCTTGTAGTCGCCGAGCGGGATCGCCTGCCAGTACCAGCCGCTGGCCGGCTGCTGGAAGGCCAGGTCGTTCATCGGCGGATCGCCCTGAAGCGACTTGTCGTCCGGCTTGATCGAAATGGAATTGACGACGGAATAGAGTTGGGTGCGCAGCAGGTCGCGCAGATTGCGTTCGGCGCTCCGCGCATAGAGGCTCGAAATGACGAAGCCGATGATCACGAGGCCGATCACGGCCCAGAGCGTGGTATAGAGCAGGACGCGGACGGTCAGCGAGTTGAGGCGCTGGCGAAGCGCCGGCAGCAGGGCCCGGACACGGGCCGGGAGCCCGGCCATGCCGCTCCTCAGCGCCGAAAGCCTCGCCGCCGCATCCATCACGCGCCGGCCTTGGCGTCCTCGCCCGCGGGCGGCTGCATGCGGTAGCCGAGGCCGCGCACGGTTTCGATCAGATCCACGCCCATCTTTTTCCGCAGACGTCCGACGAAGACCTCGATCGTGTTGGAATCCCGGTCGAAATCCTGATCGTACATATGCTCGACCAGTTCCGTGCGCGACACGACCTGCCCCATATGATGCATGAGATAGGAAAGCAGCCGGAATTCATGGCTGGTCAGCTTGAGCGTCTTGCCGTCCACCGTCACCTTCGAGCTCTTCGTGTCGAGCCGCACCGGGCCGCAGGACAGTTCGGAGCTCGCATGGCCCGCCGCGCGTCGGATGAGCGCGCGCAGCCGCGCCTGGACCTCTTCCATATGGAAGGGCTTGGTGACGTAATCGTCGGCCCCGGCGTCGATCCCCGCCACCTTGTCGCTCCAGCGGTCGCGGGCGGTCAGGATCAGAACCGGCATCTTGCGGCCGGCCTCGCGCCATTTCTCCAGCACGGTCACGCCGTCCATTTCCGGCAGGCCGATATCGAGGATGACGGCGTCATAGGGCTCGCAATCGCCGAGATAATGCCCTTCCTCGCCGTCGAAAGCCTGGTCCACGACATAGCCGGCCTCCTTGAGCGTGTCGGTAAGCTGGCGGTTGAGGTTCTGGTCGTCCTCGACAACGAGTATGCGCATGTCGTGATCCTGGTTGGGCTGGGGGCGTCGGCACTTTCTAGTTCGGCGCGCGGCGGACTTCAACCGAGGGCCGGACGGTCGAAGTCACCAGGGCGATCAGAAATCCATCGGAACCCTGACCTTGATCTTCTTGGGACGTCCGTTCGGCTTGACGACGAGGACCGTCACCTTGCAGATCGGCCGGCCGTTGCGCGCGGGCTCGACGGAAAGCAGTTCGCCGCCGGTCAGCGCCAGCGCCTGCTCGACGGCATGGTCGCAGGCGCCGCGCGCCTGCATGAGCGCGGATTTCCGCGCATAGAAACCGGCATCCGGCAGAGGGCCGGTCGGCGATGCCATCAGGCCGGCCGCCATCAATGCCGTTGCGAGATACGATGTCATGTCTTTCGATATCCCTCGGGGGACTTTTCACTTGCCCCCTTCTTATCCCAGGCACAATGAATGCGAAATGAATAGCAGGCGAGCCGGAGATACAGATATCCGATCCGGCTCGTCCCCGGTCAACCGCGCGCCCGGCCCAAAAGGCGGCGGACAGCGAAAGCGACGCTTTCGCGAACCCGGTCAGGCGCCGAGCCGCTTATGGGCCGCGAGCCGCCCATAGACCGCGACGATGCCGCCGATCGCCCCCGCGAGCGTGACGATATCGTCGGCCAGGCCCGACTGCATCGCCGTGTCGATCTCGATATCCAGGACATGCAGGAGGCTTGCCATTGCGGCGATCAGCGCACCCCATACGGTCTTGGACAAATACCATTGCTTCATGCCGTCCATCTCCATTCTCCTCTGCTGGATAGCTGCAAGATCAAAGCGTTACGCGTCGTTCCGCCGGAATACCGAGCGCCACGGCCGTCCCGCGCTGGCGGACGCGGAAGGCAATCTCCGCCTGCGGCCCGCCGAAATCGGCCAGTTCCATCGCATCGGCATAAAGCGCCTCGGGCTCGGCGACATGCATGGTGCGCACGACCGTGTCGCCATCCAGGATGTCGACCCGATAGGCCTCCGTCTCCTCGTCCAGCGGAATGTCGTCGCCCGACCAGGCGTCCCGCACGAAGCGGCTCCGCCGCACCCAGCTCAGCCGGATGCCGCCGCCCGTCCTTTCGGCGCGGAGATGGACAGGCGAGAACGGCGTTTCCGCCCGGATACCGCCGGAAAAGACGACCGGCCCTACCCTGCCGCCGCCGGAGCCCACGGCTTCGGCGAGCCAGTTCAATGTCAACCCCGCCTCGTCGGGGCCGATGCCGAGGCCGCGCACCGCGTCGTCCAGGACGACGAAGGGCGCGCCGATCTCGGCACCCGCCGCCATCGCATCCTCGGTTCCGCACAGGCCGCGCAGCAGCCCTGCAAGCTCCCAATGGCCCGGCGCCACTTCGTCCGCCCAGCGGAAGGCGAGGATTTCCCAGACGCCGTTCTCGGCCCGGATCGCGACGAGATTGGCCTTGTTGAGCAGCGCCGGTTCCGAGATCGAGGCGAGCCCGCCCCTGATCATCCGCACGGTGATCCGGTTGCCGCGATCGATCCTGCCGCAAGGCCCCGCGCCGAGCGCTGTCGTCAGCCGGCCCATCTTGGCCGGCCGGGCGAGCACGATCCGGCGTTCGTAATTCTCCGTCTCCGGCGAGACCGAGAGCACCACCCGCCGCCAGGGTCGCGAGGCGACGGCGGCGCGGGCGAAGCGGTTGCCGTCCTTGTAGCGCGGCAGGTCCATCAGGTGCAGCACCGGCGAGAAGGCCTTGCGGCCGTCGCGTCCCCTGAACCGGCGTCCCGAATGGGTATAATCGGCGGCGGCATCGCCCGCGCCGACCTGCCGCGCCTCGATGTCGCGCGTCGCCCCATCCTCGATCCGCGTGATCTGGAAGCGTCCCGCCGGCCCGTCCGCGAGGCTGACGACGTCTCCCGGTTCGTATTCGACCGCGTTCGGCGGCATCGAGAACCGCAGCTGCCGGCGTGACAGACGGTGATCCCGAAGCAGCGCCTCCACGATCGGCGCGGCGGATTCTTCCGGCAGCGTGCCCGGCAGCCCGATTCGCAGGATGCGGTCATTGGCGGGAGCCACCCGGCGCGACCGCGCCGTCTGGTTTTCGTATTCGTCCGCCTCGCCCTGGAAATCGATCACCGCCTCGCCGGCAAATTCGCTGTCCTGGCCGTCGAGCAACGTCCAGCGAGGCGCATCCTCCGGATCGACGAGCGCGGAAATTTCGCGTGTCGGCGCGGAGATCCCTCCGCGCGAGGAAAAGACCAGCGCGCCGTCCCGGTCGACGACATCCAGCCGATAGGCATGGACCAGCGGTTCGAGCAGCGTGCGCGCCGAACCGATATTGCCGGCGACATAGCCCTTCAGGTCGCCCGTCACGCGCGACACGTCGTAATCCTCGATCCCGTGATCGTCGAGGATCGAGGCAATGGTCGTCGCGAGGGTCCCGGCGCCGAGACGGCCGTTCAGCCAGTGACCCGTCGTCCAGTTGCGGCCGTCCGAGAACAGGCCGTCATCCTCGGGAAAGGCCGGAAGTGCGCGCGCGTCCCAGGCCCAGACGAACATATGGTCGGCCCGGACCATGCCCGGCGGCGCGTTGCTGCCCGTCCAGTAGCGGTGATGAGCCTCCAGGAATCGCCGCTGCGCGCTGTCGGAGCGCATGCCGCCCGAGAAATGCGGCAGCGCCGATTCCGAGCTCTTGCGGTCGATGAACACATTGGGCTGGTTGGCCCCGCGATCGACGGCGGGACATCCGAGCTCGGTGAACCAGATGGGCTTCATCCGCGCGAGCCATCCGGTGTGGCTCCCCGCCTCGACGCCGCCCGTGCGGTCGCGATGCCGGTTGCTCCACCAGCCCTCCAGGTCCTTGAACCGGTAGATCCAGTCCCGTCCGGCAAGCCCGTCGGCGATCGGCGTGCGCAGCCGCGCCTTCCGGTCGGCGCCCGACGCGTAATACCAGTCGTAACCCTCGCCCGAGGTTATCGCGCGCACCATCGCGCCGCGATCGTCGGCGAGGCGGGCGCCATCCGGCTGGATGCCGGTGAGGTCCTCGTCGCGGAAATCCATGAGCGGCATGTAGTTGTCGATGCCCACGGCATCGATCGCCTCATGCGCCCAGAGCGGGTCGAGATTGAAAAGCACGTCGCCGGACCCGTCGTCGGGCCGGTAGCTGGCGAATTCGGTCCAGTCGGCGGCATAGGTCAGCTTGGTGCCGCCGCCGGTGATCGCGCGCACGTCCTCCGTAAGGGCGATCAGCTTGTCAACGAAGGGAAAGCCGCCCGTCCCGCCGCGAATCCGGGTCAGGCCGCGCATTTCCGAGCCGACGATCAGTCCGTCTATGCCGCCCGCCGCCTCGCCGAGCAGCGCATAATGCAGGATCATCCGGCGATAGCCCGTATCGCTGCCGGAATAGGTGACGCGCCAGCCGTCGACCGAAAAATCCGATGCCTGGGCGGAGCCGGCGAAATCGATGACCTGGTCGCGCGCATCGGCGCTGCCGTCGGGGCTTCCGGCGCGGCCCGGCGCCGGGTGGCAGGTGACCCGTCCGCGCCAGGGATAGCTCGCCTGATCATCTCCGCCATAGGGATCGGGCAGTCCGTTTCCCTCGGGAATATCCATCATGATGAAGGGATAGAGATAGACCTTGAGGCCGCGATCCTTGAGATTGCGGATCGCGTCCACGACGCTCCTGTCGTTCGGCGTGCCGCCATAGGCCGGCTTGCCGCCGACCCGCGAGACGAGATGGGCATCGGATCGCCCGTAACCGGCCACCTGCCAGGGCTCCGTCTCTCCGTCGCGGTGATCCTTCTCGACGCCGGGCAGGATCTTGCAGCGGTTGGCGCGCAGGTCGGTTCCGAACCAGCTCACCACCAGCGCCACCCGCTCGAGATTGGGGCAGACATCCTTGAGTTCGCTGATCGAGGCGGTCCAGTCGGTTCCGTTCCTGAGCTGGTTGCGGTTGAGATGATGCGCCTCGCCGTCTCCCAGCTCCTCCTTCACCACCGTCGGACTGTAGCCGTGCTCGGTCGCGCCGGGAATGATGGTGACGGCGCGGATGTCCTTCTCCAGATCGCCCTTATGCGCGATCACCTCGAACTGTAGCACCGGAATACGGTTGCCGAACCTGTCGAGCGGTAGCCGTTCGAAGACGGCATAGGCCAGGCCCCGATAGGCGGGCGTATTGCCGCTGCCCTGCTTCGCGGCGATCAGCGGATCGGGATCCTGGCCCTCGCCGCCGGAATGGATGCGGATTTCGAGCCCCACCTGGTCGAGCTCCTGCCCGTCCGCCCAGATGCGGCGGATGCCGGCGATCGGGCCCTGGCATATGCCGACGGCGAAATTCGCGAAATAGCTGAAGGTTTCGATACGCGGGCCTGTCGCCTTGGAGCCGGAGCGCTCCTCCGTCACCTCCTCGATGAACCGCGTCGCCCAGATCAGCGTGCCGCCGACGCGGGCCGTGCCATAGACGCGGCTGATCGCCGTTCCCTCCTGGGCGCCGGGAATGCGCGCGCTTTCGAGCGGCGTGCCCTCGACCGTCGTCCAGCCGGAAATGATCGATCGGTCGATCAGGTTGCCCGCCAGCGCGCCGGCCGCCCGGCCGATCATCGCGCCGACAGGACCGAACAGGCCGCCGACGGTCGCGCCGGCAGCCTGCAACAGAAGCGTTGCCATGGATGGTCTCCGTGGGGAGGTGGTGACGGGAGCGCCTGGGCGCGAAAATCCCGGGGATTTACGACGTCGAGTCCGAGACGTTCGAAATCACGGACATTGCGCGTGGCAAGCGAGGCGCCCCGCGTGATCGCGGCGGTAAGGATCGAGGCCGGAGCGACGGAGTCGAACCATCGGACGACAACCGGCTCCTGGGCGCCATCAATGCCGGGATGATGTTGGTATCCAGGACGATGCCGTGCCGAAATCCGGGAGTTCCCGGGGAGAAATGTCGGGCTCGGCGCCGCCAAACGGCTCCACCGGCTTTCTGATGGCCTGCGCGAGATTTTCGGGCTGGTCTTCATTCACGGCCAGCGCCGACCTCAAAATATCCCGCGTCTCCTCCATCGACCGGCCATGCCGGGCCGCCCGGATCCGCAGCCTGGATTTCAGGCCTGCGTCGATATTGCGAATGGTCATGCTCGCCATGGCTCGGGCTCCCGCCATCGATGACGACAGATTGATCATCGACGGTGGGTCTCGCAATGCCGGTCCGCCGCGTCGGCCAGCGGAACACCCAGGCCACG
>JAGRLJ010000368.1 GCA_020441805.1 Rhizobiaceae bacterium
CACTGCCGCATGTGCCAGAAGGCGTTCGGCAATTTTTATGCGCCGCTGGTCAGCGTCACCGAAGCGGGCTTTGCCTGGACGCGGGGCGCGCCGAAATATTTCCAGTCCTCCAACCATGTGCGGCGCGGCTTCTGCGACAATTGCGGCACGCCGCTTTCCTATGAAGGGCCGGACGGAGTTGCGATCGCGATCGGCGCTCTCGACGCGCCGGAGCGGGTGCGGCCGGTCGTCCAGTTCGGCATCGAGGCGAAAATCGCCTATGTCGACCATCTGCACGAACTGCCCGGGCGCGACACGATGGACGATGTCGAAGCCGCTCCCTTCCTGGCCGACATGGTGAGCTACCAGCACCCCGACCGCGACACGGTGGACTGGACGCCGAAACCGGCATTCGAGCCCGATCACTGGCGGCCGAGGGAGCAGGGTGTATGACAGCGTTGAGGACGCTCTATCCCGAGATCGAAGCCTATGATTCCGGCTTCCTCGACACCGGCGACGGCCATTCCGTCTATTGGGAGCGCGCCGGCACGAAAGGCGCCAAGCCCGCCGTCTTCCTGCATGGCGGGCCGGGCGGCGGCATTTCGCCGTCCCACCGCCGCCTCTTCGATCCGAAGCTCTATGACGTGTTGCTGTTCGACCAGCGCGGCTGCGGCAGGTCCACGCCCAATGCCTCGCTCGACAACAACACGACCTGGCATCTCGTTGCCGATATCGAGAGGCTTCGGGAGATGGTGGGCGCCGAGCGATGGCAGGTCTTCGGCGGGTCCTGGGGATCGACTCTGGCGCTCGCCTATGCCGAGACCCATCCCGAACGGGTGTCGGAGCTGGTGCTGCGCGGCATCTACACGCTGACCGAGGCGGAGCTCGCCTGGTACTACCAGTTCGGCGTCTCGGAAATGTTCCCCGACAAGTGGGAGCGGTTCGTCGCCCCGATCCCGGAAGACGAGCGCCACGACATGATGGGCGCCTATCGCAGGCGGCTCACCGGTTCCGACCGCGAAAAGCAGGTGGAGGCGGCGATCGCCTGGAGCAGCTGGGAAGGGCAGACCATCACGCTGCTGCCCGAGCCGGAAACCTCCGACAGGTTCGGCGAGGCCGATTTCGCCATTGCCTTCGCCCGCATCGAGAACCACTATTTCGTCCATGCCGGGTGGCTGGAAGAGGGGCAGTTGCTGCGCGATGCGCATAAGCTTCAAGACATTCCCGGCACGATCGTGCATGGCCGCTACGACATGCCGTGCCCCGCCAGATATGCCTGGCAGTTGCACAAGGCCTGGCCGAGAGCGGATTTCCGGCTGGTCGAGGGCGCGGGACATGCCTATTCGGAGCCTGGCATCCTCGATGCGCTGATCGCGGCAACGGACAGATATGCCGGCAAGATCGGCTGAGAGGAGGAGACCATGATCGACCATACCGGCTTGAGCGTCGCCGACGCGGATGCCGCCATCGCCTTCTATGACGCAGCGCTGGCGCCGCTCGGCGCGTCTCTGATGATGACGGTGCCGCCGGAATTCACCGGCGGCGTCAAGGTCGTCGGCTATGGCCGAGACCGCCCGACCTTCTGGCTGCATCAGGGCGAGAAGCAGACGCCGCCGGTGCATATGGCCTTCACGGCGGCCACGCGCGCCGAGGTCGACGCCTTCCATGCGGCGGCGATGGCGGCGGGCGGCACGGATAACGGCCCGCCGGGATTGCGTCCGCACTACCATCCGAATTACTACGGTGCTTTCGTGCGCGATCCGGACGGCAACAATATCGAGGCGGTGTGCCACCGGCCCGAATGAGCGAACTCCGCCGGCGACGGTTTCCGGCGACGAACGACACAGGTTACCCATCATGACACGCGAACGAATCTATCTCTTCGATACGACGCTCCGGGACGGACAGCAGACGCCCGGCATCGATTTTTCCGTCGAGGACAAGATTTCGATCGCCACCATGCTGGACGCCTTCGGCCTCGATTATGTCGAGGGCGGCTATCCCGGCGCCAACCCGACCGACACGCGCTTCTTCGAGAAGAAGCGCACGGGCCGCGCCGCCTTCGTCGCCTTCGGCATGACCAAGCGCGCCGGAATCTCCTTTTCGAACGATCCCGGCATGTCTTTGCTTTTGCAGGCAAAATCGGATGCGATCTGTTATGTCGCGAAAAGCTGGGACTACCATGTGAGGGTGGCGCTCGGCTGCACCAACGAGGAAAACCTTCAATCCATCGAGCAGTCGGTCAAGGCCGCGAACGACGCGGGCAAGGAGGCGATGGTCGATTGCGAGCATTTCTTCGACGGCTACAAGGCCAATCCGGATTATGCGCTGGCCTGCGCGAAGACGGCCTATGACGCCGGCGCCCGCTGGATCGTCCTCTGCGACACCAATGGCGGCACCCAGCCCGCCGAAATACGCGAGATCGTGAGTGCCGTGATCGCGGCTGGCGTGCCCGGCGGCCATCTCGGCATTCATGCCCACAACGATACCGGCCAGGCGGTGGCCAATTCGCTCGCGGCGGTCGAGGCCGGTGTCCGGCAGATACAGGGCACGCTCAACGGCATCGGCGAGCGTTGCGGCAATGCCAATCTCGTCACCATCATCCCGACGCTCGTGCTGAAGCCGGCCTACAATACCCGTTTCGAAACCGGTATCGATGCCGAGAAGCTTCAGGGACTGACCCAGCTGGCGCATGGCTTCGACGAATTGCTCAACCGTTCGCCGGACCACCAGGCGCCCTATGTCGGCGCCTCCGCTTTCGCCACCAAGGCCGGCATCCACGCCTCGGCGCTGCTCAAGGATCCGCGCACCTATGAGCATGTGCCGCCGGAGACGGTTGGCAACCTGCGCAAGGTCATGGTCTCCGACCAGGGCGGCAAGTCCAACTTCATCAACGCGCTGAGGCGGCGCGGCATCGCTTTCGGCAAGGACGATCCGCGGCTCGACCGGCTCATCTCGATCGTCAAGGAGCGCGAGGCGACCGGATATGCTTATGAGGGCGCGGATGCGAGCTTCGAGCTTCTGGCCCGCAACATGCTCGGCGCCGTTCCGGAATTCTTCGCCGTGGAGGGTTTCCGCGTGATGGTCGAGCGGCGTTTCGACGCCAACGGCCAGCTCAAAACCGTGTCGGAAGCGGTGGTCAAGGTGCGGATCGACGGCGAGATGACCATGTCGGTCGCCGAATCCGTCCACGGTCCCGTCAATGCGCTCGACATCGCGCTGCGCAAGGATCTCGGCAAGTACCAGTCCGAGATCGGCGATCTCGAACTCGCCGACTTCAAGGTCCGCATCCTCAACGGCTCGACGGCGGCGGTGACCCGCGTGCTGATCGAATCGACCGACGCCACCGGCGCGCGCTGGTGGACCGTCGGCGTCTCCGACAATATCATAGACGCCTCGTTCCAGGCGCTGATGGACTCGATCATCTACAAGCTGATGAAGAACCGGGAGCAGGTGGGGCAGATCGCGGCGGAGTGAGGCCCAGCCCGGAAACGGATCGACCGGTGTCGCTCCGGCTCGGAATTGTCGTCTGCGATTGATCCTTCTATCACCCAAATGAATTGGTCGGTCGCCCAATGGTGGCGTACACCGCCGCTTTCGGAGGAATGCGGCCATGGCGGCATCGGAATCCGCGGCGCGATCCGCGATCGGCAACGAGGATACGCCTGCCGGGCTCGGTCTGGCGATCACGGTTTATCTGCTCTGGGGCGGGCTGCCGCTCTATCTCAAGATGGTCAGCCATATTCCCCCGCTCGAGGTCGTCGCCCATCGGGTCATCTGGTCGCTGCCGATAGCGGCGGTGGCCCTGATGGTGCGGGGCCGGCTTGGAGACGTCTGGCAGTTGATCCGGCAGCCGCGCAAGATCGGCATGGCCATGGCGACGGCGGCCCTGATCACGGCCAACTGGCTCGTCTATGTCTATGCCATCGGCTCGGGCCACACGGTCGAGGCGGCGCTGGGCTACTACATCAATCCGCTGATCTCCGTGATCATCGCCGCCCTGGTTCTCAAGGAAGAGCTGAAGCCCGCGCAGATGGTCGCCATCGGCCTCGCCATGGTCGCGGTCGCGATCCTCGCCTGGGATGCCGGCGGCCTGCCGTGGATTTCGCTCACGCTGGCGACGACCTGGGGTTTCTATGCCCTGTTCCGCAAGACGCTGCCGCTCGGCCCCAACCAGGGCTTCTTCCTCGAGGTCCTTATCCTGACCGCGCCGACGCTGGCCTATATCGTCTATCTCGAAACCAGCGGCGCCGGTCATTTCATCGCCCGCGCCGGCGCGGGCGACGCCTGGCTGCTGGCTTTCGCCGGTGTCGCCACGGCCGTTCCGCTGATCATTTATGCCAATGCCGCCAAGCTGCTGCGGCTTTCGACGATCGGCATCATGCAATATATCGCGCCGAGCTTCGTCTTCCTGATCGCCGTCTTCGTCTTCCGCGAGCCTTTCGGCTCGACGAAGCTGATCGCCTTCTGCTTCATCTGGGCGGCGCTGGTGGTCTATTCGGTATCGATGTTCCGCGGCCGGCGCCGTTGACGGCGGTCCGGCCTATCGTCCGTTAGGATCACATCTTTTCGAGCACGGCCGTATCGCCCGCGCTCGACGCTCGGCCCGCCTCGATGATGGCGGGGATGATATCCTCGATCGCGTCGATCACCATCGGCTTGACGCGATGGGCGGTGTGGATGAAGCCCTGGTCGGTCATATGCTTCATCAGTTCCAGCATCGGATCCCAAAAGCCGTTGACATTGGCGAAGACCATCGGCCTGCGATGGCGGCCGAGCTGGCCCCAGGTCATGATCTCGACGATTTCCTCCAGCGTGCCGATGCCGCCGGGCAGCGTCACGAAGGCGTCCGACCGCTCGAACATCTTGTGCTTGCGCTCGTGCATGTCGCGGGTCACGATCAGTTCGGTCAGCGCCGAGAGCGAGTGCTTCGAGGCTTCCTTGTCCATCAGGAATTCGGGAATGATGCCCGTCACCTGTCCGCCGGACGACATGACTCCGGACGAGACGGCGCCCATGACGCCGCGCGTGCCGCCGCCATAGACCAGTCGCAGCCCGTGCTCGGCGATCGAGCGGCCGAGCGCGCGGCCGGCTTCCAGATAGGCGGGATGGCGGCCCGGCTGCGAGCCGCAATAGACACAGATGGATCGAATCGGGAATTTTTCGTCGGACATGAGTCGAGATGACAATTCACCGCCGCCTCCGTCAAGAAAAATACCATGAAATCGCCTGAGATTACGGGCAAACTCGGGCTAACTGCTTGAGAAGCGCAAGAGAAAAAGTTAGCAGTCGTCAGGGGCTTTGGCGGGGCCGGTCCGCCCGGAGAAAGTAGATGAAGAGAAGCGGGGCAATCTGGCTGGTGGTGGGAGTTGTCGCCGTGGCGGCGCTCCTGATGTATTTCGTCGTGCTGCCGCAGATCCGCGAGGGCAAGACGGTCGAGGTCATCGCGGAGAAGGCCGTGGAAACCGTCAAGGACGTCAAGCAGGCTGTCAAGGACGCCGCCAAGGAGGTCGGGAAGGTCGCCGACGGCGGCGAGGAGGCCAAGGCCCAGGCCCTTGTGAAGATGGCGCGGCTCGGCCGGGATGCGAAAACCGCCGCCGATGATTTCAAGGCCGTGCTCGAAAAGGGCACTCCCAGCGCCGAGGAGGTCGCCGACGCCAGGGCGAAGCTCGCCGCCGCTCTGAAGGCGACATCGGAATTCAGGCTTCCGGACAATGCGGACGACACGGCCGCGGCGGCCGCTGCGAAGGTGATCGGCGGCGCCAAGGCGGCGCTGACGGCGCTCGACGCCTTGCCGGCCGATCCGGCCGCCGCCAGGGCCGCGGTCGAGGATATCGAGACCAAGCTGCTGATGACGCTGCCCGGCGGCGACCTGCCCAAGCCGGCCGACGCGGCCACGCCGGCGCAGGCCGACGACGAGGCGGCGAAAACCGAGACTGGCGAGCGGACCGACGACGCCGCCGTGACGGCCGTGCCCGCCTTCGACATCCTGCGGGTGGAAAAGGACGGTTCCACCGTCATCGCCGGCCGGGCGGAACCGGGCGCGAAGATCGAGATCGTCGACGGCGACAAGGTGATCGCTTCGGCCGACGCCGATATTTCGGGCGATTTCGCCGCCGTGCTCGACGATCCGCTGACGGCGGGCGATCATTCCCTCACGCTCAAGGCAACGTCCAGGGACGGCAAGGCGACGGTTTCCGAGGAGGTCGCGACGGTCTCGGTGCCCAAGGATACGGCGGGTGAACTGCTCGCCATGGTCACCAAGCCCGGCGAGGCCTCGAAGATCATCACCATGCCGGACAGCCAGCCGGTGGAGATCGCCGCCAGCAAGGATGTGACGTCGGATGCGTCGGACAAAGCCGTGACGCCCGCCGATGCGGCCACGACGGCGGCGGCGAAGGCCGAGCCGGAAAATGCGTCGGAGGCCGCCGTGGCGACGCCCGATCTTCCGGCCAGCGCGACCGATATCGCCTCGTCGCCGCCTCTCGTCTCGCAGGACGGCACCGCCGACCGGACGGAGAAACAGGTCCCGGCCGACGATTCCGCCGCTGTTTCGACCGAGGCCAAGGCCGAAAATCCGGGGCGGAAGCAGCCGGCCTCCATACCGGAGGTCCTGGTGAGCGCGGTCGAGCTCGAAGGCGACAAGATCTTCGTCGCCGGCAATACCCGTCCCCGTGCCACCGTCCGCGTCTATGCGGACGATGCGATCGTCGCCGAGGCGAGGGCGGATGAAAGCGGCCGTTTCGTCGCGGAAGGGATTGCCCGGCTCGCGATCGGCAACCACACGATCCGCGCCGATGTGTTGAGCGTCGATGGCGCCAGGGTGGAATTCCGCGCCTCCGTGCCCTTCTTCCGGCCCGAGGGCGATCTTGCCGCCGTGGCGAGCGCGGATGCGGCGAATGACGCCCCCTCCATCGAGCCGCTGGCGAACGGCGCCTTCGACAAGGCGCGGGACGAGGCGCGCAAGGCGCTCGAACTGCTCAAGCGCCTCTATGCCGACGGCAAGACGCCGACCGCCGAGGAGCTCGCCGCGGCCCGGTCCTCCGCCGAGATCGCGCTCAAGTCGCTAGCGGATGTTCATGTTCCGGCCGATGTCGATCCGGCGCTCGGCGCCATGGCCCGCAAGGCGTCGCAGGATGCCGCCGCCGCATTGCAGAAGCTGCGGCCCCTGCCGGCGGATGTGAAGGCGTTCCAGGCGGCGCTCGGCGAGGTCGAGACGATCATGAGCGCCGTGGTGAAGCCGGTTTCCGAGCTGGCCAGCGCCGATAACGCGCGGAAGACCTTCACCAGGCCCGTCACCGCCGACAGCGCGGACGACGAGGAGAAGGCTGGCGAGGCGGATGCGGCCGATGTGCGGGTGACGCCGAAGGCCGACCGCCTCGCGCGTTCCACGAATGCCGAAAAGGCGCAATTGCCCGGAAGCGAGGCCTCCCCGGAGGAGACCGACGCCCGGGCGGTCGACGGCACGCCGGACGCGAAGCCGGACACGAGGACCGAGGGGCGGTCCTCCACGGACGACGGGCCGAAAGTGATCGAGCAGGCGCCCCTGACGCAGAGCGAGGGTTCGGTGATCATCCGTCGCGGCGACACGCTGTGGCAGATCTCCCGCCGGGTCTATGGCAAGGGTGTGCGCTACACGACGATCTACATGGCCAACAAGACCCAGATCGACGACCCCGACCGCATCATGCCCGGCCAGATATTCTCCATGCCGGGCCAGTGGCTGGACAATGCCGAGGAGCTTCACAAGGAGCGGCTGGAGCATGAGCACAAGGGACGCTGATCGCGGCTTGCCGGCGCGAATCATCGGTTCCTTTCCGTAAGCGACGCTAAAATCGGCACCGGCGGTTGCGAAGCGCGATCGACGGCACTATCTGACACCAAAGCGGCCGCCCCATGGAGGGCGGCGGGATCCGTTGCCCCTTCGGTGAATGCATGACATCGCAAAAGAAGACCGTCTCCGCCGAGTCCGGCAAGACGCTTTCGACCATCCGTAATCTCTGGCCCTATATGTGGCCGTCCGAGCGGGCCGACCTGAAGATGCGGGTCGTCTGGGCGACCTTCTATCTGCTGCTGTCCAAGGCGATCCTGCTCGGGGTTCCCTATTTCTTCAAATGGTCGACCGACGCGCTGAACGGAAAGCTCGACGCCAAGGGCATCCTGCCGGAATTCATGCTCGGCGCGCTGATGCTGGTGATCGCCTACAATGTGGCCCGCCTGCTGCAATGGGGCCTCAACCAGCTGCGTGACGCGATGTTCGCCAGCGTCGGCCAGTATGCGGTCAGGCAGCTCGCCTACAGGACATTCGTGCATCTGCACAGATTGTCGCTGCGCTTCCATCTCGAACGCCGTACCGGCGGGCTTTCCCGCGTCATCGAGCGCGGCACCAAGGGCATCGAGACGATTGTCCGCTTCACCATCCTCAACACCGCGCCGACGCTGATCGAATTCGTGCTGACCGCGATCATCTTCTGGTGGGGATACGGCTTTTCCTATCTCGGCGTCACCGCCGTGACGGTGTCGCTCTATATCTGGTTCACGATCTGGGCCAGCGACTGGCGGATGAACATCCGCCGGGAGATGAACGACTCCGACACCGACGCCAATACCAAGGCGATCGACTCGCTGCTCAACTTCGAAACCGTCAAATATTTCGGCAACGAGGACATGGAGGCGAAGCGCTTCGACCGGTCCATGGCGCGCTACGAGAAATCAGCGACCCAGGTCTGGACTTCGCTCGGCTGGCTGAATTTCGGCCAGGGCGTGATCTTCGGGACCGGTACGTTGATCATGATGGTGATGTCGGCGCTGGCGGTGCAGAACGGGACCCAGACGATCGGCGATTTCGTCTTCATCAACGCCATGCTGATGCAGCTCTCGATCCCGCTCAACTTCATCGGCTTC
>JAGRLJ010000369.1 GCA_020441805.1 Rhizobiaceae bacterium
GGAAATGTGCCGGAATGGGACGGGGCTTTTCGGAACAAAATCGGAACAACTCATATAGATGTTGTTGAGTCGTAAATGGGCTCTAGAATCGCCATAGAGCCTCGCGGAACCACATCCGTACAGCAGGCCGCTTTGGGGATAGCCAAATTAATCGTCGGGCTTGTAGTCCCCCTTAGAATCGAAATTCTTGACGTTAAGGTCTCGCCCGGCGATAATCGAGCATGGACGCGATTCCCGCATCCAGATGTGCGAAAGCCGGGGTGATCAGACCCCGGCTCCCACATTCAATACCGCAACCCCCTAGGAAGCTCGCGGCATCTCTATGACACTTGCATCATATGCAAGAGAGTGTGGACGTCAAGCTTTCTAGAGGTCAATATAAAGGAACCTTTATATGCCCTCTCCGCGTACCCCGTGTCACAAGCTCTCTTTTGAAGAGGCTGTCCAAATCCATATCCGTCTTATGAATGGAGAGTTCCATTCGCGGATCGCTAGGGATTACGACGTTAATCAGGGGCGGATTTCGGAAGTGAAGACCGGATTTCTCCATCCCGGCAGCTACGACGAGGCGCTTCGTCGTCGGCGTAGCTAGCACAAACTAGGGCGGCATCTTGCCGCCCTTTCCATTTGACAGCCTATGCCAGACACCCCCGCGCCAGCGCCTGAAACGCCCGCGCCCGATGGCTCAGCGCCCGGGACCCGTCGGCGGGAATCCCGTGCTTCTCCTCGGCCGTCATCTCGCCAAAGGTCCGCGCGTGTCCATCCGGCTTGAAGCATGGATCGTAACCGAAGCCGGCCGTGCCCTTCGGCGGAAAGACGAGATCGCCGTCGACCCGCCCCTCGAACGTCTCGACATGGCCATCCGGCCAGCACAAAGCCAGCGCGGAGATGAAATACGCCCGCCAAGGCTCTTTCGCGCCAGTCGCCTCGACCTCGCGACGAATTCTGTCCATCGCCGCATAGAAATCCTTGCTCTCGCCCGCCCAGCGCGCCGACAAAATGCCGGGCGCGCCGCCGAGCGCCGTGACGCACAGGCCGGAATCGTCGGCAAAGGCCGGCAGGTTCGCGGCCTTGGCCGCAGCCTGCGCCTTGATCAGCGCATTGCCGGCGAAATCGGAGGCCGTCTCGTCCGGCTCGCCCAAGCCCAGCTCGCCGGCTGATATCGCCTCGATCCCGTAGGGCGCCAGAAGCTCCCGCATTTCGCGCAGCTTGCCGGCATTGTGCGTGGCGATGACGATCTTGCCCGAGAGGCGCCGGCCCATCAGGCGACCGCCGCCTTCTGCAGGTCGGCGAGCTTTGCGATGCCGACCTTGGCGAGCCCGAGCATGGCGGCGAGCTGCGCCTCGTCGAACGTCTCGTTCTCGGCGGTCATCTGCACTTCCACGATGCCGCCCTTGCCGGTCATCACGAAATTCGCGTCGGTCTCGGCCGACGAATCCTCGTCATAGTCGAGGTCAAGCACGGTCGCGCCCTTGTAGATGCCGCAGGAAACGGCGGCGACGCGGTCCTTCAGCGGCATGTCCTTGATGATCGAGCGCCCGCGCATCCATTTCAGGCAATCGTGCAGCGCCACCCAGGCGCCGGTGATCGAGGCGGTGCGCGTGCCGCCGTCGGCCTG
>JAGRLJ010000370.1 GCA_020441805.1 Rhizobiaceae bacterium
ACAACACCGCCCGCATCCTCGACGTCAAATATTACGTGCTGCTGCCGTCGCTGCTTCATGTCGGCGGGTCGATCGACAATTTCCACTGGCAGTCGATCCTTCGCTCGGTTTCGGCGCACCGGTCCTATTCCTGGGTCTACGAGTCGGAATACAAGGCGGCCAATATCGCCCATTTCCTGATCCTGAACCGGCGCATGCCCCGGTCGCTGGCCTTTTGCTACGAGGCGATCAATTCCAACCTCGCCCATCTCGCCCATGGCTACAAGGGCCAGGTCGGCGCGCATGAAACCGCCGCACGCACCCGCAACATGCTGCTGACAGCCTCGATCGAGCAGGTCATGGAACGGGGGCTGCACGAATATCTCGAGGAATTTATCGTCGCCAACGACAAGCTGGCGAACGAGATTTCCGACGGATATCGTTTCTACAAGTGAATTGGGATCCCTCATGCGCCTGAAGATCAGCCACATGACCGAATATAGCTATGCCGAGCCGGTGGAGTTCGCTCTCCAGCGCCTGAGACTGACGCCGCAGGACGGCCCCGGCCAGCATGTGGTGAGCTGGCAGACCTCGGTCACCGGCGCCGGTCGGGAAGCCGTCTATACCGACCATTTCGGCAACCACGTCGAGCTCGTCAGCATCGACGAAGGGGTACGGTCGATCAGCGTCATGGCGATGGGCGAAGTCGAGACCGAGGAACGCAACGGCGTCTTCGGTCCCCATATCGGTTATGTGCCGCTCTGGCTCTATCTCCGGGAAACGGCGCTGACCAAGCCGGGCAAACTCGTCCGGGAACTGGCCAGAGGAGCGACCGGCGACGGCGAACTCGCCCGGATGCATGGTCTGATGTCGGCAATCACAACAGTGCTCGGCTATGAAAAAGGCGTGACCGGCCCGGACACCACGGCCGAACAGGCGCTGGAGCTCAAGGCGGGAGTCTGCCAGGATTTCACCCATGTCTTCATCGCGGGCGCCCGGTATCTCGGCCTGCCGGCGCGCTATATCTCCGGCTACATGCTCGACGGCACCTCCATGAACGCGGCCAGCCATGCCTGGGCGGAAGCCCATATCCAGGGCCTCGGCTGGGTCGGCTTCGACCCGGCCAACGAAATCTGCCCCGACGAGCGCTATGTCCGCCTTGCCTCCGGCCTGGACTACGCCGATACGGCGCCGGTTTCGGGCATGCGGATCGGCAGCGGGCCTGAAGCCATCATGGTGGCGGTGAGCGTCGAGCAATAGCGGGATTTGCAGCGTTTCCAGCAGTGCCGTATCTTCCGGCGAAACTGGAGCCGGCGTCATGCCGAGACCCGTTTCACGACAAGCGGTCTGTCCCGCCGCGCGGGATTGGATCAAGGCATACGGCTCCGGGTCATGCCCGACGACATCAACCTGGATAGACCAAGGCCCCGTACGACATCGCGAACCTCCGCCCGCTCGGCCGTTTCAGCCGGGCATGTTCCGCCCCCGATGAGGGATTTCGTGAAAACCCGTGGTAATCTCGACGTGACCGACCGCACCCGCTGACCTCACCCGGGATTCGACGCCTCCACCACTGCCAGCGCCGCCATGTTGACCACGCCGCGCGAGGTCACCGAGGGCGAGAGGATATGGGCGGGTTGCGCCGCGCCGAGCAGGATCGGTCCGACATGCAGCCCGTCCGTCATCGTCTTGAGGAGGCCGAGCGAGATATTGGCGGCGTCGATATTGGGAAAGACGAGCAGGTTCGCCTCTCCCTTCAGCGTCGAATCCGGCATGACGCGATTGCGCAGCACCTCCGAGATCGCGGAATCGCCGTGCATTTCGCCATCGGCCTCCAGGCCGGGCGCCTGTTCCTTCACCAGGCAGATCGCGCGCCGCATCTTTTCCGCGCTCGACGAATCGCGCGAGCCGAAATTCGAATGCGAGACGAGGGCCGCCTTGGGAGTGATGCCGAAGCGCCGGATCGCCGCCGCCGACATGATCGTCATCTCGGCGATTTCCTCCGCCGTCGGCACCATCGTCACATAGGTATCGGTGAAGAAGGTGGCGCCGCGCTGGGAGATCAGCAGGCTGAGCGCCGAGAAGTCGAGCACGCCCTCGCGCTTGCCGATGATCTGCGAGACGTCGCGGAGATGCTTGGCGTAGCGCCCTTCCACGCCGCAGATCAGCGCGTCGGCATCGCCCCGGCGAAGGGCGATCGCGCCGATCACGGTGGTGTTGGTGCGAACGATGGTCCGCGCCGCCTCGGGAATGACGCCCCTGCGGCCCACCAGCGAGAAATACTCGTCGACATAATCCTTGTAGCGCGGGTCGTCCTGCGGATTGACGAGTTCGAAATCGACGCCTGGACGAATGCGAAGGCCGTAACGCTTCAGGCGGGCGTCGACGATGCCGGGACGTCCGATCAGGATCGGCGCGGCGATCTCTTCCTCGAGCAGCACCTGGGCGGCGCGCAGCACGCGCTCGTCCTCGCCCTCGGCGAAGATCACCCGCTTCTTCTGCGCCGCGCGCGCGGCGGCGAAGATCGGCTTCATCAGGAAGCCGGAACGGAAAACGAAGCGGTTGAGCTGGTCGAGATAAGCCTCGTAGTCGGCGATCGGCCGCGCCGCGACCCCGCTCAGGTCGGCGGCCCTGGCCACCGCCGGCGCGATGCGGAGAATGAGTCGCTGGTCGAAAGGCGATGGAATGAGGTAATCCGGCCCGAAGATTGGCGTGTCGCCGCCGATCGCCTTGGCGGCGACCTCGTTGACCTCCTCCCGTGCCAGCGACGCGATGGCCTTGACAGCGGCCATCTTCATCTCCTCGTTGATCTCCCGCGCCCCGCAATCGAGCGCCCCTCGGAAAATATAGGGAAAGCAGAGGACATTGTTGACCTGGTTGGGGAAATCCGAACGGCCGGTGCAGATCATCGCATCGGGCCGGACCGCCCTCGCCTCCTCCGGCATGATTTCCGGGGTCGGATTGGCGAGCGCCATGATCAGCGGCTTGTCGGCCATTTCCCTGAGCAGCTCCGGCTTGAGGACCCCGGCGGCGGAGAGCCCGAGAAAGACGTCGGCGCCGGCGATCGACTCGGCCAGGACCCGCTTGTCGCTCGGCTGGGCATAGACGGCCTTCCAGGGATCCATCAGTTCCGTGCGGCCCTCGTAGACCAGGCCTTCGAGGTCGTGGACCCAGATATTCTCCCGCTTCGCGCCGAGCGAGACGAGAAGATTGAGGCAGGCGAGCGCCGCGGCCCCCGCGCCGGAAGCGACGATCTTCACGTCGGACAACGTCTTGCCGGCCAGTTCGAGGCCGTTGAGGATGGCCGCGGCGACGATGATCGCGGTGCCGTGCTGGTCGTC
>JAGRLJ010000371.1:0-10790 GCA_020441805.1 Rhizobiaceae bacterium
TGCCCGGACGCTTGCGCACGGCATCGAGTCCCTTGAGCACCTTGATGGAGTCGGCGCCATATTCGGCGGTCGGCTGCAGAGCTTCGTCGGCCATGGATGACTTTCTTTTTGCGGATCGGGAACGGCGGTTCCGATCTTCCGAATCACTTCGCGAAATATGTGTCGAATATAGGGTTTCCGACCCCGTTTACCAAATCCGGAGCCCGGAAATGCGCCAGAAAACGGGGGATCAGCGATGCTTTTCGCCATCGCGCGCGGCGCGATCGAGAACGGCCGTCAATTCGCGCACGGTTTCAGGCCCAAGCGTCCGGATCTGCTGCGCCAGACGGTTGGCGAGCGCGGTATAGGCGGCGGGCATGCCCGCCGTGTCGACCACCACGCGGGGATGGGAAATCGAGGCGACCCGGAAGAGGTCGTCGGCCTCGTCCCAGATGATGTTGAGATAGCCCGCGACGCGCTGGAGGAAATCGAAACCCGGCTGGCCGCGCTTGCCGTTTTCCAGCGCCGAGAGATAGGCCGCCGAGACATTGAGCGCGCGGGCCATGTCCTTCTGGCTGACGCCGCGCTCGCGCCGGATCCTGCGGATCGCCTCGCCGAAGGGGGTGGTCATTCCGGCTCTCCGCCGCGCCGGGCGATGCGGACATAAAGCGCGCCCTCGCCGCCATGGTTCCGGGCGGCCGTTTCCCAGGAGGAGATCAGGTGGCGGAATTCCGGCTGGCCGAACCACATCGGCACGGCGCGCTTCAGGGCTCCGTCGCTGCCGATGGACGCACCCTTGCCGGTGATCACCAGGACATGGCGCAGGCCCCGGTCATGAGCGCGCCGGATGAAGGCGTGCAGCAGGCCATGCGCCTCGTCCTGGAACATGCCATGCAGGTCGATCCTGGCCTCGATCTCCAGCCGGCCCCGGGCGAGCTTGCGCTTCACTGGCCGTTCGAGCGGCTGGTGGCGTCCGGGCGAAGGCTTGGGCTGCGGCGGCGCCTGGTAGGTCAGATCCTCGAAAGCGCGCGCGGTGACGGCCTTGCGCAACGCCGGCGCGGCCTCCCGGATCACCGGTTTCACTCCGACCGGATCGGCTTCCGCGATGGTCCGTTCGAGCGCTTCGATCTCCTCCATCCGGCCGGGCATGGGGCGTGTCGAGCGCGCGACCTTGCCCCAGAGAATCCGGTCGTCGGTCGAGAGAATCTTGCGACCGCGCCCCGTCATCCGAGGAGCCTCCCGGCCGCGGGCTTCGGAACGAGGATGACGAAATCGGCCGCGTTGCGGACATTGCCGGCAAGCGCGCCGGCCTCGAAGCCGGAGCCGGTGAAGATATCGCCCCGCGCCGGGCCGACGATGGCGGTGCCGGTGTCGAGCGCCATCATCAGCCGCGCGAAAGGCCTGCCACCGATAAGATGGGTGAGCGTCGGGCTGGTGACGAAGACGGGCGAGGCGAAGGTATGGATCAGCCGGTCGACGGCGATCGACCGCATGGCTTCGAGCGGCACCTTGGCGGCGGCGACCGGCCCGAGCGCCGGATCGGCGACCGGCGCCTCGCGGAAGAAAATATAGGAGCGGTTCCGCCAGAGCACGTCATCGACGCGCTCGGGATGCGCGCCGAGCCAGGCGCGGATCGACAGCATCGAGATCTGGGCCGGCGGGATTTCGCCGATATCGACCAGATGCCGGCCGATGCCGGTGAAGGGATGGCCGGCCTTGGCGGCATAGGTGATGCGCTGGACTCGGCCGTCGGGATAGACGAGCCGGGCAGCCCCCTGGACATGGGCGAAGAAGACATCGACGCGCGACCGCGCCCAGGCGATTTCCAGCCCCTTGCCCGCGAGATATCCCCCGTCGATCGCGCGCCGGTCCGGATAGGGATCGATGCCCGAGGCCGTCCGGCGGGCGAAAGCGTAAGACGAATCGAGACGAGCCGGGCGATTGGCATCGTCAAGGTCGACGAGATCGGGCGGACGGCGGTAGAAAGGATAACGAAAATCGTCGTCCGGAACCGCCGAGACAGCCACGTCCGGCTCGTAGAAGGCGGTGACGAAGCCGCCTGCGCCGGCCGCCGGCCGGATCCGCAGCGGTTGGAAATGGGTCTCGAAGAAAGCCCGCGCCGTCCCGGCATCGACCGGCGAAACACTGGCGGCGGCGGCGAAAACCGCCGCAAGCTCGTCCGAGGTCACGCCCAGAGATCCCGTCCGGTAAGGCTTGACCTCGCGCATATGGTAAAGGCAGCGGGCCATGACGGGAAAAAGGCTGGAGGGATCGTCATCCCTCCAGCCTTCGATTTCGGAAAACGCCACGGGTTCGAGCGTATAGTCCATCGCCGCCGGTCAGCTTTCCGACTGGGTCTGCACGAGCTTCCAGTTGGGATCGCGCGACCGCGTGTCGCGGGCGAAGCTCCAGCTGTCGATCACCTCGGCGACCGTGTCCGCATTGCCCTCCACCACCTCGCCTTCGGCGTCATAGGTCGCCGAGATCAGCTGGCTGACGATACGCATGGTGACGGTCACTTCCGAACCGTCGAGCCGGGCATCGGTGATATCCGCCTTCTCGATGCCGACAAAGGTGGACTTGACCTTCTGGCCCGCCTTCTCGCGCGCGCTGATCGCCTGGTCGAAGCCCTGATAGACCTCGTTGGAGAGCAGCGTCTTGAGCGATTTGCGGTCGCCCTCGGCGAAGCCCTGGACGATCATCTCATAGGCGACCTTGGCGCCATCCACGAACTGCCTGGGCTCGAATGTCGGATCGACGTCGTGGACGCGGCGGAGCTTGTCGTTAAGGTCGGTGCCGGCGGGCACGAAATCGTCGATCGCCTGATAGCGGCTCACCGGCTCCATCGGCGCCTGCTGCTGGTCGCGGCGCGGAAGCGTGATGACCTTGCCGTCGTCCGCCGTCTGCGACTGGCTGTCCATCGTGCGCTGGTCGCGGCTATAAGGATCGAAGGGGGGCTTCTCGGTGCCGGTCCGCTTCCCGAGAACGCTGCGCAGATTGAGGAAGATCAGCGCCGCGACGATCAGGAAGAACAGCGTAATGATGTTATCGGTACCCATTTCTCACCTTGGCTGGAACGTGTTCGCCCCCATATAGTCGTGATTTATCGATCATTCAAACGGCGGGAACAAGGGAAAACGACATGCCGCTCATCCTCATTCCGGTGCTGCTGCTCATCCTGCCGGCCGTCGAGATCTTCGTCTTCATCAAGGTCGGCCAGGCGATCGGCGCTTGGAAGGTGGTGGGGCTCATCTTCCTGTCCGCCATTCTCGGCGCCGCATTGCTGCGTTTTCAGAGCGTCGGCGTGATCCGGAAGCTCGACCGCGACCTCCGGCGCGGGCATACGCCGGAAGCCGGCCTGTTCGACGGCTTCCTGATCGCGATCGGCGCGATCCTGCTGATCATACCCGGATTCGTCTCGGACGTCTTCGGGCTGATGCTGATGATTCCCTTCATGCGCCGGCTGATCCGCAGGCATCTCGCGTCACGGATCACCGTCACCGGTTTCGGCAATTACCGGCGCGGCTTCCGCCGCTGGCGTCAGGAGGGCGACGATGTGGTCGATCTGTCGCCCGAGGATTTCGAGCGGCAGAAGCCGCGTGAACCGCCACGCCCCACCATCGATCACCGCGACTGACGGTCGGGACCATGGGTTGTCACCCTCGGGGTGAAGTGATAGAGCGGCAAGCCGAATGCGGAATTCGCTGAAGCCGGATAGTCCTGACTTCACGCCCGGCCCACGAGGAAAGACCATGGCAGACGAAAGCACCAACGGCGCGGAAGCAGCCCGCCAGCCCTCCATCAACATCCTGGCGCAATATACCAAGGATTTCTCCTTCGAGAATCCGGGCGCGCCGCGCTCGCTGCAATCGCGCGAGAAGGCGCCGAACATCAATATCTCGGTCAACGTCAACGCCAATCCGCTGTCGGAAACCGATTTCGACGTGGTGCTGTCGCTCGACGCCTCCGCCAAGGAAGGCGACAAGACGGTGTTCCATGCCGAGCTCGCCTATGGCGGCCTGTTCCGCGTGCAGGGCTTCGCCCAGGAGCATATGCTGCCCGTCCTCTTCATCGAGTGCCCCCGCCTTCTCTTCCCCTTCGCCCGCCAGATCATCGCCGACGCCACCCGCAACGGCGGCTTCCCGCCGCTGATGATCGACCCGATCGATTTCGCGCAGATGTTCCAGCAGCGCATGGCCGAGGAACAGGTCAAGGCGCAGATGGCCGCGAACAACTGATCGGCATCACGAGAATTCGATTGAGAACCCGGGAGGAGACTCCCGGGTTTTTTGTTGGCGAAAAAGCCGGGTTCCACAGGCATTGTCGTTGGAAAACGGGTCTGCGATACCCGGCTTCGCAACAGTTTCATCGTCATTCTCGGGACCAAGTCCGAGAATGACGTCGAAGACTTGTCTGGCTCCTCCGACCTTACGGCTTCACCCCACCCAATCCGTATTTGGCCCAGATCGCCTTGTCGCCGAGCTTGGCGACCATCTGCGCATGGGCGGCGGCTTCCGACGCCGTCAGGCGCGGGGCGAGCGGCGCGGCGCGGGCGACGATCTCGATCGCCTGGGTGACGACGGCCATGCCGCCCGCGCGGCTGTCCGCCATGCCGCCGAAGCCGAGGGCGGCCTGTTTGCCGCCGATCAGCTCGATATAGACCTCGGCGAGAAGTTCGGAATCGAGCAGCGCGCCATGCTTGAGGCGATGGGAATTGTCGATGCCGTAGCGCCGGCAGAGCGCATCGAGCGAATTCGGCCCCATCGGATGCTTGCGCCGGGCGATGGCGAGCGTGTCGGTCACGCGGTCGGGCGGGATGGGTGGCAGGTCAAGCCGGGCAAGCTCGGCATTAACGAAGCCCATGTCGAAGGTCGCGTTATGGGCGATCCATTGGCCCTCGCCGAAGAAGTCGAGAATCTCCTGCGCGAGGTCGGTGAATTTCGGCTTGCCGACAAGCGACTCGTCGGTGATGCCATGGACGGCGAGCGCGTCGGGATGGACCTTGCGGCCATCGGGATTGATGAAGAGATGGATCGTGCGGCCGGTCGGAAAGTGATCGACCAGCTCGATGCCGCCGATCTCGATGATCCGGTCCTCGCGGGCGTCGAGGCCCGTTGTTTCCGTGTCGAAGATGATTTCCCTGAGCGCCATTCTCATCCTCCGGACCGGAGCACCGCGACGATTCTGCGGACTTCGGCGCGAGCATGGTCGAGGCCGAGACCGGTGTCGATGATGAAATCGGCCCGCCGCCGCTTTTCCACATCCGGCGTCTGGCGGGACAGGATCAGCCGGAACTTCTCCTCCGTCATGCCCGGACGCGACAGGACGCGCGCGCGCTGGATTTCCGGATCGCAGGTCACGACAACGACCTTGTCGACCCGCGCCAGCGCGCCGCTTTCGAACAGAAGCGGCACGTCGAGCACGACGATATCGGCGCCGGCCTCCCCGGCCGCGACGATGGAGGCGACCTCGCGCTTTCGGACCAGGGGATGCACGATCGTCTCGAGCAGCTTGAAATCTCCGGGATGGCGGGAGAGATAGGCGGACAGCCGGCCGCGATCCACGACGCCGTCGACGGTCGTGCCCGGAAAAGCATGTTCGATCAACGGCACGGCCTCACCGCGATAGAGACCGTGGACCACGGCATCGGAATCGATCACCGGCAGGCCTTCGTCGCGGAACATCTGGGCCGTGGTCGATTTGCCCATGCCGATCGAGCCGGTCAGGCCGAGCCGGATCATCGGTGCTTCTCCATGTCGGCGATGACGAGGGCGCGTAGTTCGGGGGTGACGCCGGGGCGGCGTCCGAACCATGCCTCGAAACCCGGCACCGCCTGGTGCAGCAGCATGCCGAGGCCATCGGCGATGCGCAGGCCCTGGTCGCGCGCCTGGGCGAGGATCGGGGTGATCAGCGGCACATAGACGATATCGGTGACCAGCGCGTCCGGCCGCATCGCGGTGAAGTCGATGGCGATGGACCCGGAATCGTCCATGCCGAGCGAGGTCGTATTGACGAAGAGGTCCGCGCCGGCAAGCCGTTCGGCAAGTGCGCCAAGCGGAGCCGCATGGATCCGGGGACCGAAGCGGTCGGCCAGTTCCTCGGCCCGGGCGAGCGTGCGGTTGAGCACATGCACTTCGCCGAAGCCGCGGTCGCGCAGCGCCTGGATCACGGCNNCGGCTCGCCCCGCCGGCGCCGAGCACCACCGCCCGGCCGCGCCGCTCCCACCAGCCCGGCACGCGATCGTCGAGATTGTGGAGGAAACCGTAGCCGTCGGTGTTGGTCGCATGGAGCCGGCCGTCACGCCGGTAAAGCGTATTGGCCGCGCCGAGCTCGGCGGCCAGCGCATCCGGCGCGTCGGCGAGCAGGAAGGCCTGTTCCTTATGGGGAATGGTGACATTGCCGCCGATAAAACCGGCGCTGCCATCCCTGAGCGCGGCGACGAAGGCGGGAAAATCCCGCGGCGCCACCTCGACCGCCTCATAGGTTCCGGCAATGCCGAACAGCCGCAGCCAATGGCCATGGATCATCGGCGAGCGCGAATGCCGGACCGGAAAGCCGGTGACAAAGGCGCGGATCGCTGTTTCACGTGAATCATGCATCGATGAGGTCCAATTGGCGAAGGCCGGCGAGCAGGGCCAGCATCGGCAGGCCGAGAATGGTGAAATAGTCGCCCTCGATCCTCTCGAAAAGCTGGATGCCCGGTCCCTCGAAATGATAAGCGCCGACGCTGCCGAGGATCCCTTCGCCCGACATGGCGAGATAGCGTGCGAGAAAGGACTCCGAGATCGGCCGCATCGTCATCCGCGCGATCGAGACATCCGACCAGACGGTCTCGCCGCGATGGGCGATGGCCACCCCGCAATTGAGATGATGCGCCCTGCCCGACATGGCGCGGATATGGTCGCCGGCCTCGGCCATGGTCGCCGGCTTGTGCAGCAGACGATCGCCGAGCGACAGGACCTGGTCCGAACCGATCACATGCGCATCCGGCGCGCGGCGTGAAACGGCGACGGCCTTGGCGCGGGCCAGCGCCATGGCGATCTCGGGCGGCGATGCATGGCGCGCGGCGAGATCGGTTTCGATGCCACGTTCGTCGACATCCGCCGCCTCGGTGTCGAAAGCGAGGCCAGCGCCCGTCATCAGCGATTTCCGCGAGGCGCTGTTGGATGCGAGGATGAGTTTCGCCGGCATGATCGTCCTTCCCGATTCGCCCGCTGACTATCGCTGTTTCACACGCAGCGCAACGATGGCCGCCGCCGTCTCCTCGATCGACTTCCGCGTCACGTCGATGACCGGCCAGTTGTGGCGGGCGCAGAGCTGCTTGGCGAACTTGATCTCCTCGGCGATGGCGGCGCGGTCGGTATAGGTCTCCTGGTAGCCGCTGGTCGAGCCCAGGACCCGATTCTGCCGGACCTGGGAAATGTGATCGATGGTACCGACGAGGCAGACGATCAGCGGCGTCTTCGCCTTGAACAGGGCGTCCGGCAGTCGCATGCCGGCGACGATCGGCACATTGGCCGTCTTGATGCCGCGATTGGCGAGATAGATCGCGGTCGGCGTCTTCGAGGTCCGGCTCACGCCGAGAAGGATGACATCGGCCTCGTCGATATTGTGCGGCAACTGGCCGTCGTCGTGGTCCATGGTGAAATTCAACGCCTCGATGCGGGCGAAATAGCCGGCATTGAGCTCGTGCTGCGCTCCCACCCGTCGCTTCGACGGCGCACCGAGATAGGACTGGAAGATCTGTAGCACCGGCTCGATAACCGAGACGCAGGGCACGCCCATCGTATTGCAGGCTTCGTCGATGATGCCCGCCAGTTCCTGGTCGATGACCGTGTGCAGCACGATGCCCGGCGCGCGGTCGATCTCGGCCAGCACGTCGGCGACCTGCTTGCGGTTCCGCACCAGCGCATAGACATGCTCGACCGCATGCGAATCGGCGAATTGCGACGCCGCGGCGCGTCCGGCGGCCAGCAGGGTCTCGCCGGTCGAATCGGAAATGAGATGGAGGTGAAAGAAGTTTTTCCGGTTTTCCAAGCTTATCGCCATGCCCTGTTGATGGCTGTGGAGAATGCCACAGATCTTAACGAAACCTTACCGGCCTCCGGGAAAACGGCCGATTTCTCCACAGGCTTAGCACGAAAGGACAGGAGATCGAGAGACTTGTGGATGGCTTCGGGATGGAAGCGGCCTTCGCGCGCGGTCAACAGGCCATCCACAATCGTCATCGGAACGAGGCCGCCTTTAAATCACTGATCCTGCATTGAAAACCGGGCTATCCAAAAATCAGGCTGGAAAGCCTGGTATCGTTGTTCCTCGCGATGGGCCCGGCGGGCCGGCCGTGGATAAGTCAGTGCAGCACTTTAATCCTTGAATCTCACCGAGTCTTAAGAAATAGAAACCAGTCATTAAAGGATTGATTGATTTAGGGGCGCCTGTGGGAACTGCCGAACGAAAGGTCATGGATGTGCTGTCCGGCAGGACGGCGACGCCGCCGCCGATCTGGTTGATGCGGCAGGCCGGACGCTATCTACCGGAATATCGGAAGGTGCGCGCGACGGCGAAGGGCTTCCTCGATCTCTGCTATACGCCGGATCTCGCGGCGGAGGTGACCTTGCAGCCCATTCGCCGCTTCGGCTTCGATGCGGCGATCCTGTTTTCCGACATCCTGGTCATTCCCGATGCGATGGATCGCAATGTCCGCTTCAAGGAAGGCGAGGGTCCGCTGCTCGATCCGATCGATGCGGACGGGATCGACCGGCTCGCCATGCCGGATGTGAGAAGCCATCTCGCACCGGTGCTGCAAACCGTTACCCGCCTTCGCCGTGACCTGCCGGTGGAAACGACACTGCTCGGCTTCTGCGGCGCGCCCTGGACGATCGCGACCTATATGATCGCGGGCCGCGGCACGCCCGACCAGGCGCCGGCCCGGCTGTTCGCCGCGCGCAATGCAAAGGCTTTCGAACGGCTGCTCGACCTGATCGCCGAGGCGTCGGCGGCCTATCTCGTTGCCCAGCTCGATGCCGGCGCGGATGCGGTGCAGATCTTCGACAGCTGGGCGGGAGTTCTGGGCGACGTCGATTTCGACGCCTATGCGGCAAGGCCAGTGAAACGGATCGTCGACATGGTGCGCGCCGAACGCCCCGGGGCGAAGATCATCGCTTTCGCCAAGGGCGCGGGCTACAATCTGAAGACCTATCGTCAGGCGACCGGCGCCGATGCGATCGGGCTCGACTGGACCGTGCCGCTCGATTTCGCGGTGGAGCTTCAGAAGGACGGCGCCGTGCAGGGCAATCTCGATCCGCTCAAGATGGTCAGCGGCGGCGACGATCTCGACCGCGCGGTCGACCGCATCCTCGACAGGCTCGGCAACGGTCCGCTGATCTTCAATCTCGGCCATGGGATCACGCCGGAAGCCGATCCGGCCAATGTCGAACGGCTCGTCGCCCGGATCCGGTCGCGGGGAGCGGCGGCATGAGCGCCGGGGACGAAGGCGCGGGAAGCGGTCTCCGCGCGGGCGTCGCGCTCGCTGCCTTCGTCGGCATCGCCGCGGCGATCTATTTCCTGTCGGACGACGCCTATCTCTGGTTCAAGGCGCTGCATGTCATCGCGGTCATCGCCTGGATGGCCGGCCTTCTCTACCTGCCGCGCCTATTCATCTACCATCACGGCAAGACGTCGGGTTCTGAGAGTTCGGAGACGTTCAAGGTCATGGAGATGCGGCTCTATCGATTCATCATGAACCCCGCCATGATGATCGCCTGGATCTTCGGCCTGTTCATCGCCTGGCAGGGCGGCTGGTTCGCGGCCGGCTGGATGCATGTGAAACTGCTCGCCGTCCTGCTCATGACCGGCGCGCATGTCTATTACGGGCGCGCGATGCGGGCTTTCGGCCGCGACGAACGGCCGCTTTCGACCAGGCGCTGGCGGATGCTGAACGAAGTCCCCGCGCTCCTGATGATCGTCATCGTGATCATGGTCGTGCTCAAGCCCTTCTGATATATCTTGCCAAATCCCGGCGATTCTGGCAGAGCGCTCTTGCAGCGCCGGTATCGGAACGCTATCTAGAACGTGCTTCCGGCATTGCGGCATGCCTTCTTCCCTGCGCATGCCTTTTCGCAGACCCTCCCCTGACATTCGACTCCCTTCCCTCCATTGGTTTAACTTCATGGCTGAAATGAAGCTTCAAGAACTCAAGAACAAGACACCCACCGATCTCCTGGCCTTCGCCGAATCGGTCGGCGTCGAAAATGCCAGCGTGATGCGCAAGCAGGAGCTGATGTTTGCCATCCTCAAGAATCTCGCCGCGCAGGAAGTGGAGATCATCGGGGAGGGCGTGGTCGAGGTGTTGCAGGACGGCTTCGGCTTCCTGCGCTCGGCCAATGCGAATTACCTGCCGGGGCCGGACGATATCTATATCTCGCCGTCGCAGATCCGCCGCTTCTCGCTCAAGACCGGCGACACGGTGGAAGGGCCGATCCGCAGCCCGAAGGAGGGTGAACGCTATTTCGCGCTGCTCAAGGTCAATACGATCAATTTCGAGGATCCCGAGAAGATCCGCCACAAGGTCCATTTCGACAATCTGACGCCGCTCTATCCCAATGAGCGTTTCAAGATGGAACTGGACATCCCGACCTCCAAGGATATGTCACCGCGGGTCATCGATCTCGTGGCGCCGCTCGGCAAGGGCCAGCGCGGCCTGATCGTCGCCCCGCCGCGCACCGGCAAGACCGTCCTGCTCCAGAACATCGCCCATTCCATCACCGCCAATCATCCGGAATGCTACCTGATCGTGCTCCTGATCGATGAGC
>JAGRLJ010000371.1:10886-11059 GCA_020441805.1 Rhizobiaceae bacterium
ATGGTGATCGAGAAGGCCAAGCGGCTGGTCGAGCATGGTCGCGACGTCGTCATCCTGCTCGATTCCATCACCCGCCTCGGCCGCGCCTACAACACGGTCGTCCCGTCCTCGGGCAAGGTCCTGACCGGCGGTGTCGACGCCAATGCGTTGCAGCGGCCGAAGCGCTTCTTCGG
>JAGRLJ010000050.1:0-19184 GCA_020441805.1 Rhizobiaceae bacterium
CCCCTTGAACCTCTAGTCCCTGGAGGTCCTATCTTTCGATTCGGTCGAATGAAAAGGTCGGGACATGTCCGGGAATCACGCCTCGAAACTGAAATACCGCATCGGCGGGATGGATTGCGCGAGTTGCGCCGTCAAGATCGAGACCGCCGTCAACCGGCTGGCGGGCGTCGAGGACGCAGGCGTATCGCTGGCGAGCGGCATGCTGACCGTGCTGCCGGGATCGGATTTCTCACGGGGCGCGGTGGAGCGCCAGGTCGAGGCGCTCGGCTATTCGATCGCGCCCGCCGAGGTCAGGCCGGCGGACGAGGCGTCCGGTCATGCGCATGACCATGGACACGGTCACGACCATGCCGGTCATGACCACGCATCCGGCCGTACCGAATCGCCGGACCATTCTCATTTCGATCTCGGCGATGGGCCGTGGTGGCAGACGAGGAAGGCGATCCTCACCGCCGTGACGGGCGCCGCGCTGGCACTCACCTATATGGCGCATTTCGCCCTGCCCTCGGTACCGAACTGGATCTTCGTGCCCGCGCTGATGGTCGGCCTCGTGCCGATCGCCCGTCGCGCGCTTGCCGCCGCCCTCGCCGGCACGCCGTTTTCCATCGAAACGCTAATGACCATCGCCGCCGTCGGCGCGCTCGCCATCGGCGCCGCCGAGGAGGCCGGCGCCGTGGTGTTTCTCT
Source organism: Rhizobiaceae bacterium (assembly GCA_020441805.1). GTDB lineage: Bacteria > Pseudomonadota > Alphaproteobacteria > Rhizobiales > Rhizobiaceae > Rhizobium_E. The sequence continues at coordinate 687 of JAGRLJ010000050.1, forward strand.
TCCTCGTCGGCGAACTGCTCGAAGGGGTCGCGGCGGCCCGGGCGCGCGCCAGCATACGCGGCCTGACCGATCTGGTGCCGAAAAACGCGCTGGTCGAGGAGAATGGCGCGACGCGGGAGGTTCCCGCCGAAACGCTGTCGCCGGGCACGGTGATCCTCGTCCGCCCCGGCGACCGCATCGCCGCCGACGGCACGATCGTCGACGGGCGTTCCGCCATCGACGAAGCGCCTGTCACCGGCGAAAGCGTTCCCAAATCCAAGGGACCGGGCGACCAGGTCTTCGCCGGCACGATCAATGCTGACAGCGTGCTGCGCGTCCGGGTCGTCGCGGCCGCCGCCGACAATACCATCGCCCGCGTCGTGCGGCTGGTCGAGGAGGCGCAGGAGACGAAGGCGCCGACCGAGCGCTTCATCGACCGCTTCTCGCGCTACTACACGCCGGCCGTGCTCGTCGTCGGCGCGCTGGTGGCGGCGATGCCGCCGCTGCTGTCCGGCGCGTCCTGGACCGAATGGATTTACAAGGGCCTGGCGATCCTGCTGATCGGCTGCCCCTGCGCGCTGGTGATCTCGACACCGGCCGCCATCGCCGCCGGCCTCTCGGCCGGCGCCCGGCGCGGCCTGCTGATCAAGGGCGGCGCGGTCGTCGAGCAGTTCCGCGCCGTCAGCCTGGTCGCGCTCGACAAGACCGGCACGCTGACCGAGGGCAAGCCGGTGGTGACCGACGTGATCGGCCTTGGCAGGACGGAGCAGCAGGTGCTGTCGCTGGCCGCCGCCCTCGAAACCGGCTCCAGCCATCCTCTGGCGCTGGCCGTCCTCGCCCGGGCACGCGAGGCGAATGCGCCGGTGCCACCAGCCACGAAGGCGAAGGCACTGGCCGGCAAGGGCATCACGGGTTCGGTGGGTGGCGAGGAGATCGCGCTGCTGTCGCCCCAGGCCGCGCAGGAGGCGAGCCCGCTCGAAGCCTCCATCGCCGAACGGATCGACGCCTTCAATGCCGAGGGCAAGACCGTCTCCGTGCTGCTGGCCGGCGACCGCCCGGCCGGGCTGATCGCCATCCGCGACGAGCCGCGCGCCGACGCCGACGCCGGCCTCGCCGCACTCCGCGACATGGGCGTCCGCGTGCTGATGCTCACCGGCGACAATGTTCGCACGGCGGAAGCGATCGGCAAGGGCCTCGGCATCGAGGTCCGGGCCGGTCTCCTGCCCGAGGACAAGCAGGCGATCGTGCGCCGGGAGCAGAGCGAGGGGCAGGTCGTCGCCAAGGTCGGCGACGGCATCAACGATGCGCCGGCGCTCGCCGCCGCCGATATCGGCATCGCCATGGGCGGCGGCACCGACGTGGCGCTCGAAACCGCCGATGCCGCGATCCTGCACGGCCGGGTGATGGACATCGCCAATCTCATCCGGCTTTCGAAAGCCACCATGGGCAATATCCGGCAGAACATCGGCGTGGCGCTCGGCCTCAAGGCGGTCTTCCTCGTCACCACCGTCGCCGGCGTCACCGGCCTCTGGCCGGCCATCCTCGCCGATACCGGCGCGACCGTGCTGGTGACGGCGAATGCCATGCGGCTTCTGGCGTGGAAGGGGCGGTAGACGCTCCGGTCGCGGAGGGTCCCGCGGCGGTCTTCACCCCGCCGCGCGGGCGATGAGCGCGCGCACATTCGCCGGCGAGGGAACCGTGCCCTGGGCGCAGGTCTGGGCGTCCGGCCGGCCGACGCGGAAGGAGAGCCCGCCCCGGGCGTTGGCAACGGCGAACATGCTTTCGTCGGTGAGGTCGTCGCCAAGCGCCAGCGGCAGGCGGCCGGCAAAGGGCGGATCGCGCAGGAACCGTTCCACCGCGTCGCCCTTGCTCGCCCGCGCCGGACGGATTTCATAGACCATCTTCCCGAGTTGCAGGGCGTAATCCGGCCCGGCGGCATCGGCGAAGGCGCGCATCCGTTCGCCCAGTGCCAGCTCGAATTGCGGCGCGAGCCGGTAATGCGCGGCAACGGCGGCGCCCTTGTCCTCGACGAGGACTCCCGGCATCGAGCGCGCCTCCTCGACAAGCATGGCCTTGAGCGCGGCGAAGGCCGGCGGCGCATCGGCCTCGATCCTGCGGCCGTCCGCGCCACGCATTTCGGCGCCGTGCAATCCGGCGATGGGAAAGGGAAACGGGTCGAACAGCGTATCGGCATAGCCGAGGCCCCGGCCCGTCACCAGCGCCAGCGCGCCGCCGAGCCGCATGCGGAGCCGCTCGATCGTCCCGGGCAAGTCGGCCGGCACGACGATTGCGTCGGGTGTCGGCGCAAGATCGAGAAGGCAGCCGTCGATATCAAGGAAGACAGCCCATTCGCCGGGTGCACCCAGAAGCGATGAAAAGGCCTCGTCCGCGGAAAAGCGTCTGTCTCGCGGCCCGTCCGCGTGCAAAGTCGTCATGCCATTCTCCCGTCACCTCCGCCCAACGCGAGGAACCCGCCTTGCGTTCCGGAACGGAACCGCTGCGAGCCATCCGACGTTAGCATCCAGAACGGTCGAGGAGAAAGACATGGCGACGGGCGACGGCAAGCGAAAACCGGGCGAGGACGCGCCGCTCGCGCATGGAGCCCGCGACCTGCCATCGGTGGTCGTGAACGCCTACAATGCCGAAATCCGCGACCGCGAGGGCTTCATCGGCGACCGGGCGCGAAAGGCGGCCTTCCAGGAAAAGCTGGACGATTGGCGCAAGCGTCTCCGGGAGGCCGGCGACGATCCGCTTGGCGATACGCCGACGGACAAGCTCTCCAAGAAACATCTCGACAGGATCCTGCATGGCGACGACAAGGAGGCGGCCGCGCTGGTGATCGGCGCTATCGAGGATTATGCCGCCGAACTGGCCGGCGTGCTGCGCCGCTACCTCGCCCAGGCGAGCTGGAAGGAGACCGAGCGCATCGCCGTCGGCGGCGGCTTTCGCAACAGCGGCGTGGGCGAGTTGGCGATCGCGCGCGCCGGCGTTCTTCTCAAGGGCGAGGGCCGGCGGATCGATCTCATGCCCATCGTGCATCATCCCGACGATGCCGGCCTGATCGGCGCGGCGCATCTGATGCCCGCCTGGATGCTCAAGGGAAACGATGCGATCCTCGCGGTCGATATCGGCGGCACCAATATGCGCGCCGGCGTGGTCGAACTCAACATGGACAAGCACCCCGACCTCAGGGAGGCCAGGGTGTGGAAATCCGAGCGCTGGCGCCATGCCGACGACGAACCGGCCCGCAGCGCCGCCATCGCCGAGCTTGTGGAGATGATCGAAGGCCTGATCGCCAGGGCCGGCAAAAGCAGCATGACGCTCGCGCCGGTCATCGGCGTCGCCTGCCCCGGTATCATCGAGGCGGGCGGCGCGATCGATCGCGGCGGGCAGAACCTGCCGGGCGGCAATTGGGAGAGCGAGCATTTCAACCTGCCGAAGGCACTGCGCAAGGCGATACCGGAAATCGCCGGGCAGCCCACCTTCGTGCTGATGCACAATGACGCGGTGGTGCAGGGCCTGTCGCAGATCCCCTTCATGCAGGATGCCCGCCACTGGGCCGTGGTGACGATCGGCACCGGGCTCGGCAATGCCCATTTCACCAACCGGAGCGAGCCCCGCGACGGCGCAACCGAGGCCGCCGGCAAGAAGGCGGCCTGATCGCCCCCGACTGGAAGCGATCAGGCCTGAGCCGGACGGGCGGCGGATCCCGCCCGGCATGTCGGGTCGACCATCCCGGTCTATTCGGCGGGCAGGATCGCATCGCCGCCCGCGGCGGTTTCCGGGCGGCCACGCGTGAAGATAACGACGGCGAAAAGCACCACGCCCAGGACAACCGCCAGGGAACCGGCGGCCACGAGCGGCTCGATCTCGGGCCGGCCGCTATACAGCAGATAGAGCGACGGCAGCATGACGATCAGGCCGAGCGCGTAGACCGCGTATTGCGACCACGGCAACCAGCCCTCGGCCTTTTCGGGATTGAGCGCGTAATAGCCGCCGAAGACGGCGCTCGTCACCCAGCCGAGCAGATTGATATGCGCATGGGCGGAGGCGGCGCTGTGGTCCTGGCTGACCGCCATGTTCAGGCCGACGCCGATACCGGCGAGCAGATAGAGAATGGCCATGCTGAAATAAAAGCGGGAAATCCTTGGCATCTTTCGTTCCTTCGGGACATTGGAGGCATGCCCGGCGCGGGCGGGCGCCGGTTCAGACATCGGTCCGCGTCGTGGCGGACGACGATCGGGGATTGCGGAGCGGAGTGGGTGGAGCGGTTCGCGCGGACATGACGGACATGCCCCCGTCGCGGGCGGCGGCTTCACCGGCGATCGGGCGCCCGGGAAGATCGAAATTCATATCGCACCTCGGAAAGCGGTTGTTCGAAACGCTGCCTGCGCCGGCCTTTCAATCGTGGTCGCGGCGGTGGCACGCTGATGACGGGGCTCATAGGCCAAGCCATTGCTAACCTCTCGCTAAGAGTTCCCTCAGCGAATACTCAAAGATTGCTAAGGGCTGGATTTGCCGGTTTCCGGGGGAGAACGAACAACGCCGGCGAGCAAATTTGCCCGCCGGCGCCGTGTGTTCGATTTGAGCTTCGAGGGGCCTCAGCCGAAGTCGAAGTCGCCGACCTTGAGATCGGCGGCGGCGGTGTTCTTCACGATGACCACGTCATGGCCATAGGCGATCCAGACGTCGCCGCCCTTCTCGGATATGTGATTGGCGAGCATGTCGTCGAAGTCCTTCGCGCCCCTGAGGTCGCCGAGCTGGATTTCATCGAGACCGGATGTGAAATCGGTCACGATGTCCTTGCCGGTACCCTGGGCGAAACGGAACTCGTCCGCGCTGGCGCCGCCGGTGAGGATGTCGTTGCCCCTGCCGCCGTCGATATGGTCCATGCCGCCGCCGCCATCGATACGGTTGGCGCCGGCATTGCCGTAGATCCGGTTGGCGCCGCTGCTGCCCGTGGCATCGATATCGGCCTTGCCGGTGAGGTGGAGCCTCTCGACATTGTCCGGCATCGCGATGGACACGGACGAATGGAGGCTGTCGATCCCCTCGTCGAATTTCTCCACGATCACCAGGCCGGCCTTGCGGACGACATAGATATCGTCGCCGAGCCCGCCCTCGACCGCGCCGGTCACCTTGCCAGCCTTGAAGACGAATATATCGTCGCCCTCGCCAAGGCTGACATCTCCGAAGATCCGGCCGCTGTTGAGAACCTTGTCGTATTCGTAGCTGGCCGTGATCGCATGCTCGCCGCCCCGGACGACGCCATGGTTGACAAGCAGGTTGATGCCCTCGCCTTTGCCCCCGTGCCAGTCGATGCCGGCCGCATATATCCCCATGCCTTCGCTCGAAATATCGCCGGCATTGTCAATGAGATGCCCCTGTCCGTATACGACCATGCCATGGCTGTTGCCCGTCAACCGGGCGGTCTCGCGAACATGCACCTGGACACCGCCGAACGGCGACGGCTGGCTGTCGATCTGGACGGCGGTGAAGCCGCCATGCACGGTTCCCGCGACATCGAGGGCGCGATATTTGGCATCTCCGTTCATGGCGATGCCCTTGCCGGAGGTGTCGATTGTCACGGTCCTGCCGACGATGTAGCTCGTTTCCTCCTCGTCGGCGTTGACGGTGATCGTAGAGCTCTTCAGTTTGACGGTCTTCACGAACATTGCCTCTCATATTTGCCTCGACGGCAAATTATGAGAGATCTGCTTCACGAACTTATCCCGCCCCCATCGCAATTGTTTCTATTGTTTCAGCCGCCGCGTGCATCCCGTCGAGCGGCCGGTCCGGGATTCGATCATGTCATGACGACCGGGCCGCTGGCATCTCGCCCGAAATTTCCTCAATCGCGAGCGGCCGGCTGGCGATCAGGCGGAAACGGCCCCGGCCGCTCTTCTCGATCCGCACCTCGGCGGAACGTTCGGACAACCGGCGATGGAGCAGGACAAGCCGGGCCTCGAGATTTTCCGAGAAGGCCGGCAGGCGCAGCACCGGATCCAGCCTCAGCTCGCGATTGGTGAATTCGTTCCGCCCCTCGCCGACATATTCGCGCACGAGCTTGCGGAAGATCGCGCCGGCCACGCCCTTGATCAGATAGTCGCCGTCGAGGAAGATCGAATTGTCGGCCGGATAGTGGCGCACGACGAGCGCCTCGGCTCTCGCAGCCGGCGGCGCGACCCGGATCTCGGGTTCCTCCGCCGCCTCGGCCTGTTCCATCGCCGCGAATGTTGCGCCGAGATGGTCGGCGACAATGGCAAGCGCATCCTCCTCATTGTAGCCGAAGCTCATCACGTCGCGGCTTTCGGCGAAGAGCACGCCGATGGTCCGGCCGTATCGGAGGATCGGCACCGCGACCTGGCTTTCGGGCGCCGCGAGCCCCGGAAAGGGAATCTCGGTCGACGAGGCCCAGTCGAGGCCGGAGGCCTGCGCCGTCTCGCGCACCGCCGCGCCATAGGAATAGTCCGAGCTCATATGGCCGATCCGCACCGGCACGCTCTCGCGCGCGGCGGCGCCGATCACGCCCTCGCCGAGCGAGACCTCCGAACCGACGCCCGAAAGCGGATAGCCGCGCGAGGCGACGGCATAGAGACGGGCGCGCGGCGCATCCAGCATCAAGACGATCGCATGCTCGATGCCGAGATGCTGTTGCAGCGCGGCCAGCGTCCGGTCGAACAGTTCGTCGGGATCCGCGCAGCGCGAAAGCTCGGCGCAGACCCGGCGCGTCGCCGGCAGGAGGTTGCTCTTGCCGGGACAGATTTCGAGCCGCTCGCCCGGGATCGGCTCGATCGAGACTACCCTGTAGATGTCCGAGCCGAGCAGCCTGAAGACGCCCTGCATCCCGCTATGCGAGGCGATGCCGGCGAGCTTGGCCTTCATGCTTTCGAAAAGCGGGCCGCTGGTCTGCGTTTCCTGATATTCGAGCTCCAGCCGGAACTGGGCCATGCTCACCGGGTCCAGCACCATGATCGAGGCGCGGCGCGTCGCCAGCACGTTGCGGCGCGTCTTGTTGAAGAACTGGTAGGACAGCGCGACCCGCGTGGAATCGATATAGTGCACCTGCGACAGCATCGAGACATTCGGCATGCCGTCCGGCCCGGTCGTGGCGATCACCGACGGCACATAGCCCTCGAAACAGTCGCGCAGCATTTCGAGGGTGAAGCTGTCCATATCGCCATTCGCCGTCATGCAAGCTGCTCCCCCGCGCCCGGCCCGGGCGTCTGCACGAAGGCATCCGTGGGCAGGAATTCGAGCGCGACGATCTCGTCGCGACGATAGGCGCGGTAATGATCGGCGAAGCGAGGCGTATAGCCGATGCGGATCAGCTGTTCCCCGAAGGACCGGCCCTGACGCTCGATCTCCTCGGTGTCGCCGGCCTCGACATCCGCCCGCGCGGCGCGCGGCGCCTTGACCTGGATCGAGCGATGCGTGCATGGCTCGGAAAATGTCACCGCGATCGGCGAATCCGCGTCGAGCGCCGCGAGGATCGGCCCGTTGGCCGGCCCGCGCAGCAAAATGCGCATCCGCCCCTCCGACGTGATGCGGCAGGCGAGCGCCAACCCGGCAATGGCAAGACCGCGCGCCGAGCGCGCGGCAAGGATGACGCTAACGCCGCTCTGGCAGAATTCCGCGAGATCCTGCGTCAGCACGCCGGCAATGGCCGGCCCTGACCAACGGCGCCTCGCCTCCAGATCCCGGAGGGGCGTGAATGGTTGCGATGCGCGCGACATGTCGATGAGTCCCGAAAACGTCCGCGGGAATTCTAATCGAATTGATCGGCGCTGGAAACTCCCGCCGTTTCCGCGCATGGAGGAAAGACGGACGAGGACAGGACGATATTCGGGACGGCAATACCGCCATCCGGCGCGGGGCTCGGAGCGGCATCCCGACGGGAAGAACCCGCCGGCGGCATACGGCGGGTTCCGCCGGCGCGGCGGGCTATTGCAATTGCGGCTTCTTCAGGAAGCTCTGCCGGTCGGCGGTCTTGACGCGGAGCCAGGCGTCGCGGCCGTCGCGCAGAACGCGCATCGGGATTTCGGCGCCGGCGGGGCCGGATTTCCAGACCTTGCGGTAGAAATCCGCCAGCCCCTCGACGTCGCCGTCGCGGATTTCGGCGATCACATCGCCCTGACGAAGGCCGGCCTCGGCGGCCGGGCTGCCCGGGGTCACGTTCATCACCACCACGCCGTTGCTGCTTTCGGCGGAAAAGGCGCCGAGCCACGGCCGTGGCGGCTTGTCGACCCGCCCGCGCGTCACGAGGTCGTCGAGGATTGGCGGCAGGAGGTCGATCGGCACCATCATGTTGATATCGGCGACCGCGCCGCCCTTGCTCATTTGCAGCCGCAGCGAGCCGATACCGATGAGCCGGCCCGCCCTGTCCACCAGCGCCGCGCCGCCCCAGGAGGGATGCGCCGGCGCGGTGAAGATCGCCTCGTCGACGAGATATTCCCAATAGCCGGCGAATTCCTGCTTGGCCACGATATGGCTGTTGCCGATCTCGCCCGCGCCGTCGATCACGCTGACCTCGTCGCCGAGTTCGGCAACGGCCGACGAACCGATCTCCAGCGCCGGGAGATCGAGCGGCGCGAGCGCCTGGACGAGGCCGAAGCCGGTCTCCTGGTCATAGGCCAGCGCATGGCCCGGCAGGACCTTGCCGTCGTGACGGGTCAGCCAGACCTCCTCGGCCTCGGTGATCAGGTAGCCAATGGTGAGCACGAGGCCGCGCGGCGAGATCACCACGCCCGAGCCCTCGCGCAGGGTGCCGAGCGTGTTCGACGTGAAGGCATCCTCGGGGATGGAAGCGCGGACCGCCACGACGGACCGCCTGATGGTCGATATGTCCATGGGTCTTCTCCTGGTGCCGCGCCGCATGCCGGAACGCTGCGATCGCGCACCGTCTCAGGGAATTTTGTTACCATTAAGGTAGGCAGCGCCGACGCGGGCTGCAAGGGGACCTCGCCCGGCCTGCATCACCGCATGGTCCTGATGAAGATCCTGACGTCAAGGCCGTCCAGCGCGGCATCGACGATGATCCGACATACGTCAATCACCACGCTTGTCGTGGACGTCTTCGGCAAGTTCCAAAAGACAGCCCAGGGGGCTTGCGCTCCCTGGGCCATTTTCCTCTCCGGGACTGAAGGACGAAACCGGAGAGGCGAATAAGAGGGGTGGACGAAGGCGGGCGTGATCGGAGGTCAGGCGCCCGCCTCCTCCATCCCCTTGCGGACGATGCTTCTGAATGTGTCGATGGGAAGCAGGGTTTTCCCGTCGTCATAGTGCCAGAAGGTCCATCCGTTGCATGCATCCAGGCCCTGGACGAGGGCACCCACCCGGTGGATCGAGCCGGCCGATCCGCCCGAGGCCAGCGTACCATCCGCCCGGACGATGGCCGAATGACGGCGGCGGGCGTCGGTCAGCACCGTGCCGGGCCGGATCAGGCCGCCCTCGACGAGCGTGTTGAAGGCGACGCGCGGCTCGGCCTTCTTGCCGGTCATGACCGAGAGCTCGGCGCCGGACAGCGGCTCCACGGCGGCGATGCGCGCGGTCGCCGCGTCGATATAGTCCTGTTCGCGCTCGATGCCGACGAAGTGGCGGCCGAGCCGCTTGGCCACGGCGCCCGTCGTACCGGAACCGAAGAACGGGTCGAGCACGACGTCGCCGGGCTTCGACGAGGCCATCAGGACACGGGCGATCAGCGCCTCCGGCTTCTGGGTCGGGTGTACCTTCTTGCCATCGGCGCCCTTGAGCCGTTCGCCGCCCGAGCAGATCGGGAACAGCCAGTCCGAGCGCATCTGCACATCGTCATTGGCGGCCTTCATCGCCTCGTAATTGAACGTATAGCCCTTGGCCTTGGGATCGCGGCTCGCCCAGATCATCGTCTCATGCGCGTTCTGGAAGCGACGGCCCTTGAAATTCGGCATCGGATTGGTCTTGCGCCAGACGACGTCGTTGAGGATCCAGAAATTGAGGTCCTGCAACGCCGTGCCGACGCGGAAGATGTTGTGATAGGAACCGATCACCCAGATCGTGCCGTTGGGCTTGAGCACCCGGCGGCAGGCGAGCAGCCAGGCGCGGGTGAAGGCGTCATAGGCAGCGAAGCTCGCGAACTGGTCCCAGTCGTCGTCGCAGGCATCGACAAGGCTCTGGTCGGGCCGGTGCAGCGCGCCGCCCAGCTGGAGATTATAGGGCGGGTCGGCGAAGATGACGTCGACGGACTTGTCGGGCAGCGCTTCGAGTGCTGCGACGCAATCGCCCTTGATGATGGAATCGAGCCAGGAAGCACCCGAGAAAGGCTCGGGTGAAAGAGCGCGCGAAGACAAAGCCGCCATGTGATACTCACCGATACGCAATACGCTTTTACTGACTGTTATGGTTACCGATCCTGGTTACCAAAGGCTGAACGGCGGACGCGTTTCCGGATTATTTTCGCGCAGCCCGACAGGACCGGCCACACGCCTTTCCCGATCCGGCCAGTCCACGGGACCGCGTCGCCGGGCCATGTCATCCCCTTTTCATTGGACGAGGTGGCATTTCTGTGCATCTTGCCCCGGCAACCAAGGAAGGGAGACCAGCGATGCTGAAGATCTACGGCGTCTATCGATCGCGCGCCTCGCGAAACTACTGGATGGCGCGCGAACTGGGAATCGCGTTCGAGGGCGTGCCCGTGATCCAGGCCCGGCGGCTGGCCGATCCGGAGGCGCCGGATGCGGTTTTGAACACCCGGTCGGCGGCATTCCTCACGATCAACCCGAACGGCCAGATACCGGCGATCGACGACGACGGGCTGGTGCTCTGGGAATCGATCGCGATCAATCTCTATCTGGCGCGCAAGCATCGCGGCCCGCTCGCCGCGCAAAGCCTCGAGGAAGAGGGAATGATCGAGAACTGGTCGTTCTGGGCGGTCAACGAGATCGAGCCGGAGGCCGTCCGGATCGTGCTCACCCACGACGCGGCAATAGCCGACACGCCGGGCGGCCGCGACGCGGTCGCCGCATCGACCCGGCTGCTGCGCCGGCCGTTCGAGATCCTTGACCGGCATCTCGCAACGACGGACTATCTCATCGGCAACCGTTTCACCGTGGCCGACCTCAACGTGGCCGAGATCTGCCGCTATGCCATGTCGGAAAGCGCGCTCACCGAGGCCCATCCGCATCTGGTGGCCTGGTATGAACGCTGCCACGACCGCCCGGCGTTCCGGGACATGTGGGCCGCACGTTCGTCGGAAAGCTGAAGATCCATGGCGAAGCGGCACGCGGGGCCGCTTCGCCATCGGCTTCAGAACAGGATATCCCTCGAAAAATCGCCGAGCGCGCCGTCGAAGCGGATCTCGAATTCGCGGCCCCGGTCGCCGTCGCGATTGATGATCAAGAGCGTGTCGCCGTTCTCGTCCTCGAAGATCGTCACGCCACCCGGCCTGCGGTCGTTGACATGGCCGCGCTCGAGCGGGCTCAGGCCGTCCGAGGCGTCATAGACCGCATATTCGACGAAATGCAGCGGCTGATCGCCCTTGCGGTGCCGGTCGCCATCGAATTCCCGGAAAACGATCCTGTCCTCGCCGGGGGTGAAATCCGGCAGGAAGACGGTCGCGGGCCGGCCCTCCCTGTGCTCGATGGTGCGAATCACGAACCAGTCCCGGCCGGAGCCGCCCTCGCCGCGATCGCCATGGGTATCGAATATCAGCCGGTCGTTTCCCCCGTCGCCGAACAGGACGTCCCGGCCGGCGCGGCCGCTCAGCCAGTCGTCCCCGGCTCCGCCATGCAATTCGTCCCGGCCGGCCTTGCCGATCAGCTCGTCATCGCCGCCCAGGCCGTAAAAGCGGTCGCCGCCGCCGGTGCCCGCCATACGGTCGGCCCGGCCTTCGCCGACGACCGTCACCAGTTCCTTGCGCGGATTGTGGAGCTCGCGAACCCTCAGCGTTTCCTTCGTGCTGTCGAAGATCAGGTAACTGTCGGGCCTGAGCGCATCGACCAGCAGGCCGCCGCCGTCCACGACCAGCCCCTCCAGCGAGGCGATCGCCCGGTTGAGGCCGCCCACCCGGTGCGGCAGCAGGCTGTCGTCGAGATTGTCGCTCCAGAAGCGCCGGTTCTCGTAGATATAGACATGCTCCGCGGCGAACTGGCGCGACCCCGGATTCCAGCTTCCGGGAACGATCCCGTAAATCAGGTCGTTCTGCATGCCGAAATTGAAAAGGTCCCGCCGGCCGTGATTGGAAAGGTAGGCGCTGGCGATGCCGACGAAGGACGAATCCTCGAAGGCTCCGCCCCATTGGTGGCCGGCCTTGTCGGCGACGATATTGGTGACGGCGCCGCCGAGGCTGATCCCGGTAAAGGTCGTCTCCTTGTCATGCGCGTCCTGGTATTTCGCGACCTTGTCGAGCAGTTTGTCGAATTGCCGCGAATAGGATTTCACGATCGAAATATTGTCGTAGTCCTTGATATCGTTCCATTTATCGCTGCCCCGGAATGCGACGATCAACTGGTCGCCCTTTTCGAGGACGATCGCCTTGCCGCGGCCGTTGCGGCTGGTGAACGTGTCGCCCGACTGGTCGATGCCGAGATCGGACATCTTGAGCTGCGTCCAGCCGCCGGGCGCGTGCTTTCCGAAGGCGGCATTGGCTGCCTGCAACAGGACTCCGAATTCCGCATAGCTGCGGTCGCCAAACAAACCCACGATCAAATCCCGGCGACGTTTCCCAATCCTTCAGACGTCGCCAAATGGAAAGCCCGCGAACATTGCCCTTCACCAAGAACATATTCGAGAAAAGCTTTCCATGGCCACGCCAATCGAGGTCATCGAAAAAACGTCCGGCGTCAATCGAATTCTTTTTGAAGCTATTCCGGAAACCTCCAAGAATCGGTCGCAACCGCTTCTTGGAGATACATGCAATCGTCACCGATCAGCGCGTCGTCACCGCCAGGAATTCGGCCAATGCCCGGGGAGACTGCAACAGGTCGGGCGGCGTCACCAGATGAAAGTCCGGCCGGCCCGATACATTCGGATCTATGCCGAGATCCCGCAGGAGGTGGGGCGAAAGCCGGCGAATCTCGGGCGGCAGCGCCCTGGAATGCCGACGGAGAAAGCCTTTCGGCAGGTTCAGGCGCGGCAACCGGAACCAGCCGGAGGCGGGAAAGGCAACGGAGGGGGAGGTCTCAGCGAACATGGCGGGCTCATCCTGGTTTTCAAGTCAAGCTTGAAGTTTTCGATCTGGCGCCATTATGTGACGTTGACTTAAAAAGAAGAAACGAATAGTTCTGTTCTTATCATTAAGTTTTTCTTGAAAGAAAAATGCGCGCGCTGCCCGGAACCCGTGCCCTTAGAACGCTGGTGTCGGCTGGCCGGCACCTCAATTTCACCCGTGCGGCGGACGAGTTGGGCCTCACACCCGCCGCGGTAAGCTACCAGATCAAGGAAATCGAGGACCAGATCGGCGCACGGCTCTTCGTCCGTTCGAGCCGCTCCATCCATCTCACTCCGGAAGGCGAGATTCTGTTCGAGGCGGCGACGGAAGCGCTCGACACACTGGGCCGGGCGGCATCGCGGGTCCGCAAGATGTCCCGCAGCGTCACGACCCAGCTCAAGGTGACCCTCGACCCGCATTTCGCCACCAAATGGCTGATGCGCCGCGTCGAGAACTTCCGCAAGCGCCAGCCCGGCATCGAGCTCAGATTCGAGGTGTCCTACGAGTTGCGGGAGTTCGACGTCGACGACATCGACGTCGCGATCCGCTACGGCGGCGGCAAATATCCCGGCCTCACCACCAACCGGCTGTTCGACAATGTCGTCGTGCCGGTCTGTAGCCCGCGTCTCCTCAAATCCGGACGCGCCCTGACCGAGCCGCGCGACCTGATGCATCACACGCTCGCGCATATCGAGTGGTCGCGCCAGGGCGTGACCTGGCCCAACTGGCAGATATGGATGGCGGCCGCCGGCATCCACGACTTCGACGATAGCCGGGTCGTCGTGTTCGGCACCTCCTCGGATGCCGTGGAGGCAGCCCTGGCCGGCGAGGCGGTGGCGCTGGCCGACTTCGCGATGGTGGCGAACGACCTGTCCGAGGGCCGGCTGATCCGGCCCTTCGAACTCAGCATCAAGGCCCCCGCCGAGTTCGCCTATTTCCTCGTCTATCCCAACGAATCGGCCGCCGATCCCCGCATCGTCGCCTTTCGCGACTGGCTGCTGGAAGAGGCGGCCGAGCCCGTTCTGTAGCGGGCCGGTCAGGCCGCCACGCCCGGCACGGCTGCGAGATCGTACCAGACGGGAATGCCGCGCTCGCGGGCGATCCGGACATCGTTGTCGGCACCCCTCGATTCGCCGGGCAGGCGCAGCACGCCCTCGCACAGGGCGAGCAGCCGATGGGCGACCGGGTGGAAGATTTCCTCATAGAGCGCATCGCCGACCTTACGTCCGCCCGCCGCGTTCCAGACCGGCAGCGCCACCCATTCGCCGATCATCGGCATATGTCCCGCCTGGAACAGGGCATAGGACGGCGCTTCCAGCGCCGCGAGATTGGCCGCCATTTTTTCCGGATCGTCTCCAGTGCCGGATCGATACGGTCCCGCGATAAGTATCAGCATGTCCTGTCCCCCACCTTCCTGAAATTGCACGAAAATTCCGAATCGCTTAATATTTTGCCGATATCGGACTATTTTCAGAAAAAATCGTGCAACTTCGTGAAAGAGTCAAGACCGATGATGACCACCGAACGCCGCTCCCTGATCCTCGACCGCCTGCACCGCGACGGCCGGCTGGTCGCCAAGGACCTCGCCGGGGAATTCGGCCTGTCGGAAGACACAATCCGCCGCGATCTGCGGGACATGGCGGCGGAGGGCCTGCTGGCGCGCGTGCATGGCGGCGCGCTGCCGCTACAGCCTTCGCTGCCCGATTTCGCCGCCCGCAAGCAGGTCGCCTCCGACGAGAAGAAGCGTCTCGGCCGGCTGGCCGCGACGCTGGTCGGGGCCGGCGACACCGTGTTTCTCGACGGCGGCACCACCAATGCCGAGATCGCACGCGCCCTGCCCGCCGGGATCGCGCTGACGGTGATCACCCATAGCCCGACCATCGCCGGCGAGTTCGAGCATTCCGCCGGCGTGGAGATCGTGCTGATCGGGGGCCGGATCTACAAGCATTCGATGGTCGCGGTCGGAGCGGCGGCGAGCGCCGCGATCGCCACCCTGCGGCCGGATATCTTCTTCCTCGGCGCGACCGCCGCCCATCCGTTGCACGGCTTCTCGACCGGCGATTTCGAGGAAGCGGCCATAAAGCGGCAGATCGCCGGCCAATCGGCGCGGACCTATGTCGCGCTGACCGCCGAAAAGCTGGGACACGCTTCCCCGGTGACGATCATGCCGCTCGACGCGGCGACCGGCGTCCTCCTTTCCGATGAAGCCGATCCGGAACAGGCCGAGATGCTCGGCGCCGCCGGAATCGAGATGTTGCGCGCCTGACCGGCAAAGGCTCTGGACATTTTTTCCGCACTCGAATAGAACAACGTTCATGAACGTTGTTCATGCATCGTCTCGCACGGAGAAACCAGATGCTCACAGATGCCGACCTCAAAGCAGTCCGCGATGCCGGACTGATCGACGACGCCAAGCTCGCCGAAATCGATACCTTCCTCAGGGCCCGCCAGGGCCCGGGCGCGACAGCGCCGCGCTTCGACCTGACCCATGTGCTGTGGTACGCGGGTGCCCTGATCGTGATGGGCGCGATGGGCCTGTTCACCAACGAGGCCTTCAACCGCATGGGCGGCTGGGCGCTGGCGGCCTGCGGCGTCGCCTATGCCATCGTGTTCCTCGCCGCCGGCCACATGCTCTGGAGGAACCGGTCGCTGCGCATACCGGCCGGCCTGCTGATCGCCGTTGCCGTCGCCATGACGCCGCTCGTCGTCTACGGCGTGCAGGACGGGCTGGACCTCTGGAAATATGCGCTGGGCGATCCCGGCCAGTACAAGAACTTCTTTCCCTATGTGAACGGAAGCTGGATCTATATGGAGATCGGCACCGTCATCGCCGCCGCGATCGCCGTCTGGCGCTATCCCTTTCCCTTCATTCTCATGCTGGCGGCGGTGGCCCTCTGGTTCCTGTCGATGGATCTCGCGCTGTGGTTCACGCGCGATCCCGGCAATTATTATGACTTCCCGATCCGCCGCCTCGTCTCGCTCTATTTCGGCCTCGGCATGATCGCGATCGCCTGGTCGGTCGACATATTGCGCCGTCGCGGTCCCGACTTCGCCTTCTGGCTGCATATCTTCGGCGTCATGGCATTCTGGGGCGGCATGACTTTCGCCGACAGCAGCACCGAACTCATGAAGTTCGTCTATTGCCTGATCAATATCGGCATGATCGGTCTCAGCCTCTTTCTCAACCGGCGGATCTATGCGGTGTTCGGCGCGATCGGCGTCGCCACCTATCTCGGCTATCTCGCCAGCGAGGTTTTCAAGGAGGTGATCATGTTCTCCTTCGCACTGTCGGCGATCGGCCTGGCGGTCATCGGCCTCGGACTGCTCATCAACCGCAACCGCGCCCGCATCATGGCGGCGACCGACGCGCTCGTGCCGCAATCGCTCGCCTGGCTTCGGCCCGAGCATGCCCGCGCCATCCGCTGACCCCATGGCCATCGGGGACAGCCGCTGCTATAGACGGCTGTCCCCAGAAAGGTTGAGATCGCCTTGAAGCCGAGCCCGTCCATCATAGCCCTCCTCGTCGCCCTGCCGGTCGCCCTTGCCGGATGCGGCACGCGGCCCGGCTCGGATGTGCTGCAAACGGTGATGGCGGTGCCCGACGATGCGGCGCAGGTGAAGGTCTATGCCGTCACCACCCGCAACCGGATCTCCCCGACGCGCAATATCTTCGATGCCGGCAAGGCCACCGCGCCCAATTACGCGGAGCTCACCGTTTCCATCCCGCCCGGCCACAAACCGTCGCAGATCGAATGGCCGAAGGGCAAGCGGCCCGATCCGGCGACAAGCTTCGCCGTCACCGGCCAGTCGGTCCTGTCGGATTCGGGTTTCCGCGAGGCGATCCGTCCCGGCCGGACCGGATCGAACCATCTCGCCATCTTCGTCCACGGCTACAATTACAATTTCCAGGAATCGCTTTTCCGCCTGGCCCAGATCTCGCATGACGCGAAGCTCGAAGGCCTGCCGATCCTCTTCTCGTGGCCCTCGCAGGCCGCCGTCGCCGGCTATGTCGCCGACAAGGAATCGGCCACCTATTCGCGCGATTATCTCGCGGCGCTGATGGCCGAGGCGGTCAAGGGCCGCAGCGACACGGATGTCGTCGTCTTCGGTCATTCGATGGGCGGCTGGCTGGTGGTCGAGGCGCTGCGACAGCTTCGGCTACAGGGCCGCGACGACGTGCTTTCGAAGCTCAATGTCATTCTCGCCGCGCCCGATATCGACGAGGACGTCTTCCGAACCCAGATGGCGGTGATCGGCAAGATGCAGCATCCGATGACCGTCCTCGTCTCGGGGGACGACCGCGCGCTTGCCGTGTCGAAGCTTATCAGCGCCTCGACCAACCGTGTCGGCACGCTCGACGTCAAGGATCCCAAGGTGCAGCAGACGGCGGTCGCAAACGGCGTGACGCTGATCGACATTTCCCAGGTCCAGCCCATGGATTCGGCGCGTCACAACCGCTTCGTCGATCTTGTCGGCCTCTATCCGTCGCTGACGGCGGGCACCGAACGCAACGGCCTGCGCAAGGCCGGCGCCTTCGTCTTCGACGCGGCGGGCGCCACGCTGTCGAGCCCGTTCCGGATCGTCTCGGGGGTTCTGGCGGAATAGCGCCGCCGGCCCGGACCCCTACGCCCGCCAGGCGACCAGCACGGTGCCGGCGGCGATCAGCAGGATGCCGAGCCAGTTGGGCAATGTCAGTTTCTCGCCGAGGAACAGCACGGCGAAGACCGCCACGAGCAGGACGCTCATCTTGTCGAGCGGCGCGACGCGCGCCGCATCGCCGAGCTTCAGCGCCCGGAAATAGCAGATCCACGACGCGCCGGTGGCAAGGCCCGAAAGCAGGAGGAAGAGCCATGTCCGCGGCGCGATCCCGCCAAGAGGCCGCCAGCCGCCCATCGCCGTCAGGATCGCGGCCAGCACCGCCATGATGACCACCGTCCGGATGAAGGTGGCGAAATCCGGATCGATATCCGACACGCCCAGCTTGGCGAAGATCGCGGTCAGCGCCGCGAATCCGGCCGACATCAGCGCCCAGAATTGCCAGGCCAGGAACATGTTCTTCATCGCGCGACTCCGCTTTCGGGACAGGCGGAGCCTAACCGATATCGACCGCCCGCGATACGACCGGAAGCCGTCGCGCCTCGTTCCGGCTAGCGGTCGCTGTCCATCCAGCGGGGATTGATCCATGGCTGCTGGTTGGAGCGCGCGAGCCGCGGCTTGCCGAGAATGTGATCCGCGGCCTTCTCGCCGGTCATGATCGACGGGCCGTTGAGATTGCCGTAGGTCAGGCGTGGAAAGATCGAGGAATCGGCGACGCGCAGGCCGTCGATGCCGATGAC